>CABUNB010000040.1 GCA_902492755.1 uncultured Collinsella sp. | reverse complement strand
ACATGTGCGGATGAATGTGGGAACCCGATACCCTGAGGGCCGGATCGGCCGGCCCCGGGAGATCGGAGGACGGCATGTCCGGAAAGAGGAAGAAGGGTTCCGAGAAGGCGGCCCCGAGGGCCTACGGCAGGCTCACGAGGCACGAGCGGGACACGGTCCAGAGGATGCTGGAGCGCAGGGCCTCGTGCAGGGAGATCGCCAGGGAGCTGGGCAGGTCGCCCTCGACGGTGAGCGCCGAGGTGGCGTCGCACAGGTTCGTCACGGCGCCGAAGCCCAGGCGCGGCGAGCGCGTGGACGCCTCGGCCGACCTGTCGGCGGCCTGCCCGCGCCTGGCGGCGTGGCCGCGCTGCTGCAACGGGTGCGGCCGGTACCGCGCGATCGGCTGCAAGCGCCGCCCCCACGTCTTCTACGAGGCCCGGGCCGCGCAGCTGTGCGCCGACTCGGTCCTCGTCTCGTCCAGGCGCGGGATAGACGCCGACGAGCCCGCCGCGGCGGCCAGGCTGGAGGCGATAAGGGACTGCCTGCGCCGGGGGCTGTCGCCCGAGCAGATGGCGGCGCGCAACGGCGGCCCGGTGGACCTGTCGCCGTCGACCATCTACCGCTGGGTCTCGGCGGGCTACGACGGCATGACCAACATGGAGCTCAGGCGAAAGGTCGGCTACAGGCCGCGCAAGCGCGCCGCCGGCCGGGCGGCCACGCGGCACTCCGCCCGCAGGTCGTATGCCGCGTTCCTCGCCCTCGGGGAGGACGCGTGCGCCGCGGCCTGGGAGATGGACACCGTCGAGGGGGCCCGGGAGGACTCCGCCTGCCTGCTCACGCTGCTGCACCGCCCCAGCAGGCTCCAGCTCGCGCTGCCGCTGGAGGAGAAGACCGCCGGGTGCGTCGCGGACGCCCTGGAGGGCGTCCGGGCCATCCTCGGCGCCGACGGGACGCGCCGCGTGTTCCGCGCCGTCCTCACCGACAACGGCGCCGAGTTCTCCGACGAGGCGGCGATCGCGGCGCTGCTCGGCGAGGGGCCGGGCGAGACGAGGCTGTTCTACTGCGACCCCAGGCGCAGCGACCAGAAGGGCGCCTGCGAGCGCAACCACGTCGAGATCAGGAAGCTGCTGCCCAAGGGCGCCGGGCTCAGGTTCGACCGGCTCGCCCCGGCCGACCTGGCGCTGGCCATGTCGCACGTGAACTCCGAGCCCCGCGGCGCGCTCGGCTTCGCGACGCCCGCGCGCGCCTTCAGGGCGATGCTCGGGGAGGACGCGGCGGCGCTGCTGGACGCCTACGGCGTGGAGGACGTGCCGCTCGGCGATCTCGACCTGACGCCGGGGCTCATCGAGAGGGCGCGCGCAGAGAGGGGCGATGCCCCGCTGGCCTAGCCTAGGAGAAAAACGGAATAGACGGACCGACCGTCCGGCTGAGTCTGGGAAGAGGTGCCGGGCGGCGGGCGGAGCATGGCCACCGGACCCATCGAAACACATCTCCACCATTCCTTCAACTGGGAAAATGCCGCCCCCGGGGCCCGGATAGGACCTCGGGGGCGTTCGGTTAACTGCGGGAGCGTGCCGTCAGCTCAATGTGTTCGGTTGGGATCGGAAATCAACCAATAAATCAGGAGGGCATTCACTGGAACACCCTCCGTTTTTGGTGATTATCGTGCGCCTAATCTTGCTTTTTGCCTTGCGTCCCGTTTCCGTTCCTTTTCAGCCTGTTCCTGCTGGTAAGCGGCCTCTAATATTCTGTCCGCCTGTTCCGGGCCAATGGCCCGCCTGACCCGCTCATAGTCCCTGACCTTTCCCTTTAGACTGTCCCTCTCGGCGCAGACCTCGTAAATCCTTTCTGATAAGGAACTATTTTTGCTGACCTCCCGGCCATAGTCCGCTTGCAGCCGCTCAAATTTGGATTTGAGGTCGCAGTAGGCCCGGTAGACAGACCGCAGCACCTTGACGATCTTCGCCCATAAGGGCTTGGCCTTTTTCTCCCGGTAGGCCCTGGCCGATTCCAGCGGTCCCGCTTCTGGCAAGACCTGTTCCGGGTCGCTGGAAAATTCCTCCGCCAGCTTCTCCATGCCTTTCAGCATGTGGGCCACATCGTTTAGTTTGGCCTTGGCCTGGGCCGCTTCCTTTTCGGCAGCTGCCGCCTCCCTGTTCCTTCGGTCAACCTCGGCCTGGGCCAGCACAGCCGCCTCCTGAAGCTGTGCAAGCCGCTCCTGTTCACACTTCACCTTGAACTGCGTGACCGTCAGATGTTCCTCGGAACTGCCACGCTCTCCACGCTCCAAGTCCGTGTAGCCAGCGGAGCGCATCTGCTGAAAGAAATCATCCTGCAAGACGCTGTACGACTTTCTCAGCACAGGCTTGCCCTTTGCTGTTCGTAATGGCTCCCCGGTGGCCTCGTCTACTGCGGGCTGGGATGCCCACTTTTTGCTCATGCTGACCTGCATAACGGTTTCTTTGACCTTGCCCACCAGGGATTTGTCCTTGCACCGCTTTGTCCATCGTATCTCCTTCTCCACCACCGGGATATAGACCACATGGAGGTGGTAGTGGTACACGTCCTCTCCCAGCGCCTCGGACATAGCCCGGTTGCGTTCGTCGGCGTGCATGACCGCCGACAAAATATACTGCTCTCCACCTACGATTTTGATTGCAAGTGAGTTAACGCTGGCGGCTTTGATGCTGGTTGAAAAACCGCAGGTCACAGCTCATCGTCGTTGGCGGGCAAAGTGAGTAGTCTCAGGTGGCTTGCCCGTGAGTCGATTGGTAGCAAGCAGCGTTCAAAAAATATGGCTATTCGCTACCTCTAGCATTTACCTATAAACTACGCCGAATCTTGAGCGCGTATAAACCATGCGTTTTACTCTGCTCTAATTACCGCAAACAAGCCGAACATCACACGAAGGACCTCAATGGCTCGTGTTATTAGGGTCTCTATCAGGATTGTTATAGCTGAACATGTCGGGAGGCTGCTCTTCTAATCGCTCAGGATGATCCTGCAAGAACTTCCTTAGCACACGAGAAGGATCGAATCCCCAATAAAATTTACTATCCTTCTGAAGCGATTCATTGCTTGCAAGCCGATAAAGCTCCCTTAGACACATGGCGATCTTCTCATCGTCGTCGTCGGGGAGAAGCTCTCTTCGCGCCCTTGGGTCACCTCCTAGGATTTGCGAGACAACATTAGAGATACGTTTTTCGGAATAGAAGCAACAGGCGGGATATGCGAGTCCAGTACCCACCCCCGCAACAAATACGCATAAACAGTAAAGGAAATCAAAGGAGCATAGGAGATCGAGATATCTCTCATGCGCCGAAGCGTCACTGCCCTTATTTAGTCCGCAATCCGGTGCCACAATTGGGTGATTCGTGGCGTTGTCTGAGGCAACTGTAATCATCATCCCCGAGCCGGCTTCGTTGAAAAGCCCGGCGTTCACGGCCCTAACCTGGCAGTCTCGTATCCAGGATGCATATATCGAGTACGAGCGAGATGGGGATTGACGGTTGACGAAGGGGGCAATTAAATCCCATCTTTTCATGCGAACAAGCTGTGCACCCAGTTCGTAACAAGCAACCGCCACAGCTAGACTTTTTGAAGCGGAGTCCGCTTTGCTATCATCAATTGCGGCATAGCAGTCGTAGAGAGCATCTGCCGCCTTCTCAAATATCGCGTCGTTGCAATAGCTAAGGGCATAGGCTCCGATGCCGGCAAGACTGTTGATCGCATCCGCATCATTTTGAAACTCTGCGGCGACCTGAAAAATGAAGCGAGAAAGCTTCTCGTTCTCCTTCTGCTCGAGGCAAGCTTCAAGCGAGTGCACAAGCGCTTCTTCATCCATGCCGTAAACGAGAGGCGGCGTTTTACCCTTCTCTCCAAGAACAGCGATTATCTTGTCCACGAGAGCATCCATTCGTTTGCTCTCGTCTTTCCTCACACAAGTATCGTGCTGCTTCAATATTTCTGCCCACTGTGAATACTCAATGGGCCGATTCTGAGCTCCGTCGCGCCTAACTATTTCGCCCTCGCGAAACACGACAATTTGACGACCCTTTCCATCTACTGCTTGTCCGAGCTTTGAAAAAGGAACGAGAAGCCCGTCTTCGAGGCTTAACAGGCAAACCAAACAGTATGTGTGTCCATCAACCTCATGTAATTGGGATATGGTGGTCAAAGGCGCCTGAACGTATTTTCTTATCTTGTCCGTTAAAACCGCGCCATCAAATTGCGTCCAGTTGGTATCTTCAGTTCTAGCCGATGGATTTCCATCATCGTCCACCCCAATGACGATGTAACCACCGGGATAACGGTTGCACATCGAAACAGCGTCTTTTACAAAATCGAGCTCATCGATCTTCTTAGAAAAATCTAGCGTCTCCTTAAAATCGAGCTCGCTGCATTCACCGCCAGATTTTAATAGCTCGAAAAGTTTTTCTCTATCGGTTCTTCCGTCTACTACGATCATCTATGCGCCAACCTATCGATTCCCTATGCCCGACAAACAATCTCTTCATTTCGTTCATGTGGGTGGCACCAATCGACTGATACGTAGAGAACGCTTTCATCAACGCATCAGTCAAAAGACGTCCTCCCATCTAAGTTAATACTGGACATTATCCCATCGTTTTGGCTACTTAGAGAACCATTGCTATGCTATCCGGTCAAATCAAGTATTGATCATTACCACTTTCATGTAATTGCCATGGTGAGCGCAAGCAAACTATCAGCTCAAACAACGAAGACCAGTTGTAGCGTTGCGCAAGAAAGCACACTGATTGACAAACCGATGCCCGCTCGTCCGTTCCAGTTTGCCCAGACGCCCCTCCCGCGGTGCCCACGTCCCAATGGGTGGGAACCATTTATTTGGGTGCATCTGGGGCAACGGGCCGGCAGGCCCGCACAAGGTCGCTCGCAAAACACGCAACATCAAACACGACAGAAGAGGCGAACGACAGATGCCGGACCCCGGACGACAGCACCGCGGAAAACAAGCATTCCAACCACAACCGAACAACTCCAGCCACTAGGCAGGCGCCCGTATGGGCGCCTTTTACTTTTCGGGGACTTAGCTGAGAGCTAAGGCACGCGGCTCATGACCGTTTCGTAAAGGCCCGACCAGCTCGACCCACCTCGACCCGTCTCCGCCCCCGTCGGGCGCGCCAACCGCAATCAGGCGGTTCAATCGTCGCACAGACGAAAAGGCACACGGTGTCGTGCGGCGTGCCCGCGCGGTGCCATACGGGAAGACTGGGGGAACCATGACACGCACAGCCGAATGCGCCGCGCCCGGGGCAACCAAGATCGCGGCGAATGGATGACGGTAATCGAGATGCAGGAGTACATGAGGGCGAGCCGAAACAAGGCGTACGGCCTCACCTGGTCGGGAGAGATCGACTCGTACAGACTCGGAAGAAAGCTCCTGGTTTCGAGGGCGTCAGTGGGTGCCTGCATCGGGTCGAGGAGCGGCGGGAGATGACGGCTGCGACCGCCCCGGGAGCCGCCCGCAGCCGGGCACGCGAGGGAGCCTAAAGACGAAAAGATCTCAGACACGCTCTCGTGGATGGCGTCACTGCGCCTCTGAATCAGGTTCGTACAGACAAAGGCAAGCTTCGGGTTACTTTCGCAAGCCAGCTCCGACGATCAATTCTCGTGTTCCGTAATCTTGAAGAAGCTGCGAATCTATTTCAGGGACGCCATCAGCAGCAGCCTCATCCCGCTCCCCTCTTGTATTCGCCGCCGGCACATGCTATAAGGTTATTGGTGGCTCATTAAGCTACCTCCAAGTGCCGGGGGAGTCCCCCGGCTATTTTTTTATCCATTCCATTAGGAGTCCCCATTGGCCAAGGAGCTCAGCATCTTCGTCGACGAGAGCGGCGACCGCGGCGGCAAAGCTCGCTACTATCTGCTCACACTCGTCTTTCACGACCAGGCAGACAGCATCGCCGAGGCGGTCACGGGCTATGAGGCCAAGCTTGCCAGGGCCGATCTCCCTAACATTCCGTTCCACTCCGAGCCTCTCATGAACGGGCACAAGGATTATGAGTTTCTTAACATCGAGCAGCGCAAGGTGATGCTCGCCTACTTCTCCTCGTTCGTCCGCAAACTTCCCATTTCCTATATCACGTTCGTCTACCGCCGCAGCCAGTTCGAAGACCCGGCAAGGCTAATGGAGCGCATGGGGCGCGACATCTCCTCCGCCATGATTGAACACCTGGGCTTCTTCCAGTCCTTCGACGATGTGAAGGTCTATTACGACAACGGTCAGGACATCGTCAAGCAGGCGCTCGACCGCTCGGTGGGCAAGGTCCTCTCAAAAGGGGTCGTCCGACGCCGCAAGACCTCGATGACCGACTACCGCCTCGAGCAAGTGGCGGATTACCTCTGCACCATCGAACTTGCCTTGGTCAAGTGCGAGGCCAAGGAGAACGGTGAGACGTACAACAAGTTCTTCGGAGGTATAGGCTCTTTCAAGAGGAACTGGCTCAAGCAAGCCCGCGGCAAGCGGATATAGCTGGTCTCGTGGTTTCGCAAGGAACGGTCAGTTCTCCTCTGGCGAGGAACCCCGGTCGACGTGCTTCGAGCAGCAGAAGCAGCGCGGGCAATGATCGGTGCCGACATCGGCCCAGACGTGAACAGTGCTACGTTCCCTGTTCACGGGGCGCGAAACCGAAAAGGTTGCACAGAGGTTGCAAAATAAGAAGCCTCCGACCTGTTGTCGCAGTTCGGAGGCTTGAAATCAACGAATATCGCTTATTCCCACTCGATGGTCGCGGGCGGCTTGGACGTGATGTCGTAGCACACGCGATTGGCGCCGGGGACCTCGGCAACGATGCGGCCAGAGATGCGGGCCAGCACGTCGTAGGGCAGCTTGGCCCAGTCGGCGGTCATGGCGTCGCTGGACTCGACGGCGCGCAGGATGATCGGGCGCTGGTAGGTGCGCTCATCGCCCATAACGCCGACGGACTTAATGTCGGGCAGGACCGCGAAATACTGCCAGCAGCTGTGCTCGGAGTTGCGCTCACCGGTCTGCTCAAACAGACGCTGGTTGTAGGCGTCGAGCTCCTCGCGCACGATGGCGTCGGCGTTCTTGAGGATCTCGAGCTTCTCCTTATCGACCGCGCCGATGATACGGATGGCAAGACCCGGGCCCGGGAAGGGCTGACGGAACACGATGTGACCCGGCAGGCCCAGTGCCAGACCAAGCGCGCGGACCTCGTCCTTAAAGAAGTGGTCGAGCGGCTCAATGAGGTCGAAGTGTACGCCCTCGGGGAACGGGATCAGGTTGTGATGGCTCTTGATGGTGGCCGTCTTGCCGCCCGTCTTGCGCGCGCCGGACTCGATGATGTCGGGGTAGATGGTGCCCTGAGCCAGGTACTTGACCGGCTTGCCATCGGTCTCGAGCTGCTGCGCCACGGCGAAGAACTCTTTCCAGAACTGCGTGCCAATGATGCGACGCTTCTCCTCGGGCTCGGTCACGCCGGCCAGAAGCTCGGCATAGCGGTCCTCGGCGTGGACGTGGATAAAGTCGACGTCAAACTGCTTGGTGAAGACCTCCTCCACCTGCTCGGGCTCGCCCTTGCGCAGCAGGCCGTGGTTGATGAACACGCAGGTCATTTGCTTGCCCACGGCGCGAGCGCCCAGCGCAGCCACGACGGAGGAGTCGACTCCACCGGACAGGGCCAGAATCACGCGGTCGTCGCCGACCTTCTCGCGGAACTCGGCCGTCATGGTCTCGACCAGGTTGTCCATGCTCCAGTTGGGCTCCAGGCCGCAGATCTCAAACAGGAAGTTGCTCAGCAGCTGCTGACCGTACTCGGAGTGCTTGACCTCGGGGTGGAACTGCGTGGTGAAGATCTTGCGCTCGACGCATTCCATGGCGGCAACCGGGCACACGTCGGTGCTGGCGGTAACGGTAAAGCCCTCGGGCACCTCGGACACGGCGTCGCGGTGGCTCATCCACACGGTCTGCTCCATAGGCGTGGAGTTAAAGAGCTTGGCGCCGGCCGTACGCGTGATGGTGGCGCGGCCGTACTCGCCCACCTCGGAGTGACCGACCTTGCCGCCGAGCGTCACGGCCGTGATCTGATGGCCGTAGCAAAAGCCCAGGACGGGAAGGCCCAGGTCAAAGATGGCGGGGTCGATGGACGGAGCGTCCTCGGCATACACGGAGGCCGGGCCGCCAGAAAGGATGAGCGCAGAGGCGTTCATCTCGCGAATCTCATCGGCCGAGATGTCGCAGGGAACGATCTCGGAATACACGTTGAGGTCGCGGACGCGACGGGCAATGAGCTGACCGTACTGCGCACCAAAGTCGAGTACGAGGACCTTTGCGGAAGCCTTTTGATCCATGGTTTCCCCCTCTTGTTGGCGGGGAGCCGGTGCCCACCCGCGCGAATAAACGAAAACAGCTTTCATAGTGTACACGTTATATGGGGTTTCTCGTCCCTCGCAGCCATCAGCGCACGGCAAACGCACGACCTGGGCCCTATTTGACGGCGATTGAAGTGTTACCAAACGTTACAGATGATGTAATACGTTTGAACATTGGACGCCCTGTGCCACAATACTGCCGAACGACTCCGCCTCTGCGGCGGCAAATACGATAGGAATACCAGCATGAAGCGCATCCTTCTCATCGCCACGGGCGGCACCATCGCATCGACCGAGGACGGCAACGGCCTCTCCCCCGCTCTGACCGGTGAGGAACTCGCCCAGAGCGTCCCCGAGATCTCGGGCCTCTGCGAGCTCGACGTGGTGCAGCCCATGAACATCGACAGCACCAACATGCGCCCCAGCGACTGGATGAGTATCCGCGACGTCATCGTCGAGGGTTATGCCGACCACGACGGCTTCGTGATTCTGCACGGCACCGACACCATGAGCTACACCGCGGCAGCGCTTTCCTACCTGATTCAGGACAGCCCCAAGCCCATCGTGCTCACCGGCTCGCAAAAGCCCATGGGCAACCCCTTTACCGATGCCAAGCTCAATCTGTACCAGAGCCTGCTCTATGCGCTCGACAAGCATTCGCACGACGTCTCAATCGTGTTTGGCGGTGTGGCCATCGCCGGCACGCGCGCCCGCAAGCAGCGCACCATGAGCTTTAACGCGTTCATTAGCGTCAACTATCCGCCCATTGCCTACATCCGCAACGACCGCATTGTGCGCAACGGGCTTCACGGCACGCATCAGGGCGAAAACCCGGTGCGTTTCTACGACAGCATCGACCCGCGCGTGTTTGTCCTTAAGCTTACGCCCGGCGTAAACCCGGGTATCCTGGATGCCCTAGCCGATAGCTACGATGCCGTAATCCTGGAGACCTTTGGCATTGGCGGTATTCCCGAGTTTGGCGAGTCGGGCGAGTCGTTCCAGGAGGCGATTTTCCGCTGGGTCGACTCGGGTCGCACTGTCGTAATGACCACGCAGGTTCCCGAAGAGGGCCTTGACCTGGGTGTTTATGAGGTCGGCCGTGCCTACGCCGATCATCCGGGTATTTTGCGCGGCGACGATATGACAACCGAGACGCTCGTGGCCAAAACCATGTGGGCGCTCGGCCAATCACGTGATGCGGCCGAGATTCAGCGCCTGTTCTACAGCCAAGTCAACCACGACCGCATCCCGATGGCCTAATCCCTAGGGCAGTTCCACTTATCGCAACCTCAAACGACAGGTGGTCCCCCTCGGGCCGTGCAAAAAACGGAGTATTCTGCAATTTCTCCGCCAGAGGCATAGAATCGGCCAATTGTTAGACGAACTTTTAGGACGAAGGGGCCGTCTGGTAAATATTTATTCCTCATTTTTATTTAACGTGTGGATTAACTACTACCAAAAAGGCAAAACCAGCCGCTCAAGCTACCGTCTACAGCCGAACTGGTGCTGAATACTCGCGATTTTGCACATCGCAACCAGGGGGACCCGCCCAAAGAGCGTCAAATAGCAGCGGGGGAACGCCCTATTCGATGCCCTCGAGAAGCTCTGATACCGTCATGCCAAGCGCGGGCGCGATCTTAAATAGAACCTTGAGCGTGAAATTTGCCGTTCCATCTTCGATTCTGTCGAGATAGGGGCGGCTGATTCCTGCTGCCACACAAAAATCGACCTTGGAGATACCAAGGTCCCTGCGCGTCTGCTCGACTCGCTTGCCAAGAATCTGTTTCGCACGTTCGTCCATGCAGACGAGTTTGAAATGGAGCCGAACATAAACGTAAACTATAGTTTACGTTTTGCCGAATACACAGGAGTTTTCTATGTCGGGTTCTTCGGTCCGCACGTACCGAGCCACGCTTCGCACAAACAGCGCACCGCCCAAGCTCGTCGTCGTTGAAGCAGAATGTCTTTCGCCCGATGAGCGCACAGCATTTGCATTGTTATCAAGTCGCGTCGCCGCCATTCTGGTCCCTTGCCCGGCACAAGGTGAACTTGCCATCCAATGCCAAACGCATAGCTGCTCGCTCAATCAGGCTGCCGTAATCGCAACCAGCCAACGCGGCCTGCCGCTCCTTTTAGAAGCCGGCATTGCACTCGCCCTTCGCGGCGCCGGATACGAAAACGAGGCCGCCGCCGATATGGTCTTTAAACCACGATCGAGCGGCGGCCTCGCAGCAGCCATTGAATATATGTGCAGGCTCGTTGCCTAAAAGGACAAGCTAGAAACCAAGGCCAAAGCCCGTTCCGGTAATCGCCGAGTACATAAAGTAAACGTTAACCACGTTGAGGAACACACCCGTGATGCAACCGTTGCGCAGGTAGCGTTCGCACACGATACGCGCCATGGCGGCGGAGTCATCATTGTTTTTAGCCTGGCGTCCTGCCGTAAAGTACGTCGCCACGCCCAGCAGCAGGTTAAGCACCGGCAGTGCCAGCAACTCGTAGCTCTTGCCCCAGCGCGTCGCCTCGCCGGCGGCATTAAACTTTGTTGCCACCTCGGGACCAATGTTGGGGATAACACACGCTGCGACCACCAGCGGAATCACCGCAAGCACGAGTAGCGCAATACCCATGTAGCCAGCTTTTTTGCCATATTTAAACATGTGCGTCGTCCTTACACGTTAAAGCGGAAGTGCACGACGTCGCCATCGGCCATGACATAGTCCTTGCCCTCAATACGCAGCTTGCCGGCGGCCTTGGCGCCCTGCTCACCGCCGAGCTCGATGTAGTCGTCATAGCCAATGACCTCGGCCTTAATAAAGCCGCGCTCAAAGTCGGTGTGGATCACGCCGGCGGCCTGCGGGGCGGTCGCGCCCTGACGAACCGTCCAGGCCTTGACCTCCATCTCGCCGGCCGTAAAGAACGACTGCAGACCGAGCAGCTTATAGGCCGCCTGCGCGAGCACGTCCAGGCCGGGCTGCTCCAAGCCCAGGCTCTCCAGGTAGTCGGCGGCGTCCTCGGGATCGAGCTCGGAAAGCTCGGCCTCGATCTTGGCACAAATCGGCAGCGGCTTGACGCCATCGATGGGCGCCAGATCCTCGTTGAGCATGTCCTCGTCTACGTTGGCCACATACAGGATGGGCTTCATGGTGAGCAGAAACAGGCCCTTGGCAGCGGCGCGCTCCTCGTCAGTCATCTCCATGGACGCGGCGCGCTTGCCCTCGTTGAGCCAGGCGAGCAGGCGCTTGGCGACCTCAAACTTGGGCATGAGCTCCTTGTCGCGCTTGGCCTCCTTTTCGAGCTTAGGCAGCTGCTTCTCGAGCGTGCCCATGTCGGCCAGGATAAGCTCGGTCATGATGGTGTCGGCATCACCGGCGGGGTCGACGAACTCGCCCGTGCGGCCCACCTCGCGCATGACGTTGGGGTCCTTAAAGTAGCGCACGACCTCGCAGATGGCGTCGGTCTCGCGGATGTTTGCCAAGAACTGGTTGCCCAGACCCTCGCCCTCGTTAGCGCCCTTCACCAGACCTGCGATGTCGACGAACTCGACCGTCGCCGGCACAATGCGACCCGGGTTAACGATGTCGGCGAGCTTTTGCAAGCGGCTATCGGGCACGTCGACGATGCCCACGTTGGGGTCGATCGTGGCGAACGGGTAATTGGCGGCAAGGCCGGTCTTTTTGGTAAGCGCGGTGAACAGCGTCGACTTGCCTACGTTGGGCAGGCCCACGATACCGATGGAAAGGGACACGACAGCTCCTTTTGGTACAAGCATTTCAAACTGCATAAGTATAGCGCCGCCGCAGCATCTGGGCGAACCCGGACACAACGGCGGCACGAATGAAGCAGAGATAGGAGTCGCTGACTAGTCCGCGAGCTTCTCCACCTGATCGAGCATCTTGCCAAACTTGGCCTTTGCTTCGGCTTTGACCTTCTCAGCTTCTTCGTGAGCCTTCGCCTTCTGGGCGGCCTTTTCCTCGGCCTCGGGGTCGACGACGACCAGATTGGACGCGTCGTGCTCAACAAGCTTGAGCGCATGCTCGGGACACACCTTGACACAGGCGCCGCAGCCCAAACAATACGTGGACTCCAACGCAAAGCGGCCGCTTCCCACCAGATCGCAGGCGAACGTGGGACATACATTGACGCACTCGCCACACGACGTGCACTTGTCAAAATCGCATTCCGGCGTGCTCGCCTGCATGTTCTGGGCAAGCTCGGGGTGGTTTTGCAACGTCGAGAGCACCAGTTGGCGCCCGTGCGTGAGCGAACGGCGACGCTTGGTCGTCGTGGTGCCGCACATGGTGTTGAGCGTGCGCTCCAGCTGGGTAATCTGATGGCGGTGGGCTTTGAGCTTCTGCGTCACCGAGGCCAGCGCCGCCGTTGCCGGGTTGAGCTTGGTCACGGTAAGGCCCGTGGTGCGGGCAATCTTATCCATGTACTCCTTGCGCTCGTACTCGCGGCGCTTATGACATTTGAGGCTCTTGGGGTCGACCTCCAGGCCCATGCCCGTACCAGCCCACTCCTCGGCAGTGGCGATGGCCTCGCCCAGAATGTCCTCACCGCCGGTGTTGCGGCATTTATCGCACACGCCCAACGGCAGGTACACACTCACGTTGGGATAGTCCGCCAGTACCGAGAACCAGGTCTCGGCCGTAATATCGCCCACGCAGGCGACGACGACCTCGTTCTCGCGCGGCATGCGCTTGAGGGCGCGCGTGCAGGTGACGTAGGCGGTCTCGTGGCTCGTAGCTGCAGAGACGATATCGTCATACAGGTTTTTGGGCGCCAGGCGCGGCGAGATGATCGCCTCGGTCGGACAGGCAGCGGCGCACAGGCCGCACTTGCGACAGGAGTCGAGGATCTCGATGGCGTCTTCCTCGACCTCGATAGCGTTGACCGGGCACACGTCCATGCACGCGGTGCAGCCGCTCTTCTCGTTTTTGCAGGTCAAGCACGGAATGGTGTTGCCGCGCGGACGCTCCTTGTAGTCGGCAGGATTCCACTGCGGCGCCGATGGATCGAGTGCATCGGTCACGCCGCCAAGCGGGTTTTTAAGAAAGTCGAAACCCTTGCTGATCTCGATAATGTCATCAAATAGATCGTGTTCCTGCGCCATGCGCGGCCCCTCCCTGAGCAGTGCAAACAAGCAAAAGATAATGATACGCTATCGGCCCACGCCTCGGGCAAATTACACGCGGAGCACCTTTGAGGCGAATAGCCTATGGCCTATCGCCGCCCCGATTGCACAAGGTCGATCAAGCGCCAAGCTATGCCTCGCACATGAGCTGCACGAGCTTTTGTTTGGTCACCTTGGCCTGCTCGTTGGCTATGTTACGCTCGTTTCTAAAGACCGCATTTGCAACACCCTGCAGGTCGGCATCGGAAATCTCGCCAAGGCCCAGCTCCTCGAGCGTCGTCGGCAGACCAACGCGCTGGCAAAACTCGAGCACCTGATCAAGCTCGGGCGCACGCTCCAGGCGCAGCTGCACCACCAGACCAAATGCCACGGCCTCACCATGCATGGCCTTGCACTCGAGCAGAATCGTCAGACCGTTGGCGATGGCATGTGCCAACGCCAGGCCGCCACTCTCAAAGCCAACACCCGAAAGCAGAATATTGCACTCGATCAGACGCTCAACCGCAGGCGATATACGGCCCTTTTTGAGATCGCGCTTGGCAGCGACGCCGCACTCCATGAGCGTGTCATAGCAGGCACGAGCCGTAACCAAGGCCAAGTGCCCCGGCGCGCCACCGTGCTCGTTCGCACCTCTCGCCGCGGCACACGAACGCGCCTCGAAGTACGTTGCCAGCGCGTCGCCCATACCGGCGACCGTCATACGCAGTGGGGCCGCAGCAACCACGTTGGTATCGACCACGACCAGATCTGGATTCTTCTCGAGCATCAGGTAGCGGTCGAACGACCCGTCCTCGTGATACAACACCGAAATCGCGCTGCACGGACCGTCCATCGAAGCCGCCGTGGGGCATACACACAACGGCAGCTCAGCATAAAACGCTACTGCCTTGGCGATATCGAGCATCTTGCCGCCGCCAATGCCCACCACCATGTCGCAATACTCGGCCCGGGCTTCCTTGGCCATTTCGACAACGGCATCTTCCGTACACGGACCGTTGTAAATCTTAAAGAACGGCTCGCTTAGATCTTCATCCAGAAATCCATCGACGATCTGCCTGCACAGCCGATCCTCGGTGCCCTGGTCAAACAAGACATAGGCAGCGCAGCCCAACCATGACAAATACCTGCCCTGACGCGAAAGTTCGCCCGGCCCCTGAACATATCGGCCGGGACCGCCATAAACCATGGGAAGCGCCATACGAGAATCCGCCCTTCATCAAACAACGATTGGTGCAAAGTAACCTGATCCCTTTGCACCATAGCAAAAAGGGGCAAAGCCGTCTGTCGGCTTTGCCCCTTCTTTAGCTTGATTTACTCATCCATGAGGTAGTAGTGACCCAGTGCGTCGGCACCCAGAATGGCGTTTGCGACCATCTCGGGCGTCACCTCAAACGGCATGTTGCACATGGTGTCATCGGGCGCACAGGCGGCCTCGGCAACAATCATGGCCTGCTCGCGCGTAACCTCGGCAACGCCAAGCTCCTTCATCGTGACCGGCAGGCCCAGCTCAATGCAGAAGCCCAAGACTTCCTCGAGTTTCTCAGTCGGAGCATCCTCGAGTACCAGCTGGACGATGGTGCCAAAGGCGACCTTCTCGCCGTGATACATGCCGTGGCACTCGGGCAGCATCGTCAGGCCATTGTGGATGGCATGAGCAGCAGCAAGGCCCGAGCTCTCAAAGCCAATGCCCGAAAGCAGCGTATTGGCCTCGATGATATGCTCGACGGCAGGCGTGAGCGCACCCTTCTCCAGCGCAACCTTGGCCTTGACGCCGTCGGCCATAAGCGTCTCGTAGCAGAGCTTGGCAAGCGCCAGACCGGCCATACCGCCCTTGCCGCCAGCGCAGGTGCCGCCGTCGGCATCGTGCGTCGCCTGGGCCTCAAAGTAGGTTGCGAGCGCATCGCCCATACCGGAAACCGTCAGGCGCACCGGGCTCGCCGCGATAACCGTCGTATCCATAAGGACAATATTGGGGTTTGCCTTAAGGAAGAGGTACTTGTTGAACTGGCCGTCATCGGTATAGAGCACCGAAAGCGCCGAACACGGGGCATCGGTCGAAGCAATGGTGGGGCAAATGATAACCGGGGACTCCAGGTAATAGGCGACGGCCTTAGCGGTGTCGAGGATCTTGCCGCCACCGACGCCGACGATGATGTCGCAACCGTTGTCGCGAGCGAGCGCAACCAGGCGATCGACCTCGCCCTTGGAGCACTCACCGTTAAAGTCCTCAAACAGCAGCTCGGCCTTAGCCTCGGCAAAGCCGCCCTCGATCTTGGCGCCGACGCGCTTCTTGCCCGAAGGCGTCACGATGACGAGGGCCTTAGCGCCGAGCGGCTCGACATAGGAACCGAGCTTGGCCAGCTCGTCCGGACCCTGGATGTACTTGCTGGGGCTATTGAAGATTGCAGCCATTTTTATCCCACTCTCTAATAATTAAAAAGAAAGGGGCTCCGTACAGATACGTGCGGAGCCCCTCGTTACGATAACAAGAGTCGATTAGAAATCGATGTCGGTGTCGTAGTAGCAGGCCTTGAGGATCTTCTCGAAGTCGGCAGCCTTGGTCTCACGCGGGTTCTCCGGCGTGCAGGCGTCCTGCTCGGCGTTCGCGGCGATCTCGGGCAGCTTGGCGAGGAACTCCTCCTCGGAAACCATCTGCGGGTTCTCGGCGTCGACCTTCACGCCACCATTCGCGTAATCCATGATGGACTGCGGAATGTTGAGCTGGTCGTTGAGGTCGCGGATCTTCTGGACGAGCGCAGCGATGAGCTCCTCGTTGGTCTCGCCGGGAAGGTGCAGGATCTCCTTGGCCACGTAAGCGTAACGCTCGGCAGCACGCGGGTCCTTGGAGTTCCACTGGATGACCTTGCCCAGGTACATGGCGTTAGCGGCACCGTGGATGATGTGGCCGTTCTCGAAGGCAGCACCGGTCTTGTGAGCCATGGAGTGAACGATGCCGAGCAGGCCCGAGGAGAAGGCGATACCGGCGATGCACTGAGCCTCGTGCATGTGCTGACGGGCCTCATGGTCGCCAGCATAGGACTTGGGCAGCCACTCGACGATCTCGCGGATGCCGTGCAGAGCGTTGGCGTCGGTGAACATAGAGGCGCAGGTGGAAACGTAGGCCTCCATGCAGTGGGTCAGAGCATCCATGCCGGTGTGAGCGCACAGCTTGGCGGGCATGGTGTAGGTGAGCTCGGGGTCGACGATGGCGACATCAGGGGTGATGTTGAAGTCGGCCAGCGGGTACTTGATGCCCTTGGCGTAGTCGGTAATGACGGAGAACGCGGTGACCTCGGTAGCGGTGCCGGAGGTAGAGGAGATGGCGCAGAAATGAGCCTTCTGACGCAGCTCAGGGAAGCTGAACGGCTGGATGATGTTGTCGAAGGACTCCTCGGGATACTCGTAGAAGACCCACATGGCCTTAGCGGCATCGATGGGCGAGCCGCCACCGATGGCGATAATCCAGTCGGGCTCGAACTCGCGCATGGCCTCGGCGCCCTTCATGACCGTCTCGATGGACGGGTCGGACTCGACGCCCTCGAACAGCTTGACCTCGAAGCCGCCTTCCTTAAGGTCGTTCTCGACGTCCTGCAGGAACCCGCCGCGGCGCATAGAGCTGCCGCCAGAAACGATGATGGCCTTCTTGCCCTTGAGGTTCTTCACCTCGTGGCGAGCGCCCTCACCAAAGTACAGATCGCGAGGATTGGTAAAACGTCCCATACTGTGCCTCCTAAACAAGCCCCTCTTAGACTTGCGTATATAACGGAGCACCCAATTGGCTCCGTTAGGACCGGTTTGCGCGTTGCCGGCGATGACAATGCGCTATGTCTAAACGTCTCAACGCTCAGACAAACATTATTTTACCGTTCTGGTTGGTCAGTTATTCACCTAAAGCCGCCAATGATGAAACGTTTTTTCTATCCCTGAAGACCCTTGTGCGGCATTCATACTCCCAAGCTGGGCAAACGTTTTATCAAGGTTGACTACATATCCCGGGCAGGACTGTGCCCCTCCAAAATATGCACCGTTCGCCGCCAAAAATCGACCGTTTGCGGCACCGTGATACCACTCGGCCGTCCATGGTGTCGACATTTGTGCGACATCCGACTTCGTGGTGCAAAGGTGCAAGTCCAAGTGCGGCACCCCCGGTGTGCCACATGCGGGTAAACTAGGACCTTATATAGAAACATCTGAACCCTAACCGCAGCAAAGGAGGCCCCATGGCATTCGATCCCATTCAAGAGGATTGCCATCGCCTCGTTCTTGAGGCCTTGCGCCGCGACAATATCCCGCTCACCGACGGTGCCGCCGTAGAGCGTCTGATGGAGCAATTCACCCGCAATCCCGCACCGCTCATCGTGCACGACCGCGACCGCGCCGGGCATCTGATTGCCAAGGTAGTCGAGGCCGTCGACTACCGCATTCCCTTTATCCCTGACGATGCCCAGGCAGAGCAGGAAGAGGCAGCTGCCGAGAACATGCTCCGCGAGGCGGCCGCACTCGATCCGGCCAACTGGGATGCCCAGCGCATGCTGACGGCACTCACCGCCGAATCCAACGAGGAATACGTGCAGTATCTGGTGTCCAAGTGCGACGAGGTGGAGCACGATCTGGCGCTCAAGATCGCCTCGGCGCAGGACCCCTACGAGCGTGAGGCCGCAGGCGACCTTATGCGCCGTCCCTACCTGCGCTGGCTTGCCGCTTTGGCATCGCGCGCGCTCATTAGCGGACGCTACCGCATGTCGCTCGAAGCCGCAAATCGCAGCTTGGACTTTGCGCCCAACGACCCCGCTGGTGTCCGCCACACCGCGATGCTCGCCATGGCAAAGCTCGAATACCCCGCCGAGGAGCTCAAGCGCTTTCGCTCCGCTCACTCCGTGCCGTACCTCGCGAATACCCCGCTGCGCCGCCGCCCCAAAGATGCGGAGCGCGACTTGGACCCGTGGACGCTCATCGCACTGATGAGCGCAGCCTGGCGCGAACTGGACTACGAGGGCGCCGAGCACTATTTGCGCATCCTCGCACGCTCGTGCCCGCACGCGGCCGAGGCGCTCTACTTCCAAACCGAGTTTCCCGATGGCGTCTATGCCCGCGTCAACGTGGGTGGGGGCTCCACCGACGAGCTCGTCCTTGCGCTGTCCGAGGCGACGCCGGTACTGCAGGAGGGCCTGGGCGCCCCCGACAACGCCAGCTTTGCCGCCTGGGTCGCCACCAACGACATCGTGCGCTCCCAAATCGACGAGCGCATCCTGCGCGCAGCCGAGCAGGGTTTGCCGTTTAAGGGAGGAGACCTCTAATGGATCCGAGCGTCTACATCCCCGCCTACCTGGAGCGCACCTATCTGGCGTCGCACCCCGAGCTCACCGATGCAGCACGCGAGCTTGTCCATAACGACATTAGCGCGAATCCCCAAAAGTATGCGCAGTCCGAGCATGCCCAGGCGCTGCTGTCCTACGCCGGTGTTCATCGCCACCTGCTCGACGAGCTCCATCGGATCGAGGACATGGGCAGTGACGAGGAGTTTGAGCAGACGCGCAATCGCCTGTTCGACGACATGCGCGATGAGCTGCTCAAGATCGTCCGCATCGATGCGTATGTCCTCGACGCGCAGCTGCTCGCCATCATCCTGGCCGACACACCCGTCGACGCCTGCCTGGTCGACCTGATGAAGCTCGAGGCGACCACGGCCGATTACCTGCAGCAAAGCGTGCCCGGGTTCGACATGGAAGCCCCGCACTACTGGGCCAATAATGTTTTGGCCGACGGTGTCACCGCAACAGACCTTACCGTGAGCGAGCCGGCTCTTATCGGGTGGCTTCACACACTCGAGGCCATCTCGCAGCTGTGCATGGCGAGCGCCCGCTACCGTGCTGCCGCCAACTACGCCCGCCGTGTTCTTAAGGCAGAAGGCTATCCCACCCGAGCTGCAGGCACCGTGCTACTCGCCCTCGCTCGCTTGGAAGACGAGGACGGCTTTTTTGCCCTGGCCCACCAGCTCGAGGAAGAGATCGGGGCTGACGCACTCGAGAACTCTCCTTGGTATCTGCTCGCCCGCACGATTCTGCTGTTCAAAACAAACAAGATGCGCCCGGCGAAACGCGCGCTGCGTGAGTTTGCCAACCGTTGCGAGGGCGGTGCATTTTTCTTACTGAACCCCATGTACCAGACACCGTACCTTCCCTGCCGGCCCGAGCCACGCGATCCCTGGGACCTTCCGCACCAGGCCGTTTGGGAAGCGGACGGTATTATCTCGGACACTCCCGACTTTGCCCCCTGGGCCAACGCCTGCGAAGATGTATCGCAGCTTGCCCAGGAATTTGCGCGCCGCTACGGATTTTAGTGACGCACTCGACCCGACCATGTCGTTTACGTTAGGAACGGTTTCATGAACCTCCGCTCATCTCTCGCCTGCACCTCGAGCGATATCGCTCGCTGGGGACTGCGCTCTGTCCTCAAACGCCAGGGCGGCGTACTCCCCGGCCGCATCGCCATGAAGATCGATCCCGAGTTGCTAAGCGACCTCGCTGGCCTTGTCGACCGCAGCGTGGTGATTACGGGTACTAATGGCAAGACCACCACCTCCAACCTCATCGCCGACGCCATTGCCGCCAGCGGCGCCACCGTGGTATGCAACCGCGCCGGCAACAACATGGAGCCAGGCGTGGTGGGCGCACTGCTCGAGGCGCGCAGCGGCCTCAAGCGAGTCGGCGGCGGCAAGCGCGTGGGCGTTTTTGAATGCGATGAGCTTTACACCGTACGCGTTCTGCCCAAGCTCAAGCCGACGTACTTCGTGCTGCTCAACCTGTTCCGCGACCAGCTGGACCGCTACGGCGAGATCGATCACACCCAAGAGGTCATCGCCCACGCGTTGGAACTTTCGCCGGCAACGACGCTCATCTACAACGCAGACGACCCGCTGTGTGCCGCGATCGCCGCACGCGTTCCCAACGCGAGCATCGCCTTTGGCATCGACGGCGCCACGGGCACCGAGTCCGACCGCATTAGCGACTCGCGTTTTTGCTCGCAGTGCAACGCCCCGCTGGAATACGACTATGTGCAGTACGGACAGCTGGGCGCCTATCATTGCCCTTCGTGCGGCTGGGGTCGCCCCGCGCTGCTCCGCCGCGTGACGGGCGTTGAGCTCGGCTGCGACGGCTACGGCTTTGACCTGGCCTTTGGACCCGAGGCCAACGCGCCCGCCGTGCACATCGCCACGCGCTACAACGGCCTGTACATGGTCTACAACGTTGCCGCTGCATTCTTTGCCGCACATGAGTTAGGCGTGGATACGGCGCACCTGCAGCCCACGCTCGATGCCTACGTCCCCGCCGGTGGTCGTATGGGGCGCTGGGATATCGCCGGCCGCACCGTCGAGGCCAACCTGGCTAAGAATCCCGTAGGCTTCGATCGACAAATCCAGTCCATCAAGACGGCAGGCGGCAGACTCTGCGCCTTCTTCCTAAACGATAACGATGCCGACGGCCACGATGTCTCGTGGATCTACGATGTCGACTTCGAGCGCATCGCCGACACGCCGGGTCTTGTCGCCTTTGCCGGAGGCACGCGTGCGCACGACATGCAGGTACGCCTCAAGTACGCCGGCATCGATGCCGCGATTATCTCGGACGTCGCGCAGGCGATCGGCGCCGTGGCAGACGAGGCCGCCGATGACACCTTCTACGCCGTCGCCAACTACACGGCCTTCCCGCCGCTGGTCAAGGAGCTCGACGGACTCAAAGGCACCGATGCGGCCACGGTTGCCGCCCACGCTGCACCGTGCGCCGATGGTAGCGCTGTCCCCACCGATATTGCGCCGGTCGAGCTTTCGCGCCCGCTGCGTATCGTCTATCTGTACCCCGATGCCCTCAACCTCTACGGCGACGGCGGCAACGTTATTGCGCTTGAGCGCCGCTGCGCCTGGCGCGGCATTCCCGTGCGCGTGGACGAGGTCCGCATGGGCGAGACGCTTGATTTGGCCGATGCCGATATCGTTATGATGGGCGGCGGCTCCGACCGCGACCAGCTAGCCGTGGCACACGAGTTGCTCGCCCAAAAAGACAAGGTCGCGGCCTATGTTGAGGTTGGCGGCACACTGCTTGCCATCTGTGGCAGCTATCAGCTACTCGGCCGTTCGTACTACATGGGCGACGATCGCATTGAGGGTCTGGGCGTCATTGCCGCCGAGACTGTGCGCGGCTCCGACCGCCTGATCGGCAACGTCGCCGTCAAGACCGACCTGGCACCCGAGCCCTTTGTGGGATTCGAGAACCACGGCGGCCGCACCCTGCTCGACGCAGAGGCGACGCCGCTCGGAACGTCCGTCGTCGCGGGCACCGGCAACAACGGCGACGATGGCTTTGAGGGCCTGATTTACAAGGGCGTCATCGGCACGTATCTACACGGACCGGCACTGCCCAAGAACCCCGAGCTTGCCGACTGGCTCATTACCCACGCCCTCGAGCGCCGCGGCGATGCGCAGGCCACAGCTCTGCTGCCGCTCAAGCCCCTCGACGACATCTACGAGCACGCCGCCCACGACGCCGCGATGAAGCTCCTCCCCTAACGCCCCACCACCACAAAGGGGACAGGCACCTTTGTGGTGGTTGATTTCCGATCTCAGCCGAACACGTTGAGCGGATAGGCCGTTCCCGCAGCTAGCCGAACGCCCCCGCGGCCCCATCCGGGCCACGGGGGCGCCGTTTTCCCAGTTGAAGGAACGGTGGAGATGTGTTTCGATGGGTCCGGTGGCCATGCTCCGCCCTCCGCCCGGCACCTCTTCCCAGACTCAGCCGGACGGGCGGTCCGTCTATTCCGTTTTTCCCTTTAGGCTAGGACAGCGGGGCATCGCCCCTCTCGGCGCGCGCACGCGCTATGAGCCCCGGCGTCAGGTCGAGATCGGCGAGCGCCACGTCCTCCACGCCGTAGGCGTCCAGCAGCGCCGCCGCGTCCTCCCCGAGCATCGCCCTGAAGGCGCGCGCGGGCGTCGAGAAGCCGAGCGCGCCGCGGGGCTCGGAGTTCACGTGCGACATGGCGAGCGCCAGGTCGGCCGCCGAGAGCCGGTCGAACCTGAGCCCGGCGCCCTTGGGCAGCAGCTTCCTGAGCTCGACGTGGTTGCGCTCGCAGGCGCCCTTCTGGTCGCTGCGCCTCGGGTCGCAGTAGAACAGCCTCGTCTCGCCGGGCCCCTCGCCGACGAGGTCCGCGATCGCCCCCTCGTCGGAGAACTCCGCGCCGTTGTCGGTGAGCGCGGCCCGGAAGACCCTCCCCATGCCGTCGGGGCCCAGCACCGAGCGCACGCCCCCGAGCGCGGCCGCCACGCACGCGGCGTCCTTCGCCGGCAGCGGCAGGTAGAGCTGGAGCCTGCTGGGGCGGTGGAGCAGCGTCAGGATGCACGCGGAGTCCGCGCGGGAGCCCTCGACCGTGTCCATCTCCTAGGCCGCGGCGCACGCGTCCTCCCCGAGGGCGAGGAACGCGGCATACGACCTGCGGGCGGAGTGCCGCGTGGCCGCCCGGCCGGCGGCGCGCTTGCGCGGCCTGTAGCCGACCTTTCGCCTGAGCTCCATGTTGGTCATGCCGTCGTAGCCCGCCGAGACCCAGCGGTAGATGGTCGACGGCGACAGGTCCACCGGCCCGCCGTTGCGCGCCGCCATCTGCTCGGGGGACAGCCCCCGGCGCAGGCAGCCCCTGATGGCCTCCAGCCTGGCCGCGGCGGCCGGCTCGTCGGCGTCGATCCCGCGCCTGGACGAGACGAGCACCGAGTCGGCGCACAGCTGCGCGGCGCGGGCCTCGTAGAAGACGTGCGGGCGGCGCTTGCAGCCCACCGCGCGGTAGCGGCCGCAGCCGTTGCAGCAGCGCGGCCACGCCGCCAGGCGCGGGCAGGCCGCCGACA
>CABUNB010000039.1 GCA_902492755.1 uncultured Collinsella sp. | reverse complement strand
CAACTGCAACCTGCAGACCATCGCCAACGACCTGGGCATTTTCTATCTGCCGTATCAAAGGCATTTGGCGGGCGAGGGTTGGGATTTCGATTTCCCCATCATCCGCGAAAACGACAAGTGCATTAAATGCATGCGCTGCATCAAGGTGTGCGAGAGCGTGCAGGGCCTGGGGATTTGGGACCTGACCAACCGCGCCACGCATACCGCTGTGGGTACCCGCGGGCGCGCACCGATCGGCAAGACCGATTGCGTCGCGTGCGGCCAGTGCATCACGCATTGCCCGACGGGCGCGCTGCGCGAGCGCGACGATACCGAGACCGTGTTTGACGCGCTCGCTAATCCCGACAAGATCGTGTTGGTGCAGATTGCGCCGGCCGTGCGTAGCGCCTGGGGCGAGGAGCTCGGCATTCCGCGCGAGGAGGCTACCGTCGAGCGCCTGGCTTGCGCGCTGCGCCGCGTGGGCTTTGAGTACGTGTTCGACACCGACTTCTCGGCTGATCTCACCATTATGGAGGAGGGCTCCGAGCTGCTCGAGCGCCTGGGCGCCGCCGCTAAGGGTGAGGACGATAGCCGCGGCTGGCCCATGTTCACGAGCTGCTGCCCGGGCTGGGTGCGCTTTGTGAAGGCGCGCTATCCGGAGTTTGTCGACAGCCTGGCTACGTCCAAGTCGCCGCAGCAGATGTTTGGCGCCATCGCCAAGACGTATTACGCCAAGGTGCTGGGTGTGGAGCCCGAGCGCCTGTTCGTGGTGTCCGTTATGCCGTGTACGGCCAAGAAGGCCGAGTGCGCGCTGCCGAGCATGGTGGGCGAGGACGGCGCGCCGGATGTGGACGTTGCGCTGACGGTGCGCGAGATGGTGCGCATGATTCGCGCAAGTCACGTGAGCGTGGACACGCTGGTCGAGGAGCCGCTCGACACGCCGCTGGGCTTTGGCACGGGCGCGGGTGTGATCTTTGGCGCCACAGGCGGCGTGATGGAGGCCGCTGTGCGCTCGGCCTATTACCTGGTGACGGGCAAGAACCCCGATGCCGACTTCTTTACCGATGTGCGCGGCCTGGACGGCTGGAAGGAAGCCGTGGCCGATATCGAGGGCGCCAAGGTGCGCGTCGCCGTGGCACACGGGCTGGGCAACGCTGCCCGTCTGCTCGACGCGATCCGCGACGGCCGTGTGAGCTATGACTTCGTTGAGGTCATGGCGTGCCCGGGCGGCTGTGTCGGTGGCGGCGGTCAGCCCATCCACGACGGCTGCGAGCTGGCAGCTGAGCGTGGCCGGGTGCTGTGGGGCCTGGATGCCGCTGCGGATATTCGCTTCTCGCACGAGAATCCCGATGTCCAGGCATGCTACCGCGAGTTTTTGGGCGAGCCGCTCTCGCCGCTGGCCGAGGAGCTGCTGCATACCGACCATCACGCCTGGTCGATGCCCAACGAGGGGACGTGCTAGCGATGCGCGCGTTTGATGTTGAGATGACGCGCCGAGGATTTGCCTCGGCGCTTGCCGCGGGTGCGTTGTCGCTCGCGCTGGCTGGCTGCGGCGGCGGAGCTGCGGGGGCGGGGTCTGCTGCGGGCTCGGCTGCCACGGACGGCGCCGGCGCTGCTGCAGAGCCGGTCGAGGTGCACGTCGCCTCGCTCAAGGGGCCGACCTCGATTGGCCTGGTGCAGTTTATGGACCAGGCCGCAAACGGCGAGACGGACAACGAGTTCGACTTTGCGATCAACGCTGCCGCCGACGAGATCGTTCCCAAGGTCATTCAAGGCGATGTTGACATTGCCCTGGTGCCCGCCAACGTGGCGAGCGTGCTCTATAACAAGACCGAGGGCGCGGTGCAAGTCATCGACATCAACACGCTGGGCGTGCTGAGCGTGGTGACGGGCGACGCGGGCGTGACCTCGTTTGGCGACCTGGCGGGTCGCACCGTCTACATGACGGGCAAGGGCGCCACGCCGGAGTACGTCATGAACTACCTGCTGGAGCGCGCGGGCCTGACCGGCCAGGTGGCGCTTGAGTTTAAGAGCGAGCCCACCGAGGTGCTGTCGGCGCTGCTTGCCGATCCGTCTGCCGTGGGCGTGCTGCCCGAGCCGTTCAAGACCGCTGCCATCGCAAAGAGCGAAGGCAAACTGTCGGCGCCGGTAAGTCTGACCGATGTGTGGGATGAGCTGGCAGGTGACACGGGCTCGCGCCTGCTGACGGGCGTGACCGTGGTGCGCCGTTCCTTTGCCGAGGGGCATCCCGACGCCGTGGCGGAATTCTTGCGCTGCCATGAGGCGAGCGTGAAAGCCGTCAATGCGGCGCCGGCAGATTGGGCACAGGCTGTGGTCGATGCGGGTATCGTCGATAACGCCGCGATTGCCGAAAAGGCGATTCCCGGGTGCATGCTCGTGTGCCAGACGGGGAAGGACATGAAGGCGGCGCTCGGTGGGTACCTGCAGGTGCTGGCCGATGCGGACGCGAGCGCCGTGGGCGGCAAGCTCCCGGCTGATGATTTCTACTACATGGAGTAGCCCGTGCATGCGTTTGCTCGACAAATGACAGAGCGTATGAAGGCGGTGGCGGCAGCAGGTGCCGTCGCCGCCTTTTGGCTTGCCGTGTGGATGCTGGTGGCAGCGCTGGTGGCGCAGCCGCTGATCTTGCCGGGGCCGGGCGCTGTTGCCTTGGCGCTGCTGCGCCTGGTGTGCGACGGCGGTACCTGGGCGATTTTGGTGGGCTCGGGCGCGCGGATACTGGGCGGGTTGGCGCTTGCCGCGGTGTGTGGCGGCGTGCTGGCGGGAGCCTCGGTGCGGTCGCGGACGTTTGCCCGCCTGGTGGCACCGGCGCTGTCGTTTGTAAAGGCGACGCCGGTCGCCTGCGTGGTGGTCCTGTTGCTTATCTGGCTGGGATCGGCGCGCGTGAGCATCGCGGCGGTTTTTTTGATGGCGCTGCCGGGCGTATATTTCTCACTGGTCGAGGGCTTGGCGCAGGTTGATAAGCCGCTGGAGCAGATGTTCCGCCTGCATGGCGTGCGGGGCTGGCGACTGTTTTGCGCCCACACCTGGCGTGAGGTGCTGCCGTTTGTGCTTTCGTGCGCGAAGGCGGTCATCGGCATGAGCTGGAAGGCCGGTGTAGCGGCGGAGCTCATCGGCATGGCGACGGGCGCCGTGGGTGAGCGCATCTATCAGGCAAAACTTTTGATTGAGACGGCTGATCTGCTGGCGTGGACCGTGCTGGTCGTTGCCGCCTCGTGGGCGTGTGAGCGCGTGCTGGTGTGGCTGCTGCGGGTTTCGGGGCCCGTGGCGTGGCGCGCGGCCGTGCGGGCGCACGGGCGTGGTAGTCGCGGGCGTGCGGGGGCTGCGAGCGATGGCGCTGCGGCGGAGCTTGCGCTTGCCGTGGGCGATCGCGCGCCCTGGGCGCCGGCGCTGGATGGTCTGGTGCTCAACTTGCCCGCGGGTGGGCGTATCTGTGTGATGGGCGCTTCGGGCATGGGCAAGTCGACGCTGCTTTCGTTGGCAGCGGGGGAGTGCGCGCCGTGCTCGATGGTGTTTCAGGATGCACGCTTGGTCGAGTCCGCCGCGGCGCTGGATAACGTGCTAGTGTGCGCCGATGCACGCGTGGACGCCTCGAGTGCTGCGGCCCTGTTGCGCCTGCTGGTGCCGGGGGTCGATGTACATGCTCGCGTGGCCGAGCTTTCGGGCGGGCAGCGCCGTCGCGTCGAGATCGCTCGAGCCCTGCTGTGCCCAGGCGACGCGGTGATTCTGGACGAGCCCTTTACCGGCCTGGATGCCTCCGCGCGCGATGCGACGGCCGAGGCTGTGCTCGACTTGCTCGACGGTCGCATGCTCCTGCTGGCCACGCACGATGTCGCCGACGCTCAGGCTCTCGATATCTCGGACATCATCACGCTCTAAATACTAACTCAGCAACAAAATGATTCGTTTTCCTCCGTCCCCATGGGGCGGGTGTGGTATTCTATCTGCGGGGTAATACTTAGGAATACCAAGTAATACCAACGCAGCAGAAACAAACTCCGGATGCGGGCCAATCGGGTTGCCTTCACAGCCCGTCGCCCAGCCGCGTGGCCCGCATCAATCCGCACCACCGTCGTTTCAAAAAGGAAGCGCCATGGCAGAACACATGACCCCGGTTGTCGCGAAGGTCTTGCCCGAGGAAAAGGCGGCCTTCGCGGCGGCAACCCAGCTCGTGGGCACCACGCCGTCCAACGCCATCCGCATGTTTATCGCCGCGTTCAATCGCTGCGGCACCTTCCCGTTCGACATTTCGCCCAACGGGGCTTTTGGCGCTGCGCCCGATTCTCATCAACAATGACTGTCCCCAAGTGCCGGGTTTTGAGGAGGTTGGCATGCTCAATGCGCTGGTTTGGGTGCTTGCCTGTTTTGGTGTCGTCGCTGCCGATATTGCCCTGAGCATTGTTTTGTTCTCCGCGCTGGACATCGTGTCGGCACTGACGGGTTTCCCGATCGACAATCTCGATATTCAATGGTTTCAGGCCGCCGCTCAGACGGCGTCGTTTTTGATGGCGCTGCTGTGGTGGCGCTATCTGTGGCCCCGCTCCTTCATGGCGCGCCGGCAAGGTGAACGCCCGCTCGGCGGGGGAGCAAATGCTGCATGGAAGCGCATCGCATGCGTTGTCGTGATCGGCCTATCCATGCAGGTGGTCATTAGCTACCTATGCGACGGCGTGCTGTCGCTGCTGCCCGAGGTTGCGGCGGACTATAGCGAGCTCGTCGAGGAAACAGGCTTGGGCGATACCAACCTTCTTGCCGTCCTGACCACGGTGCTCGGCGCTCCGTTTTGCGAGGAGTTGCTGGTGCGCGGCATTGTTTTTGAGTTTTCGCTCCGAGCGTTTAACCCGCAGTGCCGTCCGCTCTGGAAGCGCCGGCGCCGCGTGCAAGCGCAGGACGGAGCCATGGTGCCCTGGGCGGCCCCGAGTACCTGGGGTATCGCCGCCGCGATCGTGCTGCAGGCGGCCATCTTCGGCTTTATGCACATGAACTGGGTACAGGGCTGCTACGCCGGCGCCGCCGGCCTCATCTTTGGCTGGGTGCTCGTGACCACCGGAAAACTCCGCTACACGATCCTGCTGCACTTTGCCTTTAATGCCGGGTCGTATCTCATGGCGTTGCTCTGGTTTGTGAATACGCCGCTCGACGTGGTCATCACGGTCGCCATCGCCGGCGTCATCCTCGTGGAGGCTATGCGCTCGCTGCGCCACGCGTGTGGGACGGACGCAGCGAGCGCACCGCTGCCCTAGTTGCGGCGCCCGCCTCCGTTGGCGCCTTGGCGTCCCTGGGCCGCACGGTTGCGGCCTGCGGTGTTCTGCGCGCGCGACATGCCGCCGTATCCCTTGTTGCCCTTGGAGCCCTTGGCCACGGTGCCGCCGGCGCCACCATGGCTCTTGCCGCCCTTCTTGCCGGTGCCGTGTCCGCCGCTGGCAGACGTCTCGCCCGGGCGCGGCGGCACGGGGCGAATCAGGCAATGCTTGGTGTAGCCGATCAGGTCGCGACGGCCGGCCTTCTCCAGCGCCTCGCGCACGAGCTTGTAGTTCTCGGGCTTGCGATACTGAATCAGCGCGCGCTGCATGGCTTTCTCGTGCGGGTCGCGTGCCACGTAGATCGGCTCCATGGTGCGCGGATCCACGCCGGTGTAGTACATGCAGGTCGACATGGTGGACGGGGTGGGGTAGAAGTCTTGCACCTGCTCGGGCATGTAGCCCATGTCGCGCACGGCCTCGGCAAGGTCCACGGCTTCCTTCATCGTCGAGCCGGGATGGCTCGAGATCAGATATGGCACCACGTACTGCTTGAGTCCGTATTCACGGTTCAGGCGTTCAAATTTACGGCAGAACGCGTCGTAGACGGCGCGGCTCGGCTTGCCCATCACGGACAGCACCGCGTCGCTCACGTGCTCGGGCGCTACGCGTAGCTGGCCCGAGACATGGTGTTCCAGCAGCTCGCGTAAAAACTCGTCCGAGGCATCGGCCATGGTGTAGTCGAAGCGGATGCCGCTGCGGACGAAGACCTTCTTGACGCCCGGCAGCTGGCGCAGGTCGCGCAGCAGCTGCGTGTAGCCGCTCTCGTCGACCACCATGTTTTTGCACACGTTCGGCCATAGGCAGCGCTTGTTCTTGCACACGCCGTGCTTGAGCTGCTTGTCGCAGGCAGGGCGGCTAAAGTTGGCCGTCGGTCCGCCCACGTCGTTGATGTAGCCCTTAAACTCGGGATTGCGCGTGAGCAGCTCGGCCTCGCGCATGATCGAGTCGTGGCTGCGCATCTGCAACACGCGGCCCTGGTGGAAGGTGAGGGCGCAAAACGAGCACTCGCCAAAACAGCCGCGGTTGGAGCTAATGGAAAATTTGATCTCGGCAAAGGCCGGTACGCCGCCCGCCGCGTCGTAGTCGGGATGCCAATCGCGTGCGTAGGGGAGTTCGGCAACCTCGTCCATCTCGTCTGTGGTGAGTGTTGCCGACGGCGGGTTCTGCACCACATAGACGCTGTTGGGGTAGGGCTCTACCAGACGATGCCCGGTGATGGGGTCCATGTTCTGCTGCTGCACATTAAAACTGCGCGCGTAGTTGAGCTTGTCAGCGGCAAGGTCGTCCCAGCTGGGCAGCAGGTCGTAGTCGTAGACCTCGTCGAGCGAACCCGTGCGGTAGACGGTACCGTTGATGTAGGTGATCTGATCGACAGGCAGTCCGGCATCGAGCGCGTCGGCGATCTCGACGATCGCGTGCTCGCCCATGCCGTAGATGAGGATGTCGGCGCCCGAGTCGAGCAGTACCGAGCGCTTGAGCTTGTCCTGCCAGTAGTCGTAGTGAGCCAGGCGGCGCAGGCTTGCCTCGATGCCGCCGATGATGATGGGAGCGTCCTTGAACGTCTGACGGATGAGGTTGCCGTAGACCGTGACGGCACGATTGGGGCGGTGCCCCTCCTCGCCACCGGGGGTATAGGCGTCGGTATGGCGACGGTGCTTGGTCACCGAATAGTGGTTGACCATGGAGTCCATGTTGCCGGCGCTGACCAAAAAGCCCAGGCGCGGCTCACCGAGCACCGTGATGCTGGCGGGGTCGGTCCAGTCGGGCTGGCAGATGATGCCCACTTTGTAGCCGTGCGCGTCGAGGACGCGGCTGATGATGGCCATACCAAAGCTGGGGTGGTCCACGTAGGCGTCGCCGCAGATGTAGACAAAGTCGCACTGGTCCCAGCCGCGCGCATCCATGTCGGCGCGGCTGACGGGGAGGAACTTATCGCGGCCCGGGCGCCAGGGGCGTGTGAGCGCTGCTGGGGTATGCGTGGTGTGCCCACCCTGCGCCTTACCGCCGCGCTTTTGCTGCTGGCCCTGTTTGCCCTGCTGACTGCGCTGGTTGTTCTGAGCGTGCTGAGGCTTTTTTGCCACGATCCCTCCCGGTGTTTGTATGCTGCACGTAATTGTAACCAGTCTTTTTGGGACGGGGCTAAAAAGACTGGTGGAGTACATGAGCTAGCGGATCGGCGTGTCGATGCGGGTGTCGTTTGTTTCCAGACTGTGTATCCCTGTGTCGAAGGGGTCGTCTCGCGCGCACGCCATGTTGTCAATGGGTTACAGTATGAACGGCGGCTATGTTTCCGCCAACGCACGAGAGAGTCGTCAACAAGGAGGATGCACGACGATGCAGCGTGCCAAACAGATATCGGAGTCTATTGAGCTGGGCATCATCTTGGCGCTCGCCGGTGGCTTTATGGACGTGTATTCGTACATTGGGCGCGACCATGTTTTCGCCAACGCGCAGACAGGCAACATCCTGCTCGTGGGCGTGAGCATCTCGGAGGGCAACTGGGCACTTGCGGGGCGCTACTTCTTCCCTGTGGTGTCGTTTGCCGTGGGTATTATGCTTGCCGATCTGGTACACGAGCGGTTTGGCAGCGTGATCCACTGGCGTCAGGTGACGGTGTTCTTTGAAGCCGTCATCTTACTGGGCGTGAGCTTTATCCCGGGCGGCAATTTCAACCTGCTCGCCAACTGCCTCACCTCGTTTGCCTGCGGCATGCAGGTCGAGAGCTTCCGCAAGATCCACGGTCACGGCATCGCTACGACCATGTGCATCGGCAACTTGCGCAACGCGCTGCAAAACGTGGACGATTACATCATCACCCACAGGCGCGGCTTTTTGGAAAACGGCCTGCTGTACTTTGGCGTGATCCTTACCTTTGTGTTTGGCGCCGTGTTGGGCAACTGGTGTATTGAGCGCATGGGCCTGCACGCCATCGTCGTGGCGAGCTTGCTGCTGTTTGTCGCGTTTGCCATCATGTTCATCGACCGCGAGCGCGACTTGCGTTTTCGCTGGAAGGTTGCGGCCGAGGCTTGGAAAGAGGGCTGTCGAAAGTAACCGAATGCGGCAAAGGGGCTGTCCCTTTGCCGCATTGTTTTTCATCTCTATGTAGTACAGCTTCAGGAGCCAGAAAAAAACTATCTAGCTCCTGAATGTTGTTACGAACTGCTTTTTGCAATTTATTCGAGATGCTCTTCAATCCGAGCCCTCAGAAGGGCAATGGCTGTGGGTATTCCAATTGCGGCGGCTAATTCGGCTTTATCCAAAACCTGTATGCTAAAGCACGATTGTTTATCACATTGAAGGACGATAACTGAAGATAGTTTCACTTCCCGTTGGCTGAATATATCGTAATCTCCAAATAGGAAGTTACCTTTTATTGTGTAATTCGGTATGTTCGTTATGCACTTCATCTCAAGTCTGTTTAGGCCATAATCAAACACCGCAACTTCCTCGTGTTCGATGATGAGCGCAACCCTGGGCATGTTGCTAAAACCACCGTCGACGACAGTGAAGAGTTTTTCATTTGCATCGTCATAAACGGTATATTTAAGACTCAATAGCTGTCCTAGTGGACCCGTGAACCCATGTTTTTTGATGTTGAGGCTGTCTCCCGCTGGGTTGATGAGAGCCAGAGTATGCGGATAAGGGTTACCTTCAATTGAGATTCGATATTCGTTTGTAGCCGTCTTGCTCGATTTAGGACCACTAGCCACCATGTGTCATCGCCTCGATCGAATTGGAACCGTCTTCTGCTTCGTGCGGAGAATTACGCCGTACGTTGCAGTAGATGCAGCTGCAATAACCGCATGGGCAATTTCTAACAAAATGAATGACGTTATTTGCTGCATGCATGTTATTCACTACATAGTATCTTTTTATAAACGTATTGTCAAACATATATTGCTAAAACAGAAACAATTTATAGACTGAGTCGGTCGCATTCTTTGGGCGATTGCTCCTATAATCTAGCCTTCGCTGCTGTCGGGAGGGAAGAACTAGGGCTCCGTTATTCTGTTGAAACGCTTTAACACCTTTGACGTTCTCACGCGTTTTTTGTTTCAAAAGCGTTAGGATGGAACTTATAGCGCGGGGCGTAATAGGTGCCCCGCACACGATGGGAGGCTATCAATGGCTAATCGTTTCGTTCTCAATACCATTTCTTATCATGGTTCCGGCGCCATCAAGGAGATCCCCGGCGAGCTCCAGCGTCGTGGCTACAAGAAGATCTTCGTCTGCTCCGACCCCGATCTGGTCAAGTTTGGCGTTACCGCTAAGGTGACCGACGAGCTCGACGCCGCCGGCATCGCTTGGAGCCTCTACTCCGAGATCAAGCCCAACCCCACTATCCAGAACGTCAAGGACGGCGTCGAGGCCTTTAAGGCCGCCGAGGCTGACGCTATCGTGACCATCGGTGGCGGCTCCTCCATGGACACCGCCAAGGCCATCGGCATCATCATCAACAACCCCGAGTTCGCCGATGTCCGCAGCCTCGAGGGCGTTGCTCCCACTAAGAACCACGCCGTGTTTACCATCGCCGTGCCGACGACCGCCGGTACCGCTGCCGAGGTGACCATCAACTACGTCATCACCGACCCCGAGAAGGTCCGCAAGTTCGTGTGCGTCGACACCAACGACGCCCCCGAGGTCGCCGTCGTCGACCCCGACATGATGGCTTCCATGCCCGCCGGCCTGACCGCCTCCACCGGCATGGACGCTCTAACCCACGCCATCGAGGGCTACACCACCAAGGGCGCTTGGGAGCTCTCCGACATGTTCCACTTTGAGGCTATTAAGCTGATCAGCGAGAACCTGCGCGACTCCGTCGCCGAGGCCAAGTCCGGCCAGCCCGGCTCCGGCCGTGAGGGCATGGCTCTTGGCCAGTATGTCGCCGGCATGGGCTTCTCCAATGTCGGCCTGGGCATCGACCACGCCATGGCTCACACTCTGTCCGCTCACTACGACACCCCGCACGGCGTCGCTTGCGCCATGCTGCTGCCGATCGCCATGGAGTTCAACAAGCCGGTTTGCGCCGAGCGTCTGGCCAAGGTTGCCGTCGCCATGGGCGTTGACACCACGGGCATGAGCACCGACGACGCCGCCGACGCCGCCATCGCCGCCGTCAAGCAGCTCTCTGCCGACGTGAACATCCCGCACGTCTGCGAGGCCATGAAGGCTGACGAGATCGAGGTCCTGGCCAAGGACGCCATGGCTGACGCCTGCTTCCCGGGTAACCCGCGCGAGGCGACGCTCGACGACGTCATCGAGCTCTTCAAGAAGATCTGCCCGGCTGCCTAACTTGGTTCGGCGGGCCCCTGCCCGTTAGCCCCACAATCGTCCTCGGACATGTCGGAAGCCCCCGCTGCGCACTTCGTGCGGCGGGGGCTTTTTTGCTGCGTCGATGCCCCAAGATGGGCAAAACCAAGGCATGCCGCCCGCTGCGGATAGGTGGTGCACTTCCCAGCGTGCATTTTTGGGAGTATTCAGCAAGCTCTGAAAAATGCATAACGTTGTGAATGGGCCGTAGTTGCCCGCGGCGCCCATCGACAGTCCTTGTGGGCGGGCTATCGATGGGCGGAGATGGCTGTCGCCGCGTTTTTGGTTTGCGCCGGCCTGCAACACTGCTGTAACCACGTCGTTATGTCGTTTGTGATGGGGCCGTTGGGGCCCACGGTGCTGAATACTCCGTTTTTTGCACGATCAAAGGTGGGGTACCCTGAGACGAAGCAAAAAGATGCCTCATTTCTATGCAGATACCGATAGGATTTATGCAAGATTGGGATTGTAAACCGTGCGCGTGCAGAAAACCGGTGCGGGGACGTCTGGAGCCGGTTCGGCTCCTGGGGCATTGCACGTGCAGAACGGTTAAAATCGGGACTCGGTCTTAGTTTTACTTGGAAGGATGCATATGGCTTCTAATGTTGATGCTTCTCTAGAGGAGACGCTCTCCTATATTACTGACCAGTTGAAGACGCTGACTTCTATTGCTTCACCTACGGGCTATACCCGTGCGGCTACTGACTATCTAATGGAAACGTTGCGCGATATGGGCTTTGGCCCCGAGCGCTCCAATAAGGGCAACGTGTTGGTTGAGCTTGGCGGCGAGGGCGAGCCGCTCGTATTGGCGAGCCATGTCGATACCCTGGGCGCCATGGTACGCTCCATTAAGGACAATGGTCGCCTGCGCCCCACGACGCTCGGCGGGCACCAGTGGTCTACGGCCGATGGCGAGAACTGTACCGTCTACACACGCGATGGCAATGTCTACACGGGCGTGGTCCTCAATACCGAGCCTTCGGCGCATGTGGCCGATGAGCCGGTCAAGACCATCGAGAAGAACATGGAAATCCTGCTCGACGAGAACGTTGACAGCAAGGACGATGTGCTCGAGCTGGGTATTCAGACGGGCGACATCATCGCTATGGATCCGCGTACCACGGTGACGGAGAGCGGCTACATTAAGAGCCGCTTCCTTGACGACAAGCTGTCGGCGTCGATTCTGCTGGGTTTGGCCCGCGCCGTTGCTGGCGGCGAGGTGACGCTTTCGCGCAAGGTATCGCTGCTCTTTACGGTGTACGAGGAGGTCGGCCACGGCGGTGCCTTTGTGCCGGCCGACACGCGCGAGATGATCAGCGTGGACATGGGCTGCGTGGGCGACGACCTGGGCTGCACCGAGCGCATGGTTTCGATTTGCGCCAAGGATTCGGGCGGTCCGTACAACTACGACCTGGTAACCACGCTGTCCAACATCGCGCGCGAGCTGGAGCTCGATTACGCCATCGATGTGTACCCGCACTACGGCTCCGACGTCGAGGCCACACTCTCGGCCGGCTACGACATCCGTCACGGCCTGATCGGCCCCGGCGTGTACGCGAGCCACAACTACGAGCGCAGCCACATCGACGGTGTGCGCAATACCTACGAGCTGGTTCGCGCCTACGTCCAACGCTAACGATGCAGCGGCCTCGGCTGACACGGCGGTACCGACCGAGGCCGTCCTCTCTAACTTGCGGTGAAATAGGGACTGTTTGGCGGTTTTAAACGCTTAGGCAGTCCCTATTTCACCGCAACTTATGAAGGGGATGGGGCTACCTGATGGCGCCGGTCACGGTGCCGCCGCCCAGGACGATGTCGCCGCGGTATATAACGATAGCCTGGCCGGGGGCGATGGCTCGTTGCGGCTCGTCAAAGGTCAGCAACATTTGCCCGTCTTCGCCGCGCGTAAGGGTCGCTGCCTGGTCTTTCTGTCGGTAGCGGTACTTGGCGCCCACGCGAATGCCGCCGGCATCCAGCTCGGCCTCCATGTGGTCGGCAGGGGCGCTCCAAATCCAGTCGTTGGCCGTGAGCGCCGTGGCCGTCAGGTCCTCTGCCTCGCCCAGATGCACGGTGTTGTTGACGGCGTCGACACCCGTTACGTACACGGGATGCGCCATCGCGACGCCCAGGCCCTTGCGCTGGCCGATGGTATAGCGCAGCGCGCCATTGTGGCGCCCGACCACGCTGCCGTCGCGCCATACGATATCGCCCAGTGCAGCGGGATGTCCGCAGCGGCGCTCGATATAGCCCGCGTAGTCACCGTCTGGAATAAAGCAGATATCCTCGCTTTCGGCCTTCTTGGCGTTAACAAAGCCCTGTTCGGCGGCAATACGGCGCACGTCGCGCTCTTTGTCTAGGCCTGCCAGCGGAAAAATCGTGCGCGCCAGGCGCTCCTGCGTAAGCGAATACAAAAAGTAGCTCTGGTCCTTTTTGGGGTCCTCGCCGCGATGCAGCTGCCAGGTGCCGTCGGGCGCCTGGCTCGTTTTGGCATAGTGGCCTGTGGCGATGTAGTCGCAGCCCATGTCCAGCGCCGCATCCAGCAACGCGCCAAACTTAATGTGGCGGTTGCAGATAATGCACGGGTTGGGCGTCAGCCCCTCCTGGTAGGCGTTCATAAAACGCTCGACAACGTTGCGGTCGAAGGTTTGCTGCAAGTCGAGCACGTGATGGGGTATCCCCAGGCGCTCGGCGACGGCCTTTGCATCGGCGATGTCGCGGTCGACCTTACTCATGCCCGTGGCGGGATCGGGCGCGGGGCAGGTGAGGCGCATGGTGGCACCGACACATTCGTAACCCTGACTTTTGAGCAGATACGCGGTCACGCTGGAATCGACGCCGCCGCTCATGGCGACGAGCACGCGCTTGTTGTGCATGGGGAGGTTCTCCTTGGTGGCATGTGGCCAAAAAAGAAAAGCGGCGCGGGAGGCTGGTTCCGCGCCGCAGACATTGTAGCAAGTTCGGGCGTCCTGTGGGACACCCTGTTGGGATGAGCTCAGGCTGCCAGAAGAGAGGGGAGACCGGCGTGCCTTGGACTCGTTCTAAGAACGAGAAGCCCTAGTCCTGGAAGAGTGCCGTGGACAGGTAGCGCTCGCCGGTGTCGGCGAGCAGCGCCACGATGGTCTTGCCCTCGTTCTCGGGGCGCTTGGCCAGCTGCAGTGCGGCCCACACGGCGGCGCCGGACGAAATGCCCACGAGCACGCCCTCCTTGTGGCCCACGGCGCGGCCGGTGGCAAAGGCGTCGTCGTTCTCGACGGGGATGATCTCGTCGTAGACCTGGGTGTCGAGGACGTCGGGCACAAAGCCGGCACCGATACCCTGGATCTTGTGCGGGCCGGCCTGGCCCTTGGAGAGCACCGGGGAGGTGGCGGGCTCGACGGCGACGACCTGAATCTGGGGGTTTTGCTCCTTGAGGAACTCGCCCACGCCGGTCACGGTGCCGCCGGTGCCAACGCCGGCGACGAAGATGTCGACCTTGCCGTCGGTGTCATCCCAGATCTCGGGGCCGGTCGTGGCCTTGTGAATGGCCGGGTTCGCGGGGTTCACAAACTGGCCGGCGATGATGCTGTTGGGAGTTTCCTTCTGCAGCTCCTCCGCCTTGGCGATAGCGCCCTTCATGCCCTTGGAGCCGTCGGTGAGCACGAGCTGTGCGCCGTATGCCTGCATGAGCTTGCGGCGCTCGACGGACATGGTCTCGGGCATAGTGATGATCACCTTGTAGCCGCGGGCCGCCGCCACCGAGGCGATGCCGACGCCGGTGTTGCCGCTCGTGGGCTCGATGATGGTGTAGTCGCCACCGCGCACGAGCTTGCCGGCCTTCTCGGCCTCGTCAATCATGTTCTTGGCGACGCGGTCTTTGACGGACCCGGCGGGGTTGAAGTATTCCAATTTGACGAGCACACGGGCCTTGAGGTCCTCGTCGGCCTCGAAGTGGGTGAGCTCCAGAAGCGGGGTGTGGCCGATAAGCTGATCGATGGACGTGTAAACATTGCTCATGGTGAACCTCCAAAGTGTTCAAATGACTGGATACCGTGTGGTTTTACGGTGTGTGTGGCAGCGAAACCCACAAACCTTATAGGTTGTTCGTTTTGCTGTTGGCAAGCATAGTAGACAGTAAAGCCTAGTAACGCAATAGGAAATAGAAGATTATTACGAGTCGATTAACCATCTTGACGGGAATAGGTATTTTCAAAACCAATTTTTCGGCTAGAATTTCTACGAATTAAAAGACCGAAAGGCAGCTATATATATGTTGGTTTCCACAAAGGGCAGATATGCCCTGCGCGTTATGGTCGACCTGGCCGAGCACCAGGCGACAGGCCGTATCCCGCTTAAAGAGATTGCGGCGCGTCAGGGTATTTCGGAGAAGTACCTCGAGAATATTCTGGCTACGCTCGTGCGCGCCAACATGCTCTCGGGCATGCGCGGCAAGGGCGGCGGCTATGTGCTCACGCGCCCGCCCGAGCAGTACACGGTGGGCGAGATCTTGCGCCTGACCGAGGGCAGCCTGGCGCCGGTCGCCTGCCTGGATGGCGACTGCAAGGGTTGTTCGCGCTCTGACGAGTGCCCCACGCTCGACGTGTGGAAGAACCTGGACAAGCTTATCAACGACTACCTCGACGGTGTGACGCTCGATCAACTTGTCGCTCCCAACGAAGGCTACGACTACGTGATCTAGCCCACCTGCCATTTGGGGACGGGGTGGAAATGGCAGATTCTCTCGCCCTTTGAGACTTGGCAAATAAGAAGGCCGCCCATTTTTGTGATGGGCGGCCTTCGTTTTGGGCTGTTGAGACGGGCGCGGCCGGAATGGCCGTTTTAGCCCTCGGCGATGCTGTCGAGGATGCTGCGCATGATGGACACCAGGATGCTGCCCATAAAGGCCGATCCAAAGCTGGCGATGGAGATACCCGCGCCCAGCAGATTGACCGACAGATAGCTGGCCAGCTCGAGCATAAAGCTGTTGACTACGAGCTGAAAAATACCCAGCGTAATGATCGTGAGCGGCAGCGAGATAACCGTCAGAAACGGCTTGACGAGCGAATCGACGATGTTCAGGAACAGTCCCACGAAGGCGAAACAGACCCAGGCCTCGGCAAAACCGAAGGGCTGGATGCCGGGGACGAGGAACGTGGCAATCGCGATGGCGATCGAGGTAAAGAGCCAGTTAAGCATAAAGCGCATGGTGTGAATCCTTTCTTGCGCATGGCGTGGTGAGGGAGCGTAAGGGGCACATGCCTTTGCAACTTGGATGGGTGCGGGGCACGGTCCTGTTTGGGCGCCCATTGTCTCAGATATTCATGGAGCTTGCGTGCGCATTCGGTTTCAAAACGGCGTTCGTCCTAGAAAACGCGCCGCTGGCAGAGAGTTTTGCCGCTTTAGTTTGGTGGTGTGCTAAACTGCTACGGGCAAAAGCCACAGGCGTTGCCCTATTGCATAGAACGGGCGAACGATGCCCGATGTCAGTATCAACTTCGATGCCTTTTGGCGGGTTTGGCGGTGATCGATGAATATCGAGAACATGTTTGACAAGCCTGATGTCAAGCAGCTGGTCCACGCATTTAGTCTTTTGGATGACGAGAAGGATATCCAAGCGTTTTTGACCGATATCTGCACGCCGCGCGAGATCTGCGATCTTTCGCAACGTCTGCAGGTTGCGCGTTATCTGGATGAGGGCGAGCCTTATGTTGAGGTTCAGGCCCGCACCGGCGCTTCGTCCACTACGGTGAGCCGCGTTTCAAAGGCGCTGAACGGCGAGTACGGTGGCTATCGCAAGATCCTCATCAAACTGGAGGATGGCGAGTAGGCCAGCGGCAACAAACGAATTGCGCAGAACCGTCCCTTCGGGGGCGGTTTTTTGATCCTTTGGGGACGGAGGAAATCTGTTGGCGTGGGGCAAATCTGTCCGCGTGGGCGGGTAGGATGGATGCATTGATTATTGCGAACAGTTTGAGCGGAGGACCATGCCTGTTCGAATCTATACCACCAATGCCGGCACGGATTTGAGCGATGCCGAGTCGGCGCTGCTTGCCGACCTTATTGCCCGCCACGGGCGTGCCGTGCTGCTGGCGCCAACGTTTGCCGAGCTCGACCTGTGCCGTCATGATGCGGCGGAAGCCGGGATTTCGCTGGGTATTGACTACAAAACGCCTACATCGTGGCTTCGCTCGCTTTGGGAGCTTTTGGGCGACGGGCGCGGCTTCGTCGACAACCTGCAACGTCAGATGCTGTTTTCGGACATGGTAGCGCGTCTCGACGACGCCGACCTGCAGCCGCTTTCGCGCAGCCAGGGCACGGTGCGCATGCTCGCGCGTATGGCCCGCGATGTGCTGCCGGGTGTGGCAGGGACAGGTGCCGAGCGTTGCTGCGACAACGTTTGCAAGCCCAAGCCCAAAAGCGACGCCGAGGCTCGCGTGTTTGAACTTTTGTGCGCCTATGCGTGCGGCTTGGACAGTCGAGATATGGTCGAGCCCTGCGAGGCAGCTGACATTATGGCCGGTGCCCTGGCCGATAACCTGCCGGCGTGCACCCGCGCCGTATGCGCGCGCGGTATCACGTCGTTTACGCACGGCCTGCTCGAGCTGCTGTCTGCCGTGGCGAACAATGGGGGAGAGGTCGTCGTGCTGCTTGCCCGCGAGCAGGCGGCGATGCGCGAGGAGCTTGCCGCGGCATTTGATGCCCGCGACGTGCTGTTTGAGGCCGCCCCGTTGGGGGAGAACGCCGGCGCGTCCGAGACCGCTTCTGCGCCTGCCGCTCAGCCTATTTTTATAGAGGTGGCCGGCCCCCATGCTCGCGCCCGCGCTTATGTGGATGCTCTTGAGAACCTGGTCGCGGCATGTGAGGAGTCCGTGTCGCGCGACGGCGCCGCGACAAACTCCGACCCCACGCGCGTGCTCGTTGTTTCCGCCCGGGCACCCCAGCTGTTCGGCGAACTCGCTGCCCGTTTGGCGGCGCGTCACATTGCGGCCGAGACGACTGAGTTCACGGCGTTTTCCCAATCCATTGCGGGCAGGCAGTTTGCGGAGCTTGCCGGCCTGATCGAGCGCATGAAGGCCGCCGATGAGTTCACGGCGTCAAAGACCGAATGGTGGCCCGCGCCGGAGCTTACCGACTGGATCTACAGTCCGCTTTCGGGCGCTGATGCCGTCAATGCCCGTACCTTCGATAAGAACATGCGTCTCTCGCGCAGCAAGACTACCGCGGGCGTTAAGAGCCTGCTGCAGAGCGTCCAAGGCCAGGTGAGGGGCGCGCGTAAAGCGGCGAGCGACGAGAACTGGTTTAAGAACGTGCCGTGCGTGGCCTCGGACGTGTTCCAGGCGCTGTGGCGCGACAAGCCCGTGACGGCGCTCAAGGCCATGCTTGCCGTTGCCGAGGCACTGCCCGATCGCGCGCTTGGTGGTCTCGACGGTCAGGCCCGTCGCCAGGCGGAGGTGGCCCTGCTGCGCCACGCGATCGACATCCTTATGAACGATGCTCGCGCGCTCGACGTGTCGCAGGCCGCGACCGTGCCCGTGCTCGATGGCATTCGCACCAAGGTGGACAAGCGTAGCACCGCCTACGATTACGAGACCTACGAGGTTGACCGTGCGCCACGTGCCCAGGTTCGCTTTACTTCGCTTGCCGATGCGGCGGCCCTGCGCCCCGATAGCTACGATGCCGTGCTGTTTGCCGACGTCGACCTGGACAGTTATCCGCTCTCACATGAGGAGGGCCCGCTGGCAACGCTGACGGCAGAGTTAGATCGCAGCGGTGTGACGCTTGAGCCTGCCGCCTTGTTGCGCGTGCGCTTTGGCCGCGCGATGCAGGCCGCGCGCGGTCCGGTTGCGCTCGCCCGCGTGACGCACGATCGCCAGGCGCGCGAGTGCTACCCGGCTGCCGTGTGGACCGAGTTGCGGGCGCATGCCGAGGCCGCTAACGATGCTAAGGCCGCTGACGCCGACAAGGCCGCTGACGACGCTAAGGCCGCTGGCGCCGACAAGGCGAAGTGCGTGGGTGAGGGTGATATCGTAAGGGACTTCGATCCCGCGGCAGGCGAAGGTCTCAAGCGCGAGCGCGTGACCTGTGAAGCTCCTCAGCATCTGAGTGCCGAGGCCGTGCCGTATTTGGTCCTGCGTCGTCGCGATGGCGAGGGCGAGGACGCGCCGCTTGTGCCGCGCCTGACGTCTGCCTCGCAGATCGAGGCCTATTCCACCTGCCCGCTGTGCTGGTTCGTCTCGTATCGCGTCAAACCCCAGTCGATCGACGCCGGCTTTGGCAACATGGAGAAGGGCAACTTTGTCCATGACGTGCTGGAGCACTTGCATGCGCGTCTTCCGCGGGAGGGCATGGAGCGCGTGACGCCCATGAACCTGCCGCGCGCGAAGGAGCTGCTGCACGAGGTCTTTGCCGAGACCCTGGCCGAGCACGCCGGCAAGCGCGGTACCGAGGGCCCGCTGGTGCCGCTCTCTCCGGTGGAGGAGCGCCAGGTGGCCGAGATTTTGCCGCAGCTGGAGGGCGTTCTTGCCTACGAGTCCGAGGTACTCGCGCCCTTCGCGCCGCGCTACCTGGAGTTTGCGTTCAACGAGCTTCAGGTCGAGTATGCCGGCTGGCCGCTCGGCGGGCGCATCGACCGCGTGGATGTGGATGCCGAGAATCGCGCCGTGGTAATCGACTACAAGCATCGCTCGGGTGTCGAGGAGTTTAAGCTCGCCGATCCCACGGTGCGCGACGAGGAGTCGGGCGAGGCCCCCATCGACGACCCGCGCTGGTTGCCGCCCCATACCCAGACGCTCATCTACGCCCAGGCCATGCGTCGGGCGCTGGATTTGGACACCCGCGCGGCGCTCTACTTTTCGACCAAGGGCGGCAAGCCGGCGTTGCGCGGTGCCGCGAGCGCCGAGCTGCTCGAGGAAGAGCGCGGCGACGGTCGCATCCCGGGCCTTAAGAAAGGTTTCCCCGGCGAGGGTGGCAGCATGGACTTCGACGCCCTGCTCGATCGCGTGGAGGCCGGCATCGCCGAGCGCCTGCGCGAGCTCGAGGCAGGCAACGTTGCCGCCGTCGACCCGACGTCGGCTCAGGCCGCGCATGCGCGCTGCTCGTATAACCACGAAGGAACGTTTGTAAGGAGGGACGTGTAGACCATGGATCTTTCGACTTTGATGCCGCAACAGCTGCAGATCGTCAAAACGCTCGACCGTCCGCTGTTTGTCTCGGCGGGCGCCGGTTCGGGCAAGACCTTTACCCTCACGCGTCGCATCGTCTACGCGCTCTCGCCCGAATCCGGTCCGTTCGTTGAGCATCTGGACCAGGTGCTCGCCATTACCTTTACCAAAGATGCCGCGGCCGAGATTCGCGACCGCGTGCGCCGTGCGCTTATCGACGAGGGCATGGACGAGGAAGCGCTGACCGTCGACGACGCATGGATTTCGACCATTCACGGCATGTGCTCGCGTATCCTGCGCGCGCACGCGCTGGAGCTGGGCATCGATCCCGAATTCACGGTGCTCACCGATACCGATGAGCTTATGGATCAGGCTGTCGAGCATGTGCTGGGGCGCGCGACGGCGCCCGATGCCGCGCCTGAGCTCGCCGCCTCGCTTAAGGCCCTCTACGCTTGGTATCCCATGGCGGGCGAGGGCGGGCCGTTTGGCGCCGGTACCACCATCAAAGGTCTGGTGCGCGACCTGCTGGAGCTATCGAGCCAGCTGCCGGGCGGCATGGACGATGTGTGCGTGGCGCGCGGCCAGGCCGACACCTCTGCGCTTGCCGACGCCTATCGCGCGGCGTTGGGTGCGAGCAAGGCCGCGACCGAGAAAGCGCAGGTGGCACTCGATGCCATCGACGCGTTTGAGGCGAGCGGCAAAACCATGGAGGATGCGGCGCGACTCATGATGTCGTGCAGCATGCCTCGGGCGAGCAAGGCGTTTCCTAAGGAGCAGGTGGAGCTGCTCAAGGCCGAGGCCGCCGATGCATTTATCAATATCGTGCTTGCCTGCGGCGGTCCGGCGCTCGATGCGCTGGTGGGGCTTGCTCGTGCTGTGGAGGCGGAATACCGCGCGCTCAAGGCTGACCAGTCCGCGCTTGATAACAACGACCTGCTGCGCATGGCGTACGAGGCGCTGCGCGATTATCCCGCCATCCGAGCGGCCTATGAGGGTCGCTTTAAGATGGTCATGATCGATGAGTTCCAGGATACCGACCAGATGCAGGTCGATTTGATCCGTTACCTGACGGGTGTGGGGGAGCGCGCACTGTGCACCGTAGGCGATGCGCAGCAGTCGATCTACCGCTTCCGTGGTGCCGAGGTCGAGGTGTTCCGTCGCCAGGAGCTCAAGGTGGGCTCGACGACGGCGTCCGAGACGGTCGCCACGTCCGATGCCCCCGCCGGCGAGCTCGTCAAGCTTGTACGCAACTTCCGCAGCCACGATGAGGTGCTGCGCTATGTGGCGCGCGTCTTTGACGGCGACACCGGTGGTTTGATGCAGGGGTTCTTGGATCTTGAACCGAGCGACGAACGCGAGGACAAGCTCAAGGCGAAGGCATCGCGCCGCCAGGCGCTGCTCGTTGCCGGCGGCAGCACCCAGGAGCGAACGCAGGCGAAAGCTCGTGCGATTGCGGAGCGATTCCAAGCACTCGTTAAAGCGGGCCAGCCCCAGGGCAGCATGGTCCTGCTGCTGGGCCGCATGACCAACGCCGATGTCTATGCGCAGGCCTTCCGCGACCAGGGGCTCGACTGCGTGATCGCAGGCGGCTCGGTCTTTGCCCAGGCAGCCGAGGTGCAGACGGTGCGTGCCCTGGTCTGCGCACTCGCCAATCCGGCCGATACGGCGCAGGGCCTTATGCCACTGCTCGCCTCGCCGATGTTTGCGCTCGGCGCCCAGGAGTTCCTGGCGCTGGCGACCAAGCTGGACGACCAGACGGGGGAGACCTCGCGCCGCAACATCGACGTGGGCATCATGAGCGATTCCGATGTGCCGGGCCTGCAAAACCTGCCGCTCGTGACGCGCGCCCGCGAGGTGCTGCGGTATGCGCTTCGTCGCGTGGGCCGCGATTCGTTCGCCGCCATCGCGCGCGATACTGTCAACGCTTCCGGCTGGTTTGTGCGTCTGGCACAGCGTGGTCCCGAGGGCAAGGCCATTGCCGCCAACGTGCTTAAGGCGCTCGATGCCGTGGCCGAGGCGGAGGCCGAGTTCGGTAACTCGCCGCGTTCCATTGCGCTTGCCTTCGACCGCTTCTTGGCGGGCAAGGAGGCCCCGGGCGCGCTCAACGAGGAGGGCGACGGCGCGGTGCGCATCATGACGGTGCATGCCTCCAAGGGCCTGGAGTATCCGGTCGTGGCGGTTGCGGAGTGCTTTGGCGTGCGTAAGTCCTCGGGTGCGGCTCAGATGGGGCGTGTCGAGGGCGGAGCGCAGGTCGTGGCGCTGCCGGCACGCTTCGACGGCGTTAAACTCGCGGACGGCACGTTCGTAAAGGGCGATGACGTCAAAAAGCAGTTTGAGCATGCGTTTAAGGGTAAGGGCACGTCGCTATGGTTGCCGCCGGAGCTCATGGAGGATGTCTGCGCGACGGGTTCTCCCGCCGAGGCATTCGTTCGCCTGCGCAACGACGACCTGCAGCTTTCGCTCGAGGAGCGGGCTCGCTTGCTCTATGTCGCCATGACGCGTGCGCGAGAGCTGGTCATTCTGGCGATGGATGCCGGCGTGAGCCGTGGCAAGGTGACGGCGCCGACCTTCGATGTCGAGACGGATCTGACCTACGACGTGCTGCGCCGCATCCTGCCGACCGACGCTTTGGACATGCCGCAGCTCGATGCCGACCGCCTGGTGTTCGACAACTCCCAGCCGGGCGACTACGAGCTCATTTCGCTTTCGGACTTTACCTTTGGCGAGCAGGCGTTTGAGGCCAACGCTTCGCTGGATGCCGAGGGCAGGCTTGTCCGCGGCGATGCGGAGCCGGAGGGTGCCGGTGCAGATGCCCGCGCCGCCGTTCCCGGTCCTGCCGACCCCGAGCCCGATGCGTTTGAGCTCGTGTATCCCCAGGCGGTGGGCGTGCGCATGGGCACCTGCCCGTATCCGGCGCGCGATTCGTACAGCTACTCGTCAATCGCCGCGGCGCTGCATGCCGAGTCCGAGGACCGTGCCGCCGAGGCACACGTGCCCATGGACGAGGCCGGCGATGATGCGGAGTCGGATGGTTTCGAGATGACGGATGCAGGCGTGGCCGCCGTTGAGCCCGCCGGCAACCCCATGGCGCTGGGCTCGGCGTTCCATGCCGCCTGCCAGTGGCTGATCGAGATGGGTGCCGATGAGCTGCCCGCCGCGCGTGCCGATGCGCTGGCGCGTCTGTGGCGCCTGACGCCGGAGCAGCGCGAGCGCTTCGACGTTGCCCTGGACCGCTGGCTCAAGTCGGCGGTCCGTGCCGAGCTGCTTGCCTGGCCGTGCGTTCGCGCCGAGGTGCCGTTCTTTTCGCTGGGCTGCGAGGACGAGGACATCGCTCGCTACGGTGCATATGCCGAAGGCGCCATCGACGCTTTGGCGACGAACCCGGCGGATTCGTCACGCGCGCTGGTCATCGACTACAAGACGGGCGGCACACCGGACGAGACGCCGGAACAGCTGCAGGAGAAGCACGCCCTGCAGTCGCGCGTTTACGCTGATGTTCTGCACAAGGCGGGCTTTGAGGCCGTGACCGTCAAGTTCGTCCGCGTGGAGCAGGCCGATCCCGCCAACCCCTGCGAGCCCCAGGTGGTCACCTACAACCTCTAACCCTCAACAACCTGCGGTGGAATCCCTATCGATTCCACCGCAGTCTTTTTGGACGGGGCTCTTTTAGCTACTTTGGGCAAACCCACACGGCCGCCCCGGAATAAAGCCCTCAATCGTCCAAATAGCACCGCAACGCATGGGAGAGCCTGGGGCGGTACAATGGCTCGCATGGTTCAAACGAATAAGGAGCCATCATGCAGCTCACCAAAACGCTTAAGGTGACGCCGGAGGAGCTTTTTGACGCTCTGGCGGGGTCCATCATGCAGGATATCGAGAACGCCACGGGCAAGCGTCCCAGCCGCAACAAGCTCAACGGCTATAAGTACGAGAAGCGCCCATACCGCAAAAGGTAAGGTGACTCTTCATCGGAAACCGTGAACACTTCGGGCTTCGAGTCAGTAGCGAGCGGTCCGACAAAATTAGTTGTTGGAAGTGCCAAATGAATAAGAATGCCGCTACGCAACTGCACATCTATTCCGCCTTTTTCGTTCTCGCGGGATTTGTTTTAAATCGGGGAGTGTTTCTACTTTTCCTTGCGGAGAAAGGAAT
>CABUNB010000038.1 GCA_902492755.1 uncultured Collinsella sp. | reverse complement strand
GACCAGAAGGTCAGCGCCCTTTCGTTTCACGTCACCTTGCCTCAAATGCGGCCCGCTCGCTGTCCGTCCTCTACCTGTGGTGTTGCCATTGCTGGCACTTGGGGACGTTCCTTTTGTGCCGGCACATCGGGACACTCCTTGTTAGGCAGTCATGCAGCCCCAGAAAATTTCTTAAAAAAGTTCTTGCCCTTGGCTCAATCGTCCGTATAATAAACTTCGTTGCTTGAGAGCACGCACCTATTCCTCGGTAGCTCAATGGTAGAGCACGCGGCTGTTAACCGCGCTGTTGTAGGTTCGAGTCCTACCCGGGGAGCCAGAATTTCTCAGCCCATTCCGCTGGGCTTTTAAATTCCTCGGTAGCTCAATGGTAGAGCACGCGGCTGTTAACCGCGCTGTTGTAGGTTCGAGTCCTACCCGGGGAGCCAGGTTGCAAAACCCGTCGCTTATGCGGCGGGTTTTTTCATGCCGCGATCGCTCGGTGCAAACGTTGCCATATCAACATTTCGTGTCGAGGATGTAATCCCTTGGCCCACAACCGCAACATGGCGCGGTCGTTGTAGAATATTGGAATGATTGCTCCCACGACATGGTGCTGCGAGCACCAGAAAAGGAGATTCTTGTGTCTGAGACCATTAACGGCAGCCTGAGCGTCTCGAACGACGTAATTGCCGATATTGCCGGTTATGCCGCGATGACGTGCTACGGCGTCGTCGGTATGGCTGAGCAGCTCCAGGGCGCCGAGAGCGTGCGCCTGCTTGCCGGCCAGCGCCTCCGCAAGGGCGTGCTTGTCTCCGCCGACGAGAACGGCCTCACGGTCGATCTGCACGTCGTGCTCGAGAACGGCGTCAACATGAAGTCCGTCTGCCACAATCTTTCGAGCTCCGTTGCCTTCACCCTGCAGGAGATCGCCCAGATCGATCCTGCCAGCCTTAAGATCGGCATCCACATCGACGCGCTCAAGAGCCGTCTGAACTAGCATCCGAAAACGGAGATTCAAATACCCATGATTGCAAAGACCATTCGCACCTGTTTTCCGATCGCTGCGGCTGCCGTTTCCGACAAGGCCGAGGAGATCAACAAGCTTAACGTCTTCCCCGTACCCGACGGCGACACCGGCACTAACATGTCGCTCACGCTCGCCTCGGTGACCAAGGAGCTCTCTGCGCTTCCCGCCGACGCCGACATGGAGGCCATCGCCGGCGCCATCACCCATGGCTCCCTCATGGGCGCTCGCGGTAACTCGGGCGTTATCACCTCGCAGATCCTGCGCGGCGTGGCCGAGGGCCTCGTCTCTGCCGACGAACCCGTTACGTCCGCCAACATCGCCTTCGCCTTCCGTCGTGCCGTCAAGGTCGCCTTCCAGGCCGTCCGCAAGCCTATCGAGGGCACGATCCTCACGGTCCTGCGCGACGTCTCGACCAAAGCCGACGAGTGCGAGAAGAAGAAGTTCTCGGCCGAGGACGCGCTCGACGCCATCGTCGTCGAGGCCTATCAGTCCGTCGCCCGTACGCCCGACCTGCTGCCTGTCCTCAAGGAGAACGGCGTAGTCGACTCTGGAGCCTTTGGCTTTGCCATCTTCCTGGAGAACTTTGTTGCTGCCGCTCTTGGCCGCAGCACCGTGGTCGAGGATTTCTCCGCTACGTTTGACTCCGCCGGCTCCGCTCGCGATGCGGCTCTCGGCCGCGTGGAGATCGAGGCCAACGACGACTGGGAGGGCTCGGAGTTCCGCTACTGCAACGAGTTCCTCTTTAAGGCCGACGCCCCGTTTGACGAGGACGAGTGCCTGAAGTTCCTGGGTTCCATGGGCGACTGCGAGCTGCTCGTGGGTGCCTATCCCGACTACAAGATCCACGTGCACTCCAACACCCCCAACCTGGTGCTCGAGCACATGCTGCAGCTTGGCCAGATCTACGAGGTCTTTATCCATAACATGGAGATGGAGGCCCACGACCGCACCGCTAAGATCCACGAGGATCAGGAGAAGGCCGCCGAGCCCGCGAAGGCGCTTGGCTTTGTCGCCGTTGCCGCCGGCTCCGGCGAGGCCGACATTCTCAAGTCCCTCGGTGTCGATGTGATCGTTTCGGGCGGCCAGACCATGAACCCCTCGACCGCCGACCTGCTGGGCGCCGTGGACCAGGTCAACGCGACCTCTGTCATCATCCTGCCCAACAACGGCAACATCCGCATGGCTGCCGAGGCCGCTGCCTCCGCCTGCACCGATAAGAAGGTCGCCGTCGTTCCCACCAAGACCGTCCCGCAGGCCTTCTCCGCGCTGTTCGCGGTCCTGCCCGATTCCGAGCTCGAGGATGCTGTGGCCGCTATGGTCGATGCCATCAGTGAGGTTCGCGATGGCGAGGTCACCCGTGCCGTGCGCGATTCCAGCGCCTCCGACGGCTCGCCGATTCACTCCGGTGACGTCATGGGCATCATCGCCGGTTCCATCGACGTGGTCGGCTCCGATGTGAAGCAGGTCACGCTCGACTGCATCAACCGTATGCAGGAGGAAGAGGAGGGCGACGCGCTGACGATTCTGGCTGGCGAGGAGCTGACCGACGAGGCCTTCCAGGAGATCGTCGACGCCATCGAGGAGGCTCAGCCCGATCTGGAGATAGATGCTCACCGTGGCGAGCAGCCGCTCTATCCTGTGATCTTCTCGATCGAGTAGGCTTAGCCTATGTCCGAGCTGTGCTCCGTGCCGCGCGTCTCGGAGCGCTTTGCCCAGAGCAATGCGCTCGACGAGGATATCGCGCGACTCAAATATGTTTCGGGTAAACGTGAGGAGGCCCTTCGCCGTCTGGGAATTCGGACGGTGGGGGACCTCCTTCTCCATATTCCTCATCGCTACCTGGACTTCACCCGCTCGTGGTCCATCGAGATGGCGCCCATTGGCACCGTGTGCACCATCATCGCCACGGTCGACCGTATTGTGCAAAAGCAGCCTCGTCCGCGTATGCAGGTGACTGAGGTCTCGCTCGTGGACGAGACGGGCGTGCTCCAGGTTGCCTTTTTCCGTCAGCCTTGGATTGCCCAGCAGCTCAAGCGTGGCGACCGCCTGGCGGTGATGGGTAAGGTCGAGTTTGCCTACGGCTTTAAGCAGATGGCCTCTCCGCACTTCGAGAAGCTCGAGGACGGACGCGCTGCCGGCACCATCCTGCCGGTCCACTACGTGAGCGACGGCGTGAGCCAGGCCTGGATGCGCCGCATTGTAAGCGGTGCCATCGAGGTTGTCGGCAATCCGTTCGATCCTATTCCCGCGCCGCTGCGCGCCAAGCGTCGCCTGATGAGCAGTGCCCGTGCGCTTCGATCGATTCACTTTCCCCCGAGCATGGCCGAGCGCGATATCGCGCGCCGGCGTCTTGCCTACGAGGAGTGTCTTTACTTGCAGCTCGCGCTGCGCCTGCGCAACGATGGCGGCTTGGTCGACGTCGTGCCCTATGCGCACGTTGCGGGCGAGCGCCTGTCCGCGCTTAAACAGGCCCTGCCGTTTTCGCTGAGCGACGAGCAGGAGGCCGCGTTCCAAGATATCCTGCGCGATATGTGCGATGGCGGGCGCGTGATGAACCGCCTGCTGCTGGGCGATGTCGGTACCGGCAAGACCGCTGTTGCCGCCTGCGCGCTGGCTGTGGCTGCCGATAGCGGCACGCAGGCCTGCGTTATGGCGCCCACGGGCGTGCTGGCGCGTCAATATGCCGATAAGACCGGCCCCCTGCTCTCGCAGGCTGGCATGACCTGGGCGCTCCTGACGGGCGCCACACCGGCGGCCGAGCGCGAGCGGATCCATGCCCAGCTGGAATCGGGCGAACTCGACGTCCTCTTTGGCACCCACGCGGTGCTTTCGGACAACGTGGCGTTTAAGCATCTGTCGCTCGTGGTCATCGATGAGCAGCACCGGTTTGGCGTCGGCCAACGCAACGCCCTGCGTGCGAAGGGCCCTGGTGCCGATCTGCTCGTTATGACGGCAACGCCCATCCCGCGTACGCTGGCGCTTTCGGTCTACGGCGATCTGGACACGAGCATCATCCGCCATCGGCCCGTCCCTGGCGCTGGCGTGACGACACACGTGCTTACCGAGTCGAGCCGCGACCTTGCCTATGGCGCCATCCGCGAGGCGCATGAAAAGGGTCAGCAGGCCTACGTGATTTGCCCGCTCGTGGAGCCGAGTGACTCGGTCGATGATCTGGAGGACGTGCCCGGTATCGCCCGCGACGACGAGGGCCGCGTGACGGTTCCCGTGCCGCTGCACGATACGGCGACCGAGCTCGATCGCCTGCGTCTGGCATTGCCGGGTCTTGCCATCGAGCGCCTTCACGGCCGCATGCCAGCGGGGGAGAAGGACCAGGTTATCGATGCCTTCAAGCGTGGCGAGATTGACGTGCTCGTCTCGACTACGGTGGTCGAGGTGGGCGTCGACGTGCCTAACGCCACCGTCATGGTCATCGAGAACGGCGAGCGCTTTGGCTTGGCGGCGCTGCACCAGCTGCGCGGCCGCGTGGGCCGTGGCAGTGTGTCGGGCACGTGCCTGGTCATGACGCACTCCAAGGGCAACGGCGGCGCATCGGCGGCACAAGACCGTCTCCAGTCGCTCGAAAAGACCTCGGACGGCTTTACGCTCGCCCAGATGGACCTGCGCCTGCGCCATGAAGGCGAGATCCTGGGTTATCGCCAGCATGGTGGTGTGACCCTGCGCTTTGTCGACCTGGACGCTGACGAGGAGCTGATCGAGTGGGCCCATTTGGACGCGGTCGAGCTCTTGCGGTATGCTTGCAACCTTGACTCCGTGGCGACGCGTCCCTTGCGCGACGCGGTCGCCATGCGTTATCGACATATCTTTAAGGAGGTCAGCGGAGGATGAGAATCATCGGCGGCGAATGGCGCGGTCGTAAGATCGAGGAGCCCCGTGGTCGCGATGTCACCCGCCCCACGACTGATCGCGTGCGCGAGGCGTGCGCATCTATGGTCATGTCGGCATTCGATTTCGATTTGGACGAGGTTCGTGTGTTGGATGCCTTTGGCGGCTCCGGTGCCTTAGGGTTAGAGATGCTCTCTCGTGGGGCCCGCTCGCTCACGACGTTTGAGATCGATCGCAACGCCGCGCGGCTCATTACCAAGAATATCGAGTCGCTCTGCCATGACCGTGCGCGTTGGCGCGTGGTCACGGGCGACATGCTGACGAGTGCCTCACGCGGTCGTGTACCGGGCGGCCCCTTTGATCTGGTCCTGCTCGACCCGCCCTATGCTTTTGGTGCCGAGCCGGTCGAGGAACTGCTGCAGAATCTGGCCCAGCAGGGTCTGCTTGCGTCTGGCGCTTACGCCCTGTTTGAGCATGCCGCCGCCGATGCGGGCGCGCATCCGGTAGGCTTTGAGACTGTACGTGAGAAGCGCTACGGCATTACCTCGGTCGACCTGCTCCGTTGGGTCGGCGATGACGATGGTGAGGGCGATAGCGCCGGCACCGATGCTGACAACAATGATGCCACGACGTTTCAGGAGGACGCCCATGAATGACACCATCAACCGCGTGATCGTCCCGGGCACTTTTGATCCCATTACGTTTGGCCATATCGATGTGATCCGTCGCGCCCGCCGCATCTTTCCCAGCGTGATCGTCGCTGTTGCCGAGTCGCAGGGTAAAAACGGCGTGGGCACCACGTTTATGCTCGATGAGCGCGTGGCGCTGGCCCGCGAGGCGCTCGGTGATATCGACGGCGTCGAGGTCCTGCCCTTTACCGGCCTCTTGGTCGACTTCGCTCGTGAGCAGGGGGCGGGGGCCGTGGTCAAGGGTCTGCGCGCCATGACCGACTTTGAATATGAGCTGCAGCAGGCCGACCTTAACTATCGTCTGGATAGCGAGCTGGAGTCCATCTTTGTCATGAGTGCGCCGCAGTACGGCTATATCTCGAGCTCGGTCGTTCGCCAGATCGCCTCGCTCGGCAGTGATGTATCGACGTTTGTCCCGTCCAACGTGGTCGAAGCGCTCAAACATCGCTTTTCGTGACGTTTCTTATTGCCTGGTGGCATGTGGTAAACTAGCACGATGATATGTTACCTATGAAAGGAGACCGGATGCCGGGCGAGAATTTTCCTGGCGATAGGATCGTCAGCTTGGTCGATGAGCTCGAAGGGCTGATCGAGGAAGCCAAGCCGCCTTTCGGCAAGAACGCTCAGTTCAAGGTCATCGACGCCGACGTGTTCTTCAACATCCTCGATGAGATCCGCATGAGCTATCCCGAGGAATGGCAGAAGTCCCGCCGTATCCTCAAAGAGCGCGAGGAGCTTATGGCTTCCGCCGCCGCTCAGGCCGATTCCATCATCGCCGATGCTCAGCAGCAGGCCCTCACCATTGCCGGTGAGCAGGAGATCGTTCGCCTAGCCCAGCAGCAGGCCGACGACATCCGCGATCGTGCCCAGCAGTACGAGCGCGAGACGCGTTATGCTGCCGAGGACTACGCAGAGCAGGTCTTTACGCACCTGGAGGAGAACCTCAAGAGCCTGACCGGCACCGTTGCCCGTTGCCGTCAGCAGCTCAACGAGGGTGCCGCCCAGCAGAATGGTCAGTGGTAATGGCTGAGTTCCCGAGCGTTACCGTCGATCTTTCCGAGCAGCTCGAGTTTCCTGGAGATTCGTTTCCGCTGACCGGTAAGGTCGATGTCGCCACCTACACGGTGGGCGAGAAGGAGTACCAGCTACAGGACGGCATCGACTACGACGTTGTCTTTACCAATGCCGGTACCGGTGTCTTGCTCACGGGCATGGTCCGCGCGCACGCCACCGGTGAGTGCGACCGTTGCCTGGAACCCGCCTCGTTTGATATCGCCGGAGAGATCGAGGAGTTCTACCTCTTTGAGGAGCCCGAGGATCCCGAGGCCTACGAGGACGGCTACGAGCTCCTGGGTGAGGACCGCATCGTCGATCTGGGTGAGCCCATCAATGACGCGGTCGTTATGGACACGCCGTTTGTGGTGCTCTGCAAGCCCGATTGCCGTGGTCTGTGCCCCACCTGCGGTTGCAATCTCAACGTCGAGCAATGCGATTGCGCCGCCCAGGCAGAGGCAGAATGGGCCGCTGCCACGGAAAATCCATTTGCAGCATTGAAGAATCTCAAGCTCGATGAGTAAAACTGTGGTAGTATCGCTACTTGCGCGTAATCGCCACACTGGATAGTTCATAAGGAAGGTCACTATGCCCGTACCTAAACAAAAGCAGGGTCGTATCCGCACTCACACCCGTCGTTCCGCCAACATGAAGATCTCGGCTGCGGCTCAGTCCACGTGCCCCCGTTGCGGCGCTGTCAAGCTTCCGCACCACGTGTGCCCCAGCTGCGGTTTCTACAAGGACCGCGAGGTTATCGTTACCGAGTAACGGTATACTCTGGATGCGATGCCGTTCCAAATGGAACCACAATGGCCGGCTCAGTGAGTCGGCCATTTTTGTATAAGGAGCATGTATATGAGTAACGTTCGCGTTTGTGTAGACGTTGTGGGCGGAGACGAGAAACCTCAGGTTGTTCTCGATGGTATCGAGGCTGCGCTTGCCGCCGATCCCGATATCGAGGTCTTGGCAGCTGGCCCCGCCGAAATCGTCAATCCCTTTGCAGCTTCCCATGCACGTGTTGAGGCCCTTGAGGCACCTGACGTTATCGCCATGGATGACGATCCCATTCGCGCCGTGATGACCAAGCGTAAGTCGTCGATCGTGCTTTCTTGCCGCGCCATTAAGAAGGGCAACGCGGATGCGTTCTTCTCCGCCGGCTCGACCGGTGCCATGACCGCCGCTGCCACCGCCTACGTGACGCCGTTTAGGTATCAGGCCGAAGGCAAGAAGCAGCCGGTGCGCCCCTGTCTGACCAATGCGCTGCCCAATCGCGCCGGCGGTCTGACGGTGCTGTGCGACATGGGCGCCAACCCCGATGTCGAGGTCGATGACATGGTGCGTTTTGCTCAGATGGGTAGCGCCTATGCTCGCGTCGTCCTGGGCATCGAGCATCCCCGCGTGGGCCTGCTTGCCAACGGCACCGAGGACGAGAAGGGCTCCAACTTTACCAAGGCCTGCTTCCCGGCCATGAAAGCCGCCGTTCCCGGCTTTGTTGGTAACTGCGAGGGCACCGACCTCACCTCAGGTAACTTCGATGTCATCGTTGCCGATGGCATGTCGGGCAATATTGCGCTCAAGGCCACTGAGGGCGCTGCCAAGTTTTTGCTGCAGGAGCTCAAGGGCGCCTTTATGGCCTCGCTCGGCACCAAGATCGCCGCGCTGCTCATTAAAAAGCAGATGCGCGAGATTAAGGCCAAGCTCTCTGGCGACGCCAAGGGCGGCGCGATTCTTCTGGGCCTGCGCGGCGTGGTCCTGATCGGCCATGGTGCCACCTCAGTCGAGGCTGTCAAAAACGGTACGCTCGCGGCGGCCGAAGCCGTGCGCGCCGGGCTGGTCGAGAATGTCGCCAACTCTATGGATGGTATCGTTTTATAAGAGCGAGTTAGAGCGCTGTTATGTGCTTCGCGGTGCACGCCGTGGGGTAGAATCAGAACCGTGTCTTGGTACCGCCCGGGCGGTACCATTCTTTTGGTATTCATGCACTATGAGAGGAAGCGCTATGGACCGCTCCGAAATCTTCGACAAGATCGCCGAGGTCGCTGCTGACGTTCTGGGCGTCGATGTTGCCGAAATTAGCGATGAGACCACCTTTGACGACCTCGATGCCAACTCGCTCGAGCGCCTGCAGCTGGTTACGGCTATCGAGGACGAGTTCAACCTCGAGATCGATGACGAGACCCTGCTCTCGCTCAACTCTGTCGCCGACGCCGTCGACGCTATCGAAGCTGCCAAGGAGGCCTAAGTCTTGGCTTTATCCGACCGACTTACGCGCGCCCAGGAAATCCTGGGCCACGAGTTCAACAATAAGGTGCTGCTGCGCGCGGCCCTTACGCATCCCTCGGCAGTCGAGGGACAGCCGGTTTCTGCCAGCTATGAGCGCCTTGAGTTCTTGGGCGATTCCATTTTGGGCGCTGTGGTCGCACGCTCCCTGTTTGAGTCCTATCCGGAGTTTGACGAGGGCAAGCTCACGCGCCTGAAGGTGTCGCTTGTCTCGGGCGCTACGCTGTCCGAGGTGTCGCATGAGCTGGGCATCGACGACATCATTATCTTTGGTGCCTCCGAGACCGGTACCGGTGCGCGCGGCCTGCACTCGGCGCTCGAGAACGTCTACGAGTCGCTCGTGGGCGCGCTGTACCTGGATGCCGGCTGGGATGTTGCGGCGGACTTTATCCATCGTACGCTCAAGCCGCACCTGGCCTCCGAGCGTGCCGAGCACCCCGCGAACCCCAAGTCGTTCTTGCAGGAGTGCGTGCAGGCAGACGGCCACGAGCCTCCCGCGTATAAGCTGGTCGGCTCCGAGGGCCCCGCGCATGCGCCCACCTTTACCGCTGTGGTGCTCATCGACGGTATTCGCCAGGGCCGCGGCACCGGTTCCTCCAAGAAGGAGGCCGAGGGGGCCGCTGCACTCGAGGCACTCGACCGCATTGGCTACACCACCAACGGCGTGATTCTCAACAAGAAGCCTGTTTAAGCGAGGAACCGTGTATCTCAAGTCCCTCACGCTCAAAGGGTTCAAGTCGTTTGCCGACCGCGCCCATATGTCATTTGAGCCGGGTCTGACCGTCATCGTCGGTCCCAACGGCTCGGGAAAATCGAACATCTCCGACTCCATCCTGTGGGTCCTGGGCGAGCAGAGCGCCAAGCAGCTGCGCGGCCAGGCGATGGAGGACGTCATCTTCTCGGGCTCGTCGGCACGCAAGCCGGTGGGTGTCGCCGAGGTCACGCTGGTGCTCGATAACTCGGACCATATGCTGCCCGTCGACTTTGACGAGGTCGCCATCACCCGGCGCATGTATCGCTCGGGCGAAAGCGAGTACCTCATCAACTCGAGTCCGTGCCGCCTGATGGACATTCAGGACATCCTGCACGATTCGGGCCTGGGCAAGGATACGCATTCCATCATCAGCCAGGGCAAGCTCGACGCCATTTTGCAGAGCCGCCCCGAGGAGCGCCGTGCCCTCATCGAGGAGGCCGCCGGCATCTCCAAGCACAAACGCCGCAAGGAGCGTGCGCTCAAAAAGATTAGGTCGATGGACGAGCACCTGACGCGTGCCCGCGACATCAATAAGGAAATTGCCCGTCAGCTGCGACCGCTGGAGCGTCAGGTCGATCGTGCGCGCAAGTACAAAGAGCTGTCCTCGCGCGCAAACGAGCTTACGCAGATGCTGGCCGTCGACGAGCTGCGTTCGCTGCAGTTGCAGTGGAACGACCTGGAGAGCCGCTCCAAGGAAGGCGCCGCCGAGCTGGAGCTTGCGCAGTACCGCTTGGGCGAAAAGGAACGCGAGCTCGAGAAGCTCCAGGTCATGCTTGAGGAAAAGGGCCTGTTTGTGGGCGACCTGGGCGAGCAGCGCCGCCATATGCAAGACGTGGTCGGCCGCATTAACTCCGATATGCGCCTGCTCGAGGAAAAGGGCCACAACATGGTGTCGCGCCTGTCCGACATGCGTGGCCAGATCTCGAGCTCCGAGCATCAGCGTCGTCGCGTGGTCGAGGAGCTCGAGGACGCGCGTGCGCAGCTTGAGGAAGTGACCGGTGCGCACATGCAGGCCCAGGAGGACGTTGACGCCGCTGGTCCTGCCGCCGCTGAGCTCCACGAGCGACGCGTGGCTCTCGACAATCAGATTTCGCAGCTTACGCGTGAGCAACGCGATGTGCAGCGCGTGGCCGATAACGCGGCGCTCGAACTCGCCAAGGTGAAGGACTCGCTGAGCAACGCCGAGGTTGAGGACAACATGTACGCCTCGCGCTTGGAGCAGATCGATGACCAGCTCGAGGAGGTCACGGCCTCGCTCGAGAGCCGTCGCGACCGCGCCGAGGAGCTTGAGGGCGCTCTTGAGGAAGCGCGCCAGGCCCAGGCCGATGCGCGTGAGGCCACCGAGGTCGCCCGTGCAGCCCTGAAGGACCTGCGTGCCCGCGAGAGCGAGGCACGCAACAAGTTATCCGAGGTGCGCTCGGAGCTTGCCAGCCAAAAGAAGCTCGATGCCCGCATGGCTGACAGCTCGCCGCTCGTTAGCCGTCTGATGGGCGCGCTGGGCGATGATGTCTCGGGTCGTCTGGGTGACGTGCTCGAGGCTCCTCGTGAGCTCGAGGGCCTGGTCGAGCAGCTGCTTGCCGGCGATATCGATGCTCTTTTGTTTGATGACGCCGCCACGCTTGAGCGTGCCGGTCGCTCGGCTCTGGACCAAAAGAAGGCCTCGGGTGAGGCGCTGCTGGTCGCGCGCGGTGTGAGCGCCTCTGCTGCCGCTAAAGGCGCTGCCGGTTCCCGCCTGGTCGATCGTCTGTCCGTGCGCGCAGGCTACGGTCCCGTCGTTGAGGCGCTGCTCGGCGGTTATTACGTCGTGGACGATCTTGCTGCCGCTCTGTCGGCGCCGGTCGTTGACGGCGTGACTTACGTGACCCCTGATGGCGCCCGCGTCGCCTGCGGCGGCCTGGTGCGTGTGGGGCTCGACGCCGGCGAGGCTTCGGGTGCTTTGGAGCGCAAGCGTCGCATTCGCGAGTTAGAGGGCCTGGAGCCCGATCTGGCTGCCGTGTTTGAACATGTGTCGGATCAGGTCGTCGAGGCCAATGCGGCCGTCGAGGAGGCGCGTGCCGCCGAGGGCGATGCCGCCGGCGAGATCGCCCGTCTTGAGGGCGAGCGCCGCTCGCTGCTTTCCGAGATCGGCCGCTTGGAGCAGAGTGCCAACAATGCCGAGGTCGAGCGCGTGCGCATCTCCAAGCGCCGCGAGCAGGCCGCCGAGGCCGTTCGCGCTGCGCGTCCACGCGTTGACGAGCTCACCCGTTCGCGCGACGAGGCCCGTGCGCAGGCAAGCGACCTGGGTCTCCAGATTGCCGAAGCCAACGACGAACTCGATCGCGTGCGCCGTGACGATTCCGAGGCTGCCGGCAAGCTCGCCGATGCCAAGGTGCGCCTGGCCCAGACGAGCGAGCGCCTGCGTTCGCTGAAGGGCCGCGTGCCCGACCTGGAGCATCGCCTGGAGGGCATCGACCGCCGTATCCGCGGAACACGCCAGGCTTCGCGCTCGCTCGAGTTGCTGCGCCTGCGCGTCGATCCCATGCACGAGCGCTATTCGGCCCTGCTGGAGCGCGCGTCGGATTGGGCCGCGCGCCTGCGTGACCAGGCTTCGCTCGAGGAGGCGGACTCGGCCTCGCTTAAGAAGACCATCGAAGACGCCAAGGCCGAGGTTGCTCGTGCCAAGGAGCGGGTCGATGCCGCCACGGCGACGCAAAATGAGTTCAAGGTCTCTCGCGGCAAGCTCGAGGTGCAGGTAGAGGCGGCCATCAAGGCCATTACCGCCGATGGCACCACGGTGCTCGAGGAAGCGCTCATGCTTCCTGCGCCCACCGACCGCGATGCCGCCGAGCGCGAGCTCAACCAGCTCGTGCGCCAGATCAACAACCTGGGCCCTGTGAACCAGGTTGCCATGGAGGAGTACGAGCAGCTCAAGCGCCGCGCCGATTACATCGAGGAGCAGCTGGCCGATCTTGAGAGCGCACGCAAGGCGCTCACCAAGATCACGGCGGCCATCGACCGTAAGATGCGTAAGGCCTTCCTGGTGACCTTTGAGAAGGTCGATGCGAACTTCCGCGAGATCTTCGCCATGCTGTTCCCGGGTGGCCAGGCGCATCTGGAGATGACCGACCCCGAGCATCCTGCCGAGACGGGCATCGAGGTCGTGGCGCAGCCGCGCGGCAAGCGCATCACCAAGATGATGCTCATGTCGGGCGGCGAGAAGAGCCTGACGGCGCTCGCCTTGCTCTTTGCCGTGTATCGCACGCGTACGGTGCCGTTCTATGTGCTGGACGAGGTCGAGGCGGCGCTCGATGACGCCAACCTGTCCAAGCTCATCGGCGCGCTCGATGTTTTGCGTTCCGATACGCAGCTCTTGGTTATCTCGCATCAGCGCCGTACTATGGAGGACGCTGACGTCCTCTACGGCGTCTCGATGCAAGCCGACGGCGTCAGCCGCGTCGTCTCGCAAAAACTCGATCGCGAAACCGGAAAGGTCGTGAATGCATAATGGGATTCTTCGATGCTCTCTCGCGCGGACTTGAGCGCAGCCGCGAGGCCCTCAACGAGGTCTTTTATTTTGGCGGCGAGGTCGACGAGGATTTTTGGGAGGACCTAGAGGACACTCTCGTCATGGGTGACATGGGTGCCGAGGTCGCGATTAAGGTGTCCGATGACCTGCGCGATGCCGCGGCCAAGAAGAACCTCAAGACCGCCCCGCAACTCCGTCGCGCCCTGGCCGAGCAGCTCGAGCAACATTTTGTGCCCGCCGAGCGAGATCCGTTCGCCGACACGCCGAGCTGCGTGCTGTTTGTGGGCATTAACGGTGCCGGCAAGACCACCACGGTCGGCAAGATCGCGAGCGCCATGGCTGCCCGCGGCAAGAATGTCGTGATTGGCTCGGCCGATACCTTCCGCGCCGCCGCCATCGAGCAGCTCGATGTGTGGGGCCAGCGCGCCGGTGTCCCCGTCATCAAGCGCGACCGCGGCTCCGACCCGGCGAGCGTTTGCTACGACGTGCTCGACGAGGCCGACAAGCGCGGCAGCGACCTGGTGCTTATCGACACCGCCGGCCGTCTGCACACGAGCCCCGAGCTCATGCGCGAGCTTGCCAAGGTGGTCAACGTGACGCGTAAGCGCGCCGCCAATATGGCCGCCGGCCCCATGCCCGTCTCGGTCGTCCTCGTAATCGATGCCGCGACGGGCCAAAACGGTCTGAACCAGGCGCTCGAGTTTAACGAGGCGTTGGGTCTGGACGGTATTATCATGACAAAGCTCGACGGAACGGCTAAGGGCGGTATCGCCATGGCCGTTGCCGAGAAGCTCAAGCTCCCGATCCTGCGCGTGGGCGTGGGCGAGCAGGTCGATGACCTGCAGGAGTTCAATGCCAAAGATTTCTGCCGCGCCCTGGTGGGCGAGTCCAACTAAGGAGTAACCAGTGTTTGATTCCCTGAGCGATCGCCTCAACGACACATTTGACCGCTTGCGCGGCAAGGGTAAGCTGACCGAGGCCGATATCACCTCGGCCATGCGCGACATTCGCATGGCGCTGCTTGAGGCCGACGTCAACTTCAAGGTCGTCAAGGAGTTTGTCGCCAAGACCAAGGAGCGCTGCATGACCGCCGAGGTCATGGAGTCGCTGTCGCCGGCGCAAAACGTCGTCAAGATCGTGCTCGACGAGCTCACCGAGATGCTCGGCTCCACCGAGAGCAAGCTCGTCTTTAGCAACCGCATCCCCAATGTCATCATGCTCGTGGGTCTGCAGGGTTCCGGTAAGACCACGGCGGCCGTAAAGCTGGCCTACCTGCTCAAGAAGCAGGGCCGCTCGCCCCTGCTCGCCGCGTGCGATGTCTACCGCCCTGCCGCTGCCGACCAGCTGGCCACGCTCGGTGGAGAGATCGGCGTTCCGGTCTTCCGCGGTGACGGCGAGCACCCGGTCGATATCGCCAAGGGCGCCATCCAGGAGGCTGTCGACCACCTGCGCGATGTGGTCATCGTCGATACCGCCGGCCGCCTGCAGATCGACGAGCAAATGATGCAGGAGGCCGTGGACATCAAGAAAGCCGTCAAGCCCGATCAGGTGCTGATGGTCGTCGATGCCATGACCGGCCAGGATATCGTCAACGTTGTCTCGACCTTCGCCGAGCGCACCGACTTTGACGGCGTGATCATCTCCAAGCTCGATGGCGACGCCCGTGGCGGCGGCGCGCTTTCTGTGCGCCAGGTGACCGGCAAGCCCATCAAGTTCGTGAGCATGGGCGAGAAGCCCGATTCGCTGGAGCCGTTTTACCCGGACCGCATGGCCAAGCGCATCTTGGGCATGGGCGATGTCGTCGGCATCATCGAGAAGGCCCAGGAGGCGGCCGACGCCGAGCAGCTCGAGGCCGCCGAGCGCATGCTGCGCGAGGGCTTTACCATGAACGACATGCTCGACCAGATGAAGGCCGTCAAGAAGATGGGCGGCATGAAGGGCATTCTGGGTATGCTTCCCGGTGGCCAGCGCGCGCTCAACCAGATGGGCGGCAACCTGGACGAGGGCATCTTCGACAAGAACGAGGCCATCATCATGTCGATGACCAAGGAGGAGCGCCTGCGTCCGTCTATCATCAACGGTCAGCGTCGTGCCCGCATCGCCAAGGGCGCCGGCGTGACTCCCACCGAGGTCAACAGCCTTATGAAGCAGTGGGGCGAGATGAACAAGATGATGGGCCGCATGCGCACGATGGCCAATCAGGCGCAGGCCGGCGGCAAGAAGGGCAAAAAGGGTAAGAAGGGCAAAAAGATGCGCATGCCCAATATCCCTGGGCTGGACGCTATGGGTCTGGGCGGTATGGGCGGCCTGGGTACGGGCGGTCCCAAGTCCGATATGGAGCTGCTGCGCCAAATGGAAGCGCAGATGCGCAATAAGAAATAGGGCTGTAATTCCAGCTTGATATGGCAAAGGCCACTCGGAAGCTACCGGGTGGCCTTTGTTGTTGGCTTTGATTGCTGGGTTGCGTTCAGCGTCGCATCCCGAGCTCGCGGTGCCGTGCCGTTAGTGGCAGCCGCAGCCCTCGTGGCCCTCGTGCTCGTGATGGCCGTGGCAGCCGCAGGACTCGCCATGCTCGTGGGTGTGCTCGTGGTCGTGGCCATGGCAGTCGCAGGTGGCCTCGCCGGTCTGAGCGAGCGTGCCGGCAATGAGGGCCTCGACGCAGGCGTCGCAGCTGCCCTGGGCGCCTGCATAGACCGTGATGCCGGCCTGGGTGAGCGCGTTGATGGCGCCGCCGCCGATACCACCGCAGATGAGCGTGTCAACGCCGCCGTTGGCAAGCAGGCCCGCTAAGGCGCCGTGACCGGTGCCGCCGGTGCCTACGACCTGCTCGTTGAGCACCTTGCCGTCCTGGATGTCGTAGATCTTGAACTGTTCTGTGCGGCCAAAGTGCATAAAGATGTTGCCGTTGTCGTACGTCGTTGCCACCCTCATGGTGCCGACCTCCTTTGCTGGCCATGTGGCCGTCGTCGTGGTGATGGGGGAGTATGCGATATTGCCGCCCTCGATACTGAGAGCCCGCCCGTTGACCAGCGCGTTTGCCACCTTGCGATGCGCGCGGCTGCAGATTGCCGCCACCGTGGTGCGGGCAATGCCCATGTGTTGAGCGACTGCCTCTTGGTTAAGGCCTTCCAAGTCGCACAGGCGCAGCACCTCGAGCTCGTCGACTGTCATATCGATGGCATCGCCGCTCGCCAGGCCATCGGGGGTAAAACCGCGATATTCGGGGATGATCCCGACGTGGCGCAGTTTCTCGCGTCTTCCTGCCATGTGCACTCCTTATCTGACATATGTCAACAATAGAATAGCGAACGTGCAGATTTGCGCAATGAATTTCTGGCATATGTCAGAAAATGAGGGCTTATGTTTGGGCTGTGGGGCCGCGTGCGCCTGGGCTACAATGAATCTCGCTTGTAGGCGACTGACAGGAGGGTCAATGAGCAAAGCTGATCAGCAGTTTGTAACCATGTGCCGCGATATCTTGGACCATGGCACCACCACCGAGGGCCAAAAGGTCCGTCCGGTGTGGGAGGACGGCACCCCTGCCTATACCATTAAAAACTTTGGCGTCACGGCGCGCTATGATCTGCGCGAGGAGTTCCCCGCGCTCACCCTGCGTCGTACGGCTCTTAAGTCTGCCATGGACGAGATTCTGTGGATCTATCAAAAGAAGTCCAATAACGTGCATGATCTCAACAGCCATATTTGGGATGAGTGGGCCGATGAGACCGGTTCCATCGGCAAGGCCTACGGCTATCAGATTGGTCAGAAGAGCCATTACGCCGAGGGCGATTTCGACCAGATGGACCGTGTGCTGTACGACCTCAAGAACACGCCGTATAGCCGTCGCATTATGACGAACACCTATGTGTTCAGCGACTTGTCCGAGATGCACCTGTATCCGTGCGCCTACAGCGTGACCTATAACGTCACGCAGCGCCCGCAGGACGACAAGCCGACGCTCAACATGATTCTCAATCAGCGCAGCCAGGACATTTTGGCCGCGAACAACTGGAACGTGTGCCAGTACGCCATTTTGCTGATGATGGTCGCGCAGTCGGTCGATATGATTCCCGGTGAGCTGCTACACGTGATCGCCGACGCCCATATCTATGATCGTCATGTCGATATCGTCCGCGAGCTTATCGAGCGTCCGCAGTTTGCGGCACCCAAGGTAACGCTGAACCCCGACGTGCACGATTTCTATGCGTTTACGACCGATGACCTGATCGTCGAGGGCTACGAGCACGGCCCGCAGGTCAAGAACATTCCCATTGCGGTGTAGGTGGCGCTCATGACGTGTAAGCTTTCTGCCATCGTCGCCGTGTGTGACGACTGGGGCATTGGGTGCGAGGGCGACATGGTGGTGTCCAATCGCGCCGACATGCGCCATTTTGTGGCCTGCACCAAGGGCTGCCCGGTTATTATGGGGCGCAAGACCCTGCTGAGTTTTCCCGGCGGCCGGCCGCTTAAGAATCGTCGCAATATCGTGCTCACGCGCGATGAGGATTTTGCGCCCGAGGGCGTCGACGTGGTACATAGCGTTGATGAGGCGCTCGCCGCGGTTGCCGACGAGCCCGTTGCGTGGGTTATTGGTGGCGGCGAAGTGTATCGGCAGTTTTTGCCGTATTGCATCGAGGCCGAGGTTACGCATGACCATTGCGTGCATGACGTGGATACGTACTTTCCCGATCTGGATGCCGATCCCGCGTGGGAGATTGCGAGGCGTGGCGGTGTTGCCACGATTGCCGCGGGCGAGGGTGACGAGGGTCTCGATTATGAGTTCGTGACGTATCGTCGCGTTGAGGCGTAAATCGTCTGGCGTGAACGGTATCATCGGGTTATTTGAATGCATGGGGCGGCGCTTAGCGTCGCCTCGTTTGGTATAGATGTGCTGTAAAGAAAGGTGCGGGCAGGCTGCTATGACTGATGCCGTTGAGGTGCTGCGAATCGATTCGCTCGAGGACGAGCGGCTCGATGCCTACGTGCGACTGACCGAGCGTGAGCTTCGCTGCGTGCTGGAGCCGCAGAAGGGCATTTTTATCGCCGAGAGTGCCAAGGTCATCGAGCGTGCAGTGCGCGCCGGATACGAGCCGGTGAGCTTTCTTTTGGGCGAACGCTGGCTCGACCAGATGATGCCGCTGTTTGAGCGCCTGGCGGTACGCGAAGGTGCGGGCCCGGTTCCCGTGTTCGTGGCCTCGATGGAGCTTATGGAGCAGCTGACGGGCTTTAACGTGACGCGCGGTGCGCTCGCGGCGTTCCGTCGCCCGCGTCAGATTCCGGTAGCCGAGTTCTTGGGCGGCGTCGTCGAGGCGGCGGGGGAGCGCCCGGTGCGCGTGTGCGTGCTCGAGGGCATTGTCGACCACACCAACGTCGGCGCGATTTTCCGCTCGGCCGCCGCGCTCAATGTCGACGGCATTCTGGTGAGCCCTACGTGCTGCGATCCGCTGTACCGTCGCTCGGCTCGCGTGAGCATGGGCACCGTGTTTCAGGTGCCGTGGACGCGTATTGGCAGTGAGGCGCGCGTGTGGCCGCATGATGGCCTGGCCGCGCTTCATGATGCCGGCTTTTCGTGTGCCGCTATGGCGTTGACGGACGACTCTGTTTCGCTTGATGATCCTGTGCTGCAGAAGATTGATCGCTTGGCGATTTTTATGGGCACCGAGGGTGCCGGCTTGGGCGTTAAAACTATTGCCGGCTGCGACCGGTCCGTGCGCATTCCGATGGCGCACGGGGTCGATTCGCTCAACGTGGCCGCGGCGAGCGCCGTCGCCTTTTGGCAGCTGTGCCCGCACGTGAGCAATGAGTATCACCACCAGCCGGGTTTGTATCACTAGGCAGTTATTCCGCACCGCGCTCTAATTCGGGGTGTTTCGGTCGCCGCCAGTCGGTGCTAAGCTGGTATTGGCTTTGGTCTTAAATTGCCGTTTTGTTGTTTGACGTACGCTTTTGGGGAGGGCGTGTGGCTAAGAAATCTACGGCTATCGATGTAACGCAGGGTGTCATTTGGCAACAGCTGCTGTCGCTGTGCGTTCCCATCTTTTTTAGTTCGTTTTTTCAGCAGGCCTACACGCTTATCGGTACCTATATCGTCGGTCAGTTTGGCGGCAAGCTCGCGCTGGGCGGCATTCAAGCCACAATGGTCCTCACCGAGCTCTGCATTGGCTTTTGCGTTGGCGTTGGCGCTGGTTGTGCCGTTATCACGGGTCAGTTTTTTGGCCAGCACGATGACGAGCGTCTGAGCCGTTCGATCCATACGGCTATGACGCTCGCGCTGGTGTGCGGCATCGTTTTCTCGATTCTTGGCATTGTGTTCGTTGAGCCTATGCTGGTGCTTATGAACACGCCGCATGAACTATTGGCCGAGGGCGTGGCCTATGCCCGTTGCTATTTTGCCGCGATGGTTGCGGCACTGCTGCTTAATATGGGAACCGCACTGCTGCGTGCCGTGGGCGACACGCGCGGGCCCGCCGTGATCATTGCCTCTGGCTGCCTGGTTAACGTGGTGCTGGATATCATCTTTGTTGCTGTGTTGCATATGGAGGCGCTGGGCTGCGGCATCGCGGTGGCGCTGACCATTTGTTCCAATGCAACGATGATCGTGTTGCGCATGATGCGCGCTCCGGGCGCATGGCGTCTTTCGCTGTCTAAGCTCGGCATCGATCGCGGTATTTGCAAGAGTATGATCTCGTGTGGTCTGCCACTCGGTTTTCAATCGGCTGCCTACTCGATCTCGAACGTGCTGATCCAGGTGTCGGTGAATTCATTTGGCGCCGACGTCACGACTGCTTGGGGTTTATCTGGGCGCCTGGATGGCATTGTCTGGATGGTTACCGAGGCGCTCGGCGTGTCGATCACCACGTTCTCGGCGCAGAACTTTGGCGCGCGCAACTACGAGCGCATGCGCAAGGGCTACCATACGTCGCTCGTGCTGTCGTTTATGCTCATTGGTGGCCTGTCTGCCGTGCTGCTGGTGTTCTCGGATCCGCTGTCGCGTTTGTTTGTCGACGATGCTTCGATTTCGGCGTACACCACGACGATTCTTCACTTTATCGCGCCGTTCTACGCGATCTTCTCGATTATCGAAAACGCGTCGGGCTCCATTCGCGGCGCCGGCGTGAGTCTGCAGCCTATGATGCTCACCATCTTTGGCACCGTTGTCTTGAGGGTGATTTGGGTGTTTGCGATCATGCCCTTCGATCCGTCGCTCGAGCATCTACTGCTGGTCTACCCCGTAACCTGGCTCATTACGGCCACGATGTTCACCATCTACCACCACAGCGGCAACTGGCTAGGCCGCGCCATCGCCTAATGATCCCTTGGGGCGGAGGAAAACGGATCATTGCTCTCCGTCGTGATGTCGATGTCCGTTTTCCTCCGTCCCCTTCGGTTTCATTAGTATTTAATGCCTTGGCGGGCCAGGAGGCCTTCGTCGAAGTAGTGTTTGACGGGGCGCATTTCTGTGACCAGGTCGGCGAGGTCCGCGAGGGGCAGCAGGCCGCGGCAGGTCAGTATGAGCTCTGTGGTGTCGGGTTTCATCGCGATTAGTTCCTCGACATCCTCTCGCGCCACAAAGCCGCGGCGCATGGCCTCGCCGAGTTCGTCCAAAATCAGAACGTCGACCTGTGAGATCTGCTCGCGTGCGAGCTCCATGATCTGTGCGGCGCAAGCCTCGGGCGTGTCGCGGTCGGCCTGTGCAATTCGTAACCCTAGGCGTGGTGCCGCATCATGCTCGGCGCAGTGCAGCTTCTTGGCAATCTGCAGCATGAGTACGTCGAGCCCATAACCTGTGGCGCGCATCGCCAATCCCAGCGCAGCCGTGGTTTTGCCCTTGCCATCGCCCGTATAGATCTGAACCTTGCCGACTTCGAGTGATGCCATCTCTATCCTTTCGTGCCCGGCGTCGGTTTATCGCCGGCCGGGTTGGGTATTCTAGTTAGCATTATCAACCCCAGTAGATGGAGTTCAAGCAGATGGAGATGGATGACAACAAACGTAGACGGAATATGATCCTCTACGTGCTCATCGCCTTCGTCGTCTACCTCGTGCTCTCGACCGTTCTGTTCCCTAACATCGGTCACACGCAGCAGATTACGAAGACCGATTACTCGACGTTTGTCAAAGCGCTCGATAAGAAGAGTGTCGACAAGGTCGAGTACAACACGGACGATTACTCGATTTATTACACCAAGAAGGGCGAGGACGAGAACATCGCCTATAAGACGACCGGTGTGCCGAACGATGCGGGCTTTACCGATCGCGTGCTTGAGTCTGGCGCTTCGCTGGAGTCGGTCGTTCCCGATAAAAACTCGGGTTTGATGACCTACTACCTGCTCACGCTCATTCTTCCCATGGCGATTTTCTTCCTCATCGGTTGGTGGCTCAACCGCCGCATGAAGAAGGCTATGGGCGATGACGGCCCGTCGATGAACTTTGGCGGCGGCGGTTTTGGCGGCGGCGGACTGGGTAAGTCCGGCGCGCGCGTGATCGCCTCCAAGGACGTGGGCGTGACCTTTAAGGACGTCGCCGGCCAGGAAGAGGCCAAGGAGTCCCTCAAGGAGGTCGTCGACTTTCTGGAGAAGCCGCAGCGCTACGAGGAGATTGGCGCCAAGCTGCCGCGCGGTGCTCTCCTTGTTGGCCCTCCGGGTACCGGTAAGACCCTGCTAGCCAAGGCTGTTGCCGGCGAGGCTGGTGTTCCGTTCTTTAGCATTTCGGGTTCTGAGTTCGTCGAGATGTTCGTCGGCCGTGGCGCCGCCAAGGTGCGTGACCTTTTTAAGCAGGCCAAGGAAAAGGCCCCGTGCATCGTGTTTATCGACGAGATCGATACCATCGGTAAGAAGCGCGATGGCGGCGGTTTTAGCGGCAACGACGAGCGTGAGCAGACGCTCAATCAGTTGCTGACCGAGATGGATGGCTTCGATAACCACAAGGGTATCGTTGTCCTTGCCGCAACCAATCGCCCCGACAGTCTCGATCCGGCGCTGCTGCGCCCCGGTCGTTTTGACCGCCGCATCCCCGTCGAGTTGCCCGATCTGACCGGCCGTAAGAACATCCTTGAGCTTCACGCCAAGAGTGTGAAGACCGAGCCGCCGATTGACCTGACCGCGATTGCCCGCGCCACGCCCGGTGCCTCGGGCGCCGACCTGGCCAATATCATCAACGAGGGCGCCCTGCGCGCCGTTCGCGAGGGTCGCAAGCGTGCAACCCAGGACGACTTCGAGGAGTCGGTGGAGGTCGTCATTGCCGGCCAACAGCGTAAGTCCACGGTGCTTTCCGACCACGAGAAGCAGGTCGTTTCCTACCACGAGATCGGCCATGCTATCGTCGCTGCCCGCCAAAAGGGTTCCGCGCCGGTTACCAAGATCACCATCGTGCCGCGCACGAGCGGTGCTCTTGGCTATACCATGCAGGTCGAGGAGGACGAGCGCTTCCTGACGACACGCCAGGAGGTCTTGGACAAGCTCGCCGTCTACTGCGGCGGCCGTGCGGCCGAGGAACTCATCTTTGGCGAGATGACGACCGGTGCCGCCAACGATATCGAACAGGCCACCAAGCTTGCCCGTAATATGGTGACGCGCTTTGGTATGTCCGACGAGTTTGGCATGATGGCGCTCGGTACCGTGCAGAACGCGTATCTCAATCAGGACACGTCGCTCACCTGCGCCCCTGGTACGGCCGAGCGTGTGGACGCGATTGTCGCTAAGCTGATCGAGGACGCGCACGATCGCGCCCTGCAGATCCTCAAGGAAAACAAGTTCAAGCTCCATGAGCTGGCTCGTTATCTGTACAAGAAGGAGACCATCACGGGTGAGGAGTTCATGAACCTCCTCACGCGCGAGAATCCGCTGATGCCCAAGCAACAGTAAAGCCGCGGTCGAGCCAGTAAACGTCGACGCCCCATTTGAGCAGCTTTCTCAAATGGGGCGTTTTGCTTGAGAGGGATGGAAATGAAGATCGTGGTGAGCGCCTGCTTGATGGGCGAGAGCTGCAAGTATAACGGGCTTGACAACTATCATCGCGAGTTGGTCGAGGCCTGCGAGCGTACAGGGACTGAGGTCCTCTTGGTGTGCCCTGAGGTCTTTGGCGGCCTGCCCACGCCGCGCAGGCCGTCCGAGATTGTGAACGGCGAGGTCCGTACCTGCGAGGGTACCTCGGTCGATCGCGAGTTTCGCCTGGGCGCTCAACGTGCGCTCGACATGTGCGAGCAGGCGGGCGGGTCGGAAGAGATCGCCGCGTGCATCCTGCAGGACCGTAGTCCCTCGTGCGGCGCGGGCCGCGTCTACGACGGCACCTTTAGCGGTACGCTCACCGCGGGCAACGGCGTCTTCGTCGACATGCTCTTGCGCCACGGCTACCGTGTGATCCCGGCAAGCGAGTTCGACCCCAGCATGTTGGAACATTGTCCACAGCACTCGAACCGAACACTTCCTCACGGGTGACCGTTTTGGCATCATCCGTGAAGTTGATATTGAGTTCGACCCGGTCATCAAAGACGTAGACCGAGTTGACAGGCGCCGTACCCAGGCAGTCCCTCCCCGCAGCCCTCGCGCAGGAACGCGTACACGGCCCTCCCGTCTCTTGCGCCCCTCCCGGAGCTGTTCACATCAGTGTAGCCAATCCAGTCCGCCAAGGGCTGCAGCCCGGACAACGCGGCGATGGAGGGCTTCTTCGGCCTGCTCAAGAAGGAGTTCTGGCACGGCAGGGACTGGTCGGAATGGACCCCGCCCGCTTCATCGAGGAGCTCGGGGGGCTGGATCGGCCGATACAATACGGAGAGGCGCAGCGATGCGCTCGGTGGCCGCACGCCGGCCGAGTTCCGCTCCGCGCTGGGAAGGGCCGCGTAACGGTCCAAGAAATCGTCCGCAGTCTCCATTCTTGCCCCTTTGGGACGGCTTCTTGTTGGGGCGTGCCTGCCCCGGACCCTGCTAGGAACGAGTGCAGCAAACTGGAATTTTAAATTGGTCTTTGCAAATAACCTTTGAACCTTCACCATCAATTACAATTCCCTGACGATTGTTAATTGGGCATAGATTCAAATCCGAAAACTCAGTTATTATTTTCTCGGTAA
>CABUNB010000037.1 GCA_902492755.1 uncultured Collinsella sp. | reverse complement strand
TTATCGCGAGTTCCGCACGAACAGGAGGCCACTTAATGTGGCCTCCGTCGTGAGCGGGACTGTAGAGCAGGAAACTTCACCAGTGCCCGCCCCACGGGAAACCGGCGGGATAGACCGGTTCAGATGGGGCTTTGATGCATGGGTGGTCTGTTGTTGTGCAAATGGGTATCATACTGTGGTTACTGCATCGACTCTGCGATGCATGTTTGTACGTTCCCGGCGGTCGGTTTGCCAGAAGCGCCCCGTCGGTTGTTTCAGACCCGTTTCGAAGAAAGGAAACCACACTAACCTATGGCAGCTAAAAAATCATCTCCCTTGAAGATCATCCCGCTCGGCGGCCTTGATGGCATCGGCAAGAACATGACGGTCTTCGAGTGCGGCGACGACATGGTGCTCGTCGACGCCGGCCTCATGTTCCCCGATGACTCCCAGCCCGGTATCGACCTGGTGCTTCCCGACTACACCTATGTTCTAGAGAACGAGGAGAAGCTCCGCGGTATCGTCGTCACCCACGGCCACGAGGACCACACCGGTTCGCTTCCGTATCTGCTGCAGGACCTCAACAATAAGGTGCCCATCTTCTCGAGCAAGCTGACGCTTGGCTTTATCGAGGGCAAGCTTTCTGAGTTCCGCATCCGCGCACCCAAGTTCCGCGAGGTCAAGGGCGGCAGCCATGTCAACCTCGGCGGCATCTCGCTCGACTTCTTCTCGATGACGCACTCCATCCCCGGCGCTCTGGGCGTGTTCATCCGCACCAATCAGGGCACCGTTATGCACACGGGTGACTTTAAGCTTGACCAGACGCCCATCGACGGCGTCACGCCCGACTATGCCGCTATCAGCCGCTTTGCCAAGCAGGGCATCGACCTGCTGCTTTCCGACTCTACCAACGCCACGGTTCCCGGCTTTACCAAGTCCGAGGCCGAGGTTGGTCCCAACCTGCTGCACGCCATCAAGAACGCCCCGGGTCGCGTGTTCGTCGCGTCGTTCTCGAGCCACATCCATCGTTTGCAGCAGATCTGCGATGCCGCCCGCAAGTGCGGCCGTAAGGTCGTTGTGACCGGTCGCTCCATGCTCACGAACACCCGCGTGGCGCGCGAGCTCGGTTATCTCAACATCGATGATGCCGATATCATCGATGCCTTCGATATCGATAACCTGCCTGACGACAAGATCGTCGTCATGTGCACTGGTTCGCAGGGCGAGCCGCTGTCGGCTCTGTCCCGCATGGCCAATGGCGAGCACAAGACGCTCTCCATTCACGAGGGCGATACCGTTATCCTCTCGGCAACTCCCGTTCCTGGCAACGAGAAGGCCGTCCAGCAGGTCGTCAACAGCCTGGCCAAGCTCGGCTGCGACGTGTGGGATAAGAACCGCGCTCTCGTCCACGTCTCGGGTCACGGTAGCCAGGAGGAGCTCAAGCTCCTGATGGCCATGGCCAAGCCCACGTACTTTATGCCGGTTCACGGTGAGGCCGTGCATCTGCGCGCCCATGCCCAGCTGGCCCGCAAGATGGGCATCAAGGACGATCATATCTTTATCCTCGATAACGGCGACACGCTCGAGATGCGCGGTGGTATCGTCAAGCGCGGCACGCCCGTCGAGTCCGGCGTCGTCTACGTCGACGGTCTGCGCATCGGCGATACCGACCCCATCGTCCTGCGCGATCGCCAGAAGCTCGCCAATGACGGTATGGTCACGGCCGTTGCTATCGTCTCGCTCAAGCACAAGAAGATCGAGGCTATCGAGTTCTCGGGTCGCGGCGTCTCGTTTGCCATCGACGACCAGTTCTCCGAGGATGCCTCCGCATCCATTATGAAGACGATCGAGAAGGGCAAGTTCAGCTTTACCAGCAGCGGCTCCGATGCCATTCGCAAGGCCGTGCGCGATTCGCTCTCCAACTTCATTTGGAGCCGTACGCGTACCCGTCCGATGATCATCCCGGTCGTCATGGAGGTTTAGTTTGGCGCGCGGATCTGCACAAAACGCCAAAGGCAATAAAGCCAACAACCAACCGGCATCTGCTAAGGGTGCCGGTTCCCATCTGCGTGCCAATAAGGGCCATGAGGCAGACTTCGACGATTTTGAGCCCTTGGTCGAGCCTTCGGCCAATCGCGATATCGCCGGCGTGGTCATTGCCGTTTTGGCGATCGCGTCCTTCATTGCCGTTATCTCACCGGCAACTGCGCCCGTGACGGCTGCTGTTGCCGGGTTCTATCACCTGGGCTTTGGCCTGGGCGCCTACGTGCTGCCGATCGTCATCTTGCTGTTTGCCGCCACGCTCTTTTTGGGTGAGGACTCGCCGCTCAACGTGCGCTCTGTTGCGGGCGGCGCCGTGGTCTTTATCGCTGTCGTCTCCATTCTTTCGCTGATGGTGCCGGGCACGAGCGATTCGTGCGACCTTATGTTTACGCCGCAGAACCTTTCCGTGTCGGGTGGCTACATTGGCGCCTTTATCGCAAGTGCCTTGCAAAACGCTCTGGGTAAACCTATCGCCATGGTTGTCTTGCTGGGGCTTGTCGTCGTGGGCCTGGTTATCATTGGATTTTCGGTGGGCGGTGTGCTGCGCTCTGCCCGCGATCGTGCGGCAGATTTTGCCGAACGCCGTCGTGCCGATGTCAACGCCAGCCCTTGGGGTGATGACGAAGCCCTGTCGGTGCCCGGCGTTGCCCGTCCGCACCTGAGCATTCTTCGTCAAAAGGGCTCCGATGCTGCCGTGACCACGGTCATGGACAACGATGTGGACCCGGTTTTGGACGATGACGACGAGGACGATGACCCGTTTGTCGACGTGTCCGAGGCCGTGGAGGCCGAGCGCGCTAAGACCACGCTGCTGCCGCGTCGCCATGCCAAGAAGGGCAAGGCCACGCCCAAGCTCAACACGAGCGAGCCCGACCCGTCTTGGTCCGATAGCGAGATTGAGCTCACCGAGGGCGATGACGAGGACGACGAGGCTCCGATTGAGACCGCAAAGACAACTTTGCTGCCGCGTCGCCATGCAAAGCGCGGTCAGGTAACCGGCCAGCTTTCGATGGAAGACGACCCCGATAAGATCGACGAGTCCGAGCCGCCGTTTGCCGTGAATCCCGTCTCGGCCGCACCTCAGATTCCCGACTTCCTGAAGCATCCCAAGGTTGCCGGTGCGCCTGCCACGAGTGCTATCGAATCGGCTGCGGCTCGTGATGGGGGAGTGGACGACGGCGCCGCAGATAACGAGGGCGAAGAAGAGGACGGCCTCAAGCTTCCGCCGCTCGAAATCCTGCATGCCAACCCGCAGTCGGCTTCCGCCGCGTCTTCGGACAAGGAGCTGGAGCAGACCGCTGAGTCACTGCAATCCACCTTGCTTGAGTTTGGCCGCAGTGCCCGCGTGGTCGGCTGGATCGCCGGCCCCACGGTGACGACCTTCAAACTGCAGCCCGGTGAGGGCGAGCGTGTGAGCAAAATCTCGAGCCTCGAGGACGATATCGCGCTTTCGCTCGCTGCCCAGTCGGTGCGTATCTTTGCCCCGATCCCCGGCACCTCGCTCGTGGGCATCGAGATTCCCAACCGCAAGCGCCAGAACGTCAATCTGGGCGACGTGCTGCCCTATGTGAAGGGCGGTCCGCTCGAGCTCGCCATCGGCCGCGACGCCGAGGGCACGCCGGTTGTCGCCGACCTCGCCAAGATGCCTCACCTGTTGATCGCCGGTACGACCGGTTCTGGTAAGTCGGTGATGATCAATTCCATCATCACGACCTTGCTCATGCGCGCCCTTCCCGAGGACGTTCGCCTGATCATGGTCGACCCCAAGCGCGTCGAGCTTGCGGGCTATAACGGTCTGCCGCATCTCTATGTGCCCGTGGTGACCGAGCCCAAGCAGGCCGCGAGCGCCCTGCAGTGGGCCGTGTCCGAAATGGAGCGCCGCCTGAAGGTCTTCGAGCGTCTCAACGTGCGTAAGATTTCGACCTATAACGAAAAGCAGGCCGCCGGCGAGTTTGAGCATTACGACAACCCGCCGCAAAAGATGCCCTACCTGGTCATTATCATTGACGAGCTCTCTGACCTGATGATGGTCGCCGGTAAGGATGTCGAGGCCTCGATCGTGCGTATTGCACAGCTGGGCCGTGCCGCCGGTATTCACCTTATCGTTGCCACGCAGCGCCCCAGCTCCAACGTGGTGACGGGCCTTATCAAGGCCAACATCACCAACCGCATCGCCTTTAACGTCGCCACGGGCATCGACTCGCGCGTCATCATCGACCAGATGGGTGCCGAGAAGCTCACCGGTTTGGGCGACATGCTGTTCTCCAAGGTCGACTGGGGCAAGCCCCGCCGTATCCAGGGCTGCTTTGTCTCGGACGATGAAATCAACGAGATTGTCGAGTTCGTCAAGTCGCAGAGCGAGCCCGACTACCACGAGGAGATTCTGTCCGCCGTGGCGCCCGCTTCCATGTCCATGGCTGGTGGCGGCGGCATTGTCCGCACCGGAGTCGCCGAGCCGCAAGACGATGATCCGCTCATTTGGGAAGCCGCCCATATTGTGGTGGAATCGCAGCTGGGCTCCACATCTGGCCTGCAACGCCGCCTGAAGGTTGGCTATGCGCGTGCCGGGCGTATTATGGACATGCTGGAAGAAAAGGGTGTCGTCGGCCCGCCCGACGGTTCCAAGCCGCGCGAGGTCCTGTTGGACGAGGAGGGGCTTGCCGCGCTGGAATCTGTCGACGCCGAGATGGCACGTGAAGATCGTGAGTTTGGAGGATTCTGATGGCTGCACGCTTTGGTGACATGCTGCTCGAGCAGCGTCGCCGAATGGGCCTTTCCATTCAGCAGGTCGCCAACACCATCAAAATCAGGCCGCAGATCATCGAGTTTTTCGAGACCGGTAACTTTGCTTCGATGCCGCCGCGCGGCTATGCGCAGGGCATGATTTCGAGCTATGCTCGTTTTTTGGGCCTCAATCCGCGCGAGGTCGTCAATGCCTACTTTGACGAACTGATGGCATACGAACGCGAGACGTCGCAGCAGGGCGGTCGTTTCCAGGACGCCGCCGGCTACGTCAATTCGCGTTCCTCTGTCGATAACGGGCGCTTCCTGATGGTTCAGGGCGGTCGTTCGACTCGCTATGGACAGCGTCCTCAGCAGGCCGGTTATATTACCGAGACGGGTTCGGGCGAGGAGATTCGCTCGCAGCGTGACCGGTTCCGCAGTACGCCGATGCCCGAGGACCGTGCACTTCCCGCTGCCCGCGGCGTGGCGCGTGACCCTCGTGCCGGCTACGGCGACGGCGGCTATTCCGATCGCGGTCACCGTGGTATCTCCACCGGACGTGCTCGCGGCGGCTATGCGGACGCCGATACCACGCAGGTGACGCCGCGTCTTCGCTCTCAACCACAGCCGTATGGCCAGCGCTCTTCCGCTCCGCGTGCGGGCCAGCGTGGCTATCAAGGCCGCGGTGAACTTGCGCCCCGCTCGGGTCAGCGCAGCCTTCAGGGCCAGGGTGGCTATTGCGGCCGTTCCGATAGCAATCGTGGCCGTATGCCTCAGGGAGGCGGCCGCAGCAGTTCCAGTCGTGGACGCGGCGGTTCCCGTGCTCCTCAAAACAACGGGCTCGATCCGCGTATCGTCTACGCCGGTATCGGTGCCGTGGCGTTGCTGCTGATCGTGCTCATCGTGGTACTTCTGCGCGGCTGCGCATCTTCGACGCCCGAGACCACGCCCGAGACGCCCGCTGTTACCAAGACGACGACCAAGAAGTCTTCTAAGAAGACCGAAACGGTCGACGAGGACGAAGACACCGATGAGGCGACGGATGAGTCGACTGATTCGGACGCCGCCAAGACGACGGCCAAGAAGGAAGAGAACGAGGTCACAAAGGTTAAGGTCTCCGTTGCCAAGGGAAAGACCGCGTGGATTGAGGTCAAGGTCGACGGAAAGTCGGTCTATGGCGCTCAGGCGACTGGCCCCTTTGAGCAGGAGTACACGCCCGAGTCCTCGATCGAGATCACCACGTCTAAGCCTTCCGATGTCACCGTTACCAAGAACGGCGAAAAGGTCCGTTACGATACCAAGACCTCGGGCGTGGCGCGCGTGACGATCACCGTTCCCAAGAAGGAGACGACTGATTCCGAGAATGGTGAAAGTTCTGATGGTGCCGACACCACCGATGGTACCGACACCACCGACGGCACCGATGCCCAGTCCACGGATGGCGCCGATACCGCAACTGACGGCCAGGCGCCCACCGATTCTACCGACTATTCGTACGATAGCTACTAAGCCGCTCGTACGCGAAAGGAAACATCATGGCTAAAGATTCCAGCTTCGACGTCGTGTCCGAGGTCAACATGCAAGAGGTCGACAACGCCTTCCAGCAGACCACGCGCGAGATTTCCCAGCGCTATGACCTGAAGGATTCCGGCGCCACGATCGAGCTTTCGAAGGGCGACAAGCTCTTTACGATCAACGCCCCGGCCGACTTTGTCTCCAAGCAGATCATCGATGTCCTGAGCTCCAAGCTCATCAAGCGCGGCATCGACCTCAAGGCTGTCTCGTGGGATGCTCCGCAGGCGGCATCGGGCGGCACCGTGCGCGTGCTCGGCCATATCGTCGAGGGTATCGACCAGGCGACCGCCAAGAAGATCAATAAGGACATCAAGGACCAAAAGCTCAAGGTCAAGGTGACCATCGAGGCCGAGAAGCTGCGTGTTTCCTCTGCTTCGAAGGACGCGTTGCAGACCGTTATCCAGTTCCTGCGCGACCAGGACTACGGCCAGCCGCTGCAGTTCACCAACTACCGCTAATATCATTCGAAAGGACTGCTCTCCAACATGGATACACCGTTGGGCTCCGTGCTCTACATCACCCTCGGGTGCGCTAAGAACGAGGTTGACACCGACCGCATGCGTTCTCTTTTGACCGCCGCGGGCTACGAGGAGGCATTCGACCCACAGGATGCCGATATCGCCATCGTCAATACATGCTCGTTCCTCGCCTCCGCAACGTCCGAGAGCATCGAGACCACGCTCGAGCTCGCCAACGAGGTTCAGGACGGCGTTCGTTCTTGTCCCATCGTCATGTGCGGCTGTGTGCCGTCGCGCTATGGCGACGACCTGCCTGACGAGCTGCCCGAGGTCGCTGCCTTTGTGAAGGCCGACGAGGAGGACGGCATCGTGGCGGTCATCGATGGCGTGCTGGGTGTCGAGCGTGAGATCGCTGCCTATATTCCGCAAGTCAAGCGCACTGTCGAGGGCGCCGTTGCTTACGTCAAGATTTCCGATGGTTGCAACCGCTTCTGCAGCTTCTGCATGATCCCGTATATCCGCGGTCGTTATCACTCGCGCAATGCCGAGAGCATTATCTCCGAGGTACGCGACCTGGTTGCCGGCGGTGTGCGCGAGATCGTGCTGATCGGACAGGACACGGGTATTTGGGGCACCGACTTTGCCGACGAAGACGTCACCGATGGCTCGCCGCGCAATCTGGCGCAGCTGCTGCATGCCGTCGCCGAGTCCGTGCGCCCGCACAACGTCTGGGTCCGCGTGCTCTATCTGCAGCCCGAGGGCATGACCGACGAGCTTATCGATACGATTCGCGATACGCCCGAGGTGCTGCCTTATATCGATATCCCCGTGCAGCACTGCGACGCGCGCATCCTCAAGGCTATGCGTCGCTCCGGTTCGCGCCAGGAGCTCGAGGACCTGTTCCGCGATCTGCGTGAGCGTATCCCCGGCATCGTGATCCGTTCCACGGCCATGGTCGGCTTCCCGACCGAGACCGACGACGAGTTCCGCGACCTTATCGACTTTATGGACACCGTCGGCTTTGACTACACGAGCGTCTTTGCCTACTCGCAGGAGGAGGGCAGCCTGGCCGCTAAGATGGAGGGTCAGGTCGATGAGGAGGTCAAGCTCGAGCGCGCCCAGGAGGCCATGGACCTGGCCGAGTCGCTCGGTTTTGCCGCCACCGCCGCACATGTGGGCGAGCGCGCCCAGGTGATCGTCGACGGCATCGAGGAGACCGAGGACGGCGCCGAGCTGATCGGCCATGCTTGGTTCCAGGCGCCCGATTCCGATGGCGCGGTGCACTTGGACGCCAGCGAGGCGTCCGTGGGCGATATTCTGACGGTCGAGTTTACCGATAGCTTCTGCTATGAGCTTATCGGCCATGTTGTGGAGTAGGAGAGCGTCGTGGCAAACGAGAGCAATAAGGAACTGACGAGTGTTTGGACGCCCGCCAACATCGTGACGTGCGTTCGCATCGTCTTTATCCCGGTGTTCATGATCGTGTCGGCGCTTTCTCACACGAGTGTTGCCGGTACAGATTGGAGCACCTTCGACGGCCCGCTCGCCGCCGCTGCCTTCATTCTGTATGTGATCCTGTCGTGCACCGATAAGGTCGACGGCTACCTGGCGCGCTCGCGCAACGAGATTACCGATTTCGGTAAGTTCTTGGACCCCATCGCCGATAAGCTGCTCGTGTTCTCGGCCTTGCTGCTGTTCTTGGACTTTGGCACCGTGACGGTTTGGTCCGTGTTCATCATCTTGTTCCGCGAGCTGTTGGTAAGCGCCCTGCGCATGGTTGCGAGTGCCGCCGGCGTGGTCGTTGCCGCCGATAAGCTTGGCAAGTACAAGACGGCGACCACGATGGTCTCCATCTGCGGTTACCTGTGCGTCTTTGCGATGGCCGGCTTGCACCTTGGCCCGCTGGCGCTGACGCTCGGCATCTACTCGGTGTCGCGCTTCCTGTACGCCGTTGCCGTTGTCCTGACCGTTATCTCGGGCGCCCAATACTTCTGGAACTGCCGCAAGATCGTCTTTTCGATCTAGGTTCTGGTGGGTATGACGGACTCTTTTGATCAGATTTCCGCACATAACGAGGAGCTGGCGCGTCATATTGTCGAGCGCGCGAGCGCTCGGGGCGTGACGGTTTCGACGGCTGAGTCGCTGACAGCAGGTATGATCGCCTCGACGATTGCCGATATCCCGGGCGCCTCGGTGGTGCTGCGTGGCGGTGCGGTGACCTACTGCGATGAGATCAAGCATCGCGTTTTGGGTGTTGATCAGGAGACGCTCGACCGCTATACCGCGGTGTCGCATCAGACCGCGCGCGAGATGGCGGCGGGTTCGCTGGAGCTGTACCAGAGCGATATTGCAGTGAGCGCAACGGGTTATGCCGGCCCCGGCGGCGGCACTGAGGACGATCCGGCTGGCACTTTCTATATTGGCTGGGCGTATCGCGCGGCTGATGGGGAAGTGCCGGTCGTGGACTCTGTGCGCTGCCACTATGAGGGCGACCGTTCGTGTGTTCGTGCCCATGCGGTCGCGGAGGCTTTGGGACGCATTGCCCTTGTGCTCAACTCTATGGAATAGACGTGTTTTAAGGGGCCTTCGGGCCCCTTAATTGTGGAGATAGGGACCCCTGACGAATTTTGCGTTTGCGCTGGTCATAGGTGTATTTTTGCCTTTCTTGTTCTTATTTGCCCCTTTGTGGTCAAGCATTTGGTCAGTGTTTGGTCGGCGTTTGGTTGGGTTTTGGAAAGACTGCCTGCATATGATTGGCCTGAACGGTTGACCACGAACAGCCGTTCGTTTATTATCGATGCAGGTTGTTAAGAGGAGGGCTATTCATGGCCAAGAATTCAGGTCCCGTACGTACCGTTCATGCTCGCACGACGGGTAAAGAGCGCGATGAGATGATCGCCACCACCAAGGCCGAGATCGAGAAGAAGTTCGGTCAAGGCTCCATCATGAGGTATGGTGACGGCGGCCCCGAGCTTGAGGTTGAGGCCATCCCCACGGGCGCTCTGGCACTCGATGCCGCTCTGGGTATCGGCGGTGTGCCGCGCGGCCGTATCGTCGAGATTTACGGTCCTGAGTCCTCCGGTAAGACGACGCTTTCGCTCGAGATCCTGGCCGAAGCCCAGGCAATGGGTGGCGTGGTGGCATTTATCGATGCCGAGCACGCGCTCGATCCCACGTATGCCGCGCGCATTGGCGTGGATATCGACGAGGTACTGATTTCCCAGCCTGATACGGGTGAGCAGGCGCTCGAGATTGTTGACATGCTCGTGCGTTCCGGCGCCATCGATGCCATCGTCGTCGACTCCGTCGCCGCGCTGACCCCGCGTGCCGAGATTGAGGGAGAGATCGGCGATACCACGGTCGGATTGCAAGCTCGTCTGATGAGTCAGGCGCTCCGCAAGCTCGCCGGCTCGCTGTCCAAGTCCAACACGACATGCATCTTCATTAACCAGCTGCGAGAGAAGATCGGCGTCATGTTCGGCAACCCCGAGACCACGACGGGCGGCCGCGCCCTTAAGTTCTTCTCTTCGGTGCGTATCGACATTCGCCGCATCGACAGCATTAAGCTTAAGGATGAGGTTATCGGTAACCGCGTGCGCGCCAAGGTCGTTAAGAACAAGGTGGCAGCTCCGTTCCGTTCTGCTGAGTTCGACATTATGTACGGTACGGGCATCTCTAAGGAGGGCTCGATTCTGGACATGGCTGTCGAGTGCGGCATTTGCAAGAAGATGGGCTCCTGGTTTGCCTATGGCGAGGACAAGCTCGGCAACGGTCGCGAGGCCGCCAAGGCGTTCCTGCGCGAACACCCCGATTGCGCCGACGAGATTGAGCATAAGGTCCGCCTTGCCTGCGGGCTTGAGTTTGATGACGATGCTCCGTCCGAGGTCGAGCTGACCGATCAGCCTGCGCCTGAGGAGTTTGACGAGCTTTATGCCATCGATGGTTCCGCCATGCTCGATGATGACGACGAGTAGCGGTTACGCTCATGTCGTATACGGTGACTGAGGCCACGGTCGTCTTTCCCGATAAGAAGGCGGCCTCCTCGTTCTCGAGCGGGTATGCGTCCAAAAAGCCTTGCGCACATATCGATTGTGAGCTTGAGGGCGGTTTTGAGCGGTCCATTTGGATTCCCGTGCGGGTCGCGCGCCTGTATGTCAAAAATCGCCCCGATCTTCCCTGTGATTGGGATAACTTTCGTGAAGCGGTGCAGCTCATCGAGCGTAAATGTGCACTTACCATGGTGACCGAGATGCTATCGCGACGCGACCATGCGACGGGTGAGGTCCGTGACAAGCTGGCTCGCTACGGCTTTCGCCAGCCCGCGATCGATTTCGCCGTCGAGCGCGCCACCGAGTATCGCTTTTTAGACGAGAACCGCTTTTGCTCGTACTTTATCGAGGAACGCAAGCGGCGCGGTTGGGGACAGCGTAAAATCGAGACCGAGCTCAAGCGCCGTCATGTCGTGCTCGATGACATTCCCGGTTATCCCGAGGATTATTTTGCCGTCGAAGACGATTTGGCGCGTGCGTCAGCCCTGCTCGCCAAGCGGCGTGTTCCAGAGACGCGCGGATTCGAAAAACTGGTTCGGTTTTTGATGGGCAAGGGCTTCTCGTATCACATCGCCGCCGATGCCGTTAAGGCACGTCTCGATGCCGAACGTGAGGAATGTGCGGTTTAGGCGTATGCGTTTTGTGGCCCTGCCGTTCACCGCGTTTTAGCCGCCGTGCTGGGGCCATTTATTTGACAGTTGTTGTGGTTCAACGTACGATAAACACTGTCATTTGCTTTGTGATATGTGCTCATCTGTGATGAGTTTGTTTATATGTTTATCTGTATCCGACCCGCATAAGCTGCGCCCATATTACTCAAATGTCGCGAGCCGTTCGTAAGGACGGTTCGCTTTTGTGTGTAACGAATCCATAAAAAGGAGTGAGCATGCCTATCATCGCAGCGCTCGTTGGCATCGTTTTGGGTGCCATCGCCGCCATTGCCTACATGCGCACCGCCAAGCAGGGTAGTCTTCACGAGGCCGACGAAAAAATCCAGTCGGCACACGCACAGGCTGAGTCCCTGATCGGTGATGCTAAGCGTCAGGCCGAGACCCTCAAAAAAGAGGCTCTGCTCGAGGCTAAAGAGGAGATCATCAAGAACAAGCAGGCCGCTGAGGCCGAGGACAAGCAGCGTAAGAACGAGATTCGTACGCTCGAGAACCGCGTGATGCAGCGCGAGGAATCCCTTGATCGCCGCAACGACGCTCTCGACAAGCGCGAGCATCAGCTGTCCAGCCAGGCCGGTCAGGTCGAGAAGCGCTCCCGTGAGCTCGAGGAGCTCTGCGCAAAGCAGACCTCCGAGCTCGAGCGTATCGCCGACCTTACCCGCGAGGACGCCCACAAGGAGCTCCTCGATAAGGTTCGCGGCGAGGTCACCCACGAGGCCGCCACGATCATTCGCGAGTCCGAGCAGCAGGTTCGCGCCGAGTGCCACAAGACCGCCCAGGAGATTCTGTCTCTGGCGATTCAGCGCTGCGCTGCCGACCACACTGCCGAGGTCACCGTTACCTCCGTGCACATTCCCTCTGATGACCTCAAAGGCCGTATCATCGGTCGCGAGGGTCGCAACATCCGGACCTTCGAGCAGGTTTCCGGCGTCAACCTCGTGATCGACGACACGCCCGAGACCGTCGTTCTTTCGAGCTTCGACCCGGTCCGTCGTGAGACCGCCCGTGTCGCCCTCGAGAACCTCATTGCCGACGGCCGCATTCACCCTGCCCGTATCGAGGAGATGTATCACAAGGCCGCCGACCTGGTTCAGCAGCGCGTGCGCGAGGCTGGCGAGCAGGCTGCCTTCGATACCGGCATCCACGACCTGCACCCCGAGATCGTCAAGACCCTTGGTGCCCTGCGCTACCGTACCTCGTTTGGTCAGAACGTGCTTCAGCATTCCCTCGAGGTCTCTGATCTGTGCGGCGTGATGGCTTCCGAGCTTGGCCTGGACGTTGTGACCGCCAAGCGCGCCGGCCTGCTTCATGACCTGGGCAAGGCAATCGACCACGACGTCGAGGGCCCGCATGCCGTCATCGGCGCCGAGCTTGCCCGCCGTTATGGCGAGAAGCCCGTTATCGTCCACGCTATTGAGGCTCACCATGCCGATGTCGACCCCAACACGGTGCTCGATGTCCTGGTGCAGGCCGCCGATGCTGTCTCTGCCTCTCGCCCCGGTGCCCGTCGCGAGTCTGCCGAGAACTACATCAAGCGTCTTGAGAAGCTCGAGGAGATCGCCAACTCTCATGACGGCGTCGAACGTACCTATGCCATGCAGGCCGGTCGCGAGGTCCACGTCATGGTCCAGCCGGACAAGATTTCCGATGCCCAGTCCACGGTTCTGGCTCACGATATCGCCCATCAGATCGAGGAAGAGATGGAGTATCCCGGTCAGGTGCGCGTCGTCGTGATTCGCGAGAGCCGCGCTGTCGATATCGCTAAATAACATGAGCGACGCGAACGAGCTCATCTCATTTATCGCGTCGATGTCGGGGGAGGGCAACCTTTGCGTCGAGGAGAACCTTGGCGAGGGGTATGTCCGCCTCCGCGTTTCGGAGGCCGAGCGGCGCCAGGCTAAGCACGACATTCAGCATGTCGAGGACATCGTCATCGAAATGCTCCGTAATGCTCGCGATGCCGGCGCCGACAAGGTCTATCTCGCCACGACCAAGGAAGATGGCGTCCGCACGCTTGTCTTTCTGGATAACGGTTCTGGCGTTCCGCAGGATATGCAAGAGCGAATCTTTGATGCCCGCGTTACCTCCAAGCTCGAGAGCATGAAGATGGACCGTTGGGGCGTTCACGGTCGTGGCATGGCATTGTTTTCGATCAAGCAGAACACCGACGAGGCCCGTGTGGTCACGTCCGGCGTCGATCTTGGTTCAGCCTTCAAGGTGAGCGTTGCGGCCGACCGCCTCAGTGAGCGTGCCGATCAGTCCAGCTGGCCCCAGGCCGTCAAGGATGAGGACGGACGTTATGTCTGCGCTCGCGGCCCACATAATATTATTCGCGCTGCTTGTGAGTTTGCGCTCGAGGAGTTGCGTGGTTGCGATGTCTATCTTGGTTCTCCGTCTGAGATTGCCGCGACCCTTTATGCTCAAGCGTCAAGTCGGCTCGATACGTCTCGTCTCCTGTTCATTGATGACGAGAGTGAGCTTCCGGTTGTCGATCGTTTAGGCCTTGCTTCTGATGCCGAGGACTTTATCCGTATTTGTTCGGGTTTGGGTCTTGAGATGTCCGAGCGCACGGCCCATCGCATTTTGGCAGGGCAGATTAAGCCCGTTCGCGGTGTGACCGCGCGTCTGCTGCGCGAGCGTGATTCGTCCTCGCATGCGCCGGCTCCTGTCGATCTCGCGAAGGATCGTCGCGGGCTACGTATTGCCAAGGATGACATGGCACAGTTTTCGCGCGCTGTGGAACGAGACTTTAATGACCTTGCCGCCCGGTACTATCTCAACCTTTGCGGCGACCCAAAGATCCGTGTTTCGCGTGATCGAATCACCGTGACCTTTGATCTTGCCAAAGAGGAATAGTGCCTTTACCGAGTCCACTCGGTACGATACAGTTATTGCAGTTAAAACGTACTTTTAAATGCAGGAGTTTCTTCATGGATTGCCTGAAGGTATCAAGCAAATCATCGCCCGCGTCCGTTGCCGGCGCCATCGCCGGCATGGTCAAGGATGGTGTGCCCGTCAACATCCAGTGTGTCGGCGCCGGTGCCGTCAACCAGGCCATTAAGGCCGTTGCTATCGCGCGCGGTTTTTTGATTCCAACCGGTTTTGATATTTCCTGCGCGCCCGTGTTCTCCGACATCCTCATTAACGGGGAGTCGCGCACGGCCATCCGCCTTTCTATCTACGTTCACCAGATCAATCGAGCTGCTATGGATAACGTCGTCATGGATGATGTTAAGCCTGTGGCATAGCTTCTGCTTGCCTTGTTTCGCTCCCCATCGTTAGGACTTATGCACATGGACCAGCGTTCCGTACGCGATATTCTTGCCGGTAAAACCTACTTTATCCGCACCTTTGGCTGCCAGATGAATCAGCACGACTCCGAGCGTGTGAGCGGTCTGCTTGATTCGTATGGCTGCCTCATGGCGCTCGATCCCGCGCATGCCGATATCGTTGTCTTCATGACGTGCTGCGTGCGCGAGGCCGCCGATACCCGCCTGTACGGTCAGTGCAATTCCTGCAAAAGCCTGCCGCCTTCGCCTTCGGGCAAGCGCGTGGTTGCCGTTGGCGGTTGCATCGCGCAGCGCGATGGCGAGGGCCTGCTCACCAACGTCGATAACGTCAATGTCATCTTTGGCACGCATTCCATTGCACATGTGGCCGAGCTCATTGCCGAGGCGTTCCTTGATGGTAAGCGTCATATCCGCACCAATGAGCATGAGGATACGGATGCCATGAGCATGCCGTGGCATCGCGAGACTCAGTATCACGCCTGGGTGCCCATCATGACGGGCTGCAATAATTTCTGCACCTATTGCATCGTGCCGTACGTGCGCGGTCGCGAAAAGAGCCGCCCCTTCGAGGAGATTGTCGACGAGGTGACCGGTTTGGTGCGCCAGGGCGTGCGTGAGATTACGCTGCTGGGCCAAAACGTTAACTCATATGGTCGCGATCTGTTTGGCAAGCCGCGTTTTGCCGATCTGCTGCGTGCCGTGGGCGATACGGGCGTGGAGCGCATCTTCTTTACGTCTTCGCATCCCAAGGACCTGTTGCCCGAGACCATCGACGCCATGGCCGAGACGCCTGCCGTTATGCCGCAGCTGCACTTGGCCGTCCAGTCCGGTTCGACGCGGATCCTCAAAGAGATGAATCGCCGTTATACACGCGAGGACTATCTGGGCCTTGTCGATCGCATTCGCAACCGCATGCCCGATATCGCGCTCTCGACCGACATTATCGTTGGCTTCCCGGGTGAGACTGAAGAAGACTTTGAGCAGACGCTCTCACTTGCCGAGACGGTCCGCTATGCTCAGGCCTATACCTTCATCTATTCCAAGCGCGCCGGTACCCCGGCCGCCGAGATTGACGATCCTACGCCGCATGAGGTTATTCTCGAGCGTTTCAATCGCCTGGTTAAGGTTATCGAGACCACGGCACACGAGTATAACCAGGGCGAGCTTCATACTGTGGTTCCTGCGCTCATTGAGGGAACGAGTAAAAAGAACGATGCGGTCCTGCTGGGCAAGAGTCCCAAGAATCAGACCATGCATGCGCCTATCCCAGAGGGTTACAGCATCGATCAGCTTGTTGGCAAGATCGTTGATGTTGACGTTGACGTTGCCAAGACCTGGTATTTGTCCGGTTCCGTTGTGGGCGAGCCGCGCTAATGGTTTCTCCCGGGGCAGGTCTTTCCGCCGTTGCGATCGTCGGTCCGACGGCGGTTGGTAAGAGTGATGTTGCCGACCGTTTGGCAGCTCGTCTTTCGTCCGAAGTGCTGTCGTGCGATGCGATGCAAATCTATCGCGGCATGGACATCGGTACCGCAAAGATGGCGCCCGATGAGTGTACGGCGCCGCTGCGTCTCGTCGACATTGTAGAGCCGGGTGTGGCATATTCTGCTGCGCTTTATCAGGCTGACGCTCGCGCGCATGTTGAACGTCTCCTTGGTTCGGGTTGCCTGCCGGTTTTTTGCGGAGGTACAGGGCTATATCTCAAGGCAGCCCTCGATGAGATGGACTTTCCCTCTGGTGAACTTGAGGACGATCGCCGTGCGGGCTATCAGGAGCTTGCCGAACGTATTGGCGAGGAAGAACTGCATGCCCTGCTTGCCGAGCGCGATCCAGAATCGGCTGCTGTTATTCATCCCCATAACGTGCGCCGTGTGATTCGTGCGCTCGAGATGCATGATGATGGTATCTCCTATGCACAGCAAAAAAGTCAGTTTAGTGTTCCGCGCGAGCATTATCATGCCCTATGGTTTGGCCTGACGCGTAATCGCGAGGTGCTCTACGAGCGCATTAATCTGCGCGTCGATCTGATGTTTGAGCAGGGTCTTGTCGATGAGGTCCGCGCTCTTATGGACCAGGGGTTGGGGGATGCCCTGACGTCGATGCAGGCAATTGGTTATAAAGAGATCATCGATGCTTTCAATGGCGTGATGAGCATGGATGAGGCTCGCGAACTCATTAAGATGCGTTCGCGTCGTTATGCCAAGCGTCAGCTTTCGTGGTTTAAGCGCGATGACCGTATCGTGTGGTTTGATATGGATGAATGTACGATCGATGAAGTCGTTGAGGATATCGTGCATCGTATTGAGGCTGCCTAATGGCCCGTTTCCCTCTTGTTCCCACGGCACCCGAGCCCGAGCGTGCCATTTTAGTTGGTGTTGAGTGGCGCGACAATGCATGGCCGCTCGATCGCTCGCTTGATGAGCTGGAGCGTCTTGCCCACACAGCTGGTGCCCAGTGCGTGGCACGCTTGTCGCAGCGTTTGGTAAAGCCGTATCCTAAATCGTTTATCGGTTCCGGTAAGGTTGAAGAGCTGTGCGGCCTGGTGCATCGCATGGATGCCGATGTCGTTATTTTTGACGACGACCTGACCCCCTCGCAGCAATCCTATTTGGAGAAAGCCGTGGGCGAGCCGGTAAAGATTATCGATCGTACAGCACTGATCCTGGATATCTTTGGCCTGCATGCTCAGACGCGTGAGGGACGCCTGCAGGTACAGTTGGCACAGCTTCAATATCTGTTACCTCGTCTGCGCGGCATGTGGAGCCATCTCGCCAAGGAACAGACGCGCGGCGGCATTGGCTCGCGCTTTGGTCAGGGCGAGAGTCAGCTCGAGGTCGACCGTCGCCTCATTCGTAATAAGATTGCTGCACTTCGTTGTGAGCTCAAGCAGGTTGAACAGCGTCGCGATGTTCAATCCAAGAGTCGCATTGAGTCACCGGCGTTTCGCGTCGCGTTGGCCGGTTATACCAATGCCGGTAAATCGACGTTGCTCAATCGTCTGACTGGATCTACGGTACTTTCGCAGGATAAGCTGTTTGCTACGCTCGACCCGACGACACGTTCGTATCGTCTGCCCGGCGGTCGCGGCATGACGATTACCGATACCGTCGGCTTTATTCAAAAGCTGCCGCATGGTCTGGTCGATGCCTTTAAATCGACGCTGTCCGAGGTGTTGGGTGCCGATCTAATTCTCAAAGTCGTAGATGCGTCTGACGAGGACTATGAGCGGCAGCTGGAGGCTGTCGACCGCGTGCTTGATGAGATCGGCGCCGGAGAGCGTTTAACGCTGACCGTTTTCAATAAAATCGATCTTCTCGATAGCGTTGATCGATTGAGTTTCCGTCGTCGCTATCCGGAAGCCGTTCTGTTCTCGGCCCAAACGGGCGAGGGGCTCGACGATCTCGTCGATCGTATTGCTCGCGAGGCAGCTGCCACCGATGTGTTGCTCTCCGCTGATATCCCGTATCGCGAGGGCGCCCTCATCACGCTGGTGCATGAGCAGGGAACCCTTCTGCATGAGGAATATCTCGAGGACGGTGTTCGCATTGTGGCGAAGTTGCCGGCTCGTATTGCACCGCGGCTCGAGCGTTATCGCACCGAGTAGACGAGCTCCAAAATGCCCAGAATGATGGGCTGATGCAGTAGATAAAAGGGGAGTGCATGGCGTCCAAGGCTGGCGAGCGCCGGGATGGGATTGGCGTAGGCCCAGCTAGGGACGGTCTTATCGATTCCCTGCGCTATGTGTGCGGCGAAGTATCCTGCAAGATACATAAAGATAAACGGGATGATGGGGTAGTAATCACCCGAGACAAACCCAGGGCTCGGAAATCCCAGCCACACCAGGTAGGGGACAGGGTAGGTCGTTTTGGGGATGCTCCAGGTGAGGGCGAACAACACAAGGCATAGGGGCATGCCCCATCTCGCCGATATCTTCTTAAGGACGGGATCGGTCAACGCCACGATGCCGGTACATGCAGCCATGCAGTAGATGATGCCAAAATTAACCGAATCGTCGACTGAGACAAGTGTTGTTGCCAACCAGACGACGAGTGCTGCTAAGGCGTATTTGGCGGCACGTTTGATATTGTTGCGTGAAAGGGTGCACATCCAACCCGCGATAAACAAAAATACCCAGCTGATGCTGGCGCGCCAGATGTCTTGAAAGACAGTCTGGGTAAACCAAGGCATATCCCAACCGTATAGGTAGGCGAAATCGTAGCAGGCGTGAAAACCTGCCATAGAAATCATCGTAAACCCGCGGACGGTATCAAAGATGGTGATGCGTTTTTGCATTACGAGAACCGGCGCATCAATCCGACGACTTTGCCCAGGATAACGGGATTCGTTGCATAGATAGGTTCCATGGTGTCATTCTCAGGCTGCAGGCGTACGCGTCCCTGCTCCTTGTAGAACGTCTTGACGGTCGCCGAACCATCAATCATGGCCACGACAATTTCGCCGTTCATGGCACTTTTTTGTTCACGGACGATGATGTAATCGCCATTGAAGATGCCGACATTGATCATTGAGCTCCCATGCACCTCAAGGATAAAGGAACCCTGATCAGTGGCGATTTCGGTCGGGATAGTAAACGTGTCTTCGATATTCTGCTCGGCCAGAATGGGAATCCCAGCCGCGACGCGACCAACGAGCGGTAGCGAGACCGTTCCGCGAGGTGCGGTGGGCTCGTCAGATTTAGAAATTGAGACAGAGGAACCATCCTCGTTAAAGAGTTCCAGGGCGCGCGGCTTGGTGGCATCGCGCTTGAGTAGCCCGCGCGCCTCCAGGGCAGAGAGATGGGCGTGCACGGTGCTGGGGGAGGAAAGGCCCACGGCAGAAGCCATCTCGCGCACGCTGGGCGGATAACCCTTCTCCTGCTGATATTCCTTGATGAAGTCGTAAATTTGCTGCTGACGCTTGGTAATTTTGCGAGCCATCAGGGCATCCTCTCTACCCATGTCAAACAAATGTTCGAATTTTGCTTGACAGGAACAACTGTTCGAAGATAATAATAACCGAACATTCGTTCTCGCGCTAGACATTTTTGTCCGCGCGGCTTGATAAAACTGTTCTCAGCAAAACACGCGAGAGGAGAACATGATGAACGCAACGAATATGGTCCAGGGTAACCTCGCCCTTAAGCTCGAGACGCCTGCAGAACCCACTTTTACGGTTGTTCAGGGTGGCCGCTCCGGCTTTCAGCCTTTGACCGTAAAGCCTGCTCGCAATCAGCAGGCTGTAGTCGCGCCGGCCTGCGTTGCCCTGAAGGTTCCGACGATTGTCGCCGTCGCCGTTGCGCTTACGCTCTTCTTTGTCCTCGCTACGTCGGTCTTTAGCGCTCGTCACGCCGCGTATGCCGAGTCCGTTTCCAACGTTACATACGAGACCATTCGCGTTCAGCCTGGCGATTCTCTTTGGTCGCTTGCCGAGGAATATCCAATCGAAGGCCTTTCCACGCAAGAGACTTCCGACATGATCCGTAACGTCAATCATCTGGAGCATGGTTCGCTCGCCGCCGGTGCGCATCTTAAGGTTCCTGCTCGTTCGTAATCATTATCGCGCTGCGCATGGTACCCTTGTTATCGTTTAAGAGGAGGTACCATGCGCTGTCCCAAATGCGGCAAGGCTCATACCCGCGTCGTTGATTCCCGTATGCAGGAGTCTAATAACACCATTAAGCGCCGTCGCGAATGTTGCTCGTGTAACTATCGCTTTACAACGTTCGAGCGATGCGAAGACCCAATCGAGGTCATTAAGTCAGACGGAACCAAGCAGCGGTTCGATCGCAATAAGCTGCTCGTCGGCTTGATGCGCGCCACCATCAAGCGCGATATCGACACCAAGAAGCTCAATGAGATTATCGATGACATCGAGGTCGAGCTGCGCTCTCGCACGCTGACCGCTGTCACGTCCCATGAGTTGGGTGACATGGTGCTCAAGCGCTTGGCCAAGATCGACAAGGTGGCGTACATTCGCTTTGCCTCCGTCTACCGCGATTTCAAAGACGTCGATGAGTTTCTGCAAGAGCTCGACAAGCTAAGGTGATTCCATGTCCAACATTACCGTCAACATAAAGCGTCTCGACCCCACCGTCGAGCTTCCCAAATACGCCCATCCCACCGATGCCGGCTTGGATTTGCGCTCCAACGAGGACTGCGTCCTGAAGCCCTTCGAACGCCGTCTGGTCTCTACTGGGCTGGCCATCGCCCTGCCCGATGGCTACGCTGGCTTCGTCCAGCCCCGCAGCGGCTTGGCCATCAAGCAGGGCCTGTCTATAGTCAACACGCCGGGCCTCATCGACGCCCACTACCGAGGTGAGCTCAAAGTCATCCTCATTAACCTAGACCCCACGAACAACATCCAAATCAACAAAGGCGACCGCATAGCCCAACTCGTCATCCAAGAAGTCCCCACGGTTAACCTCATAGAGGTAGACGAACTAGACGAAACCGACCGAGGCAAAGGAGGCTTCGGCTCCAGCGGCATCGCTTAATCATTTTCAACATGTAGGGTCGGCCTCTCACCCGGGACCCACACATATCATCCCGTGCTCAAACATTCTCGCGGGGCGCTCGTATCCCTCCCGCCCGCCTCCCACACATATCATTCCATGCTCAAACATTCTCGCTTCGCGGGGGCGCATGGATCCCGTTTTCGCCTGGGCCCTATACATATCATCCCGTGCTCAAACATTCTCGCTGCGCTGCGAAACTGCGCGCGGGACGATATGTATAGGGCCCAGGCGAAAGGGCTACATGCTTGAGATAAAACTATCTATTTAGTAAGCCGATGCGGCAAGGGGACCGTCCCTTTGCCGCATCGGCTTACTGTATTTATATTTTCTGGTTCCCCTTTGCAGATTCTACTGGTGAGGAATCTGGTATAGCTGCTAGTACGTTAACGCAGCTTACCCGTGGGAGGCCCCTATATATCGTCCCGCGCGCAGTTTCGCAGCGAAGCGAGAATGTTTGAGCACGGGATGATATATAGGGGCCTCCCACAGGTAAGCGGACATTAAGACGCTAGCGGATATGCGCGGGCTTGCCTCCCCAGTAGAAGCGGCAGAAGGCTCGTTTGCGCTTTTGGGGTTTGCCTACGAGCTCCATGGTGGCGATGGCTATGTCTTCGGCTGCGTGGGGACGGCGCAGCACTTCGCCATTGATGAGCAGTGCCTTAAGCGACTCAGGATGATCGTGGAGATGGCGCAACGTCACGATGAGCTCTCGTGCGGTGGTGACATGCATGCTGGCGCCCATGCCGGTGAGCATGGTGGTGTTTGCCTTTTCCTGGCCATAGGACTTGCCCAGCAGGATCATCGGCAGGTGTGCGCACAGGCATTCGGTGACGGTGAGTCCGCCCGATTTGAGGATTGCCAGGTCGCACCCGTGCATGAGGGCCGCCATGTCGTCGACATAGTCCAACACCGTGACGTTCTCGAGCTTCATGGCATCGAAGAGCGTCTTCAGCCGGGTGGCATACTCCACGTCTTTGCCGGGCAAAAAGACAAAGTGCATGTCTTCGAAGCTGCGTAGGAAGGGGAGCGTGTGGTCCATCGCCGCGCGAAAGCGGACGTACGGCTGAGGCAAGCTTGCACCGGCCATTACCAGCACGACGGTCTTGTCGGTAGGGAGGTTGAACTTGGTTAGCTCTTCCTCGCGATCGTAATCCGTGTCGAATCCGGCGCGAATAGGAATGCCGGTAATGCGAATCTTTGCCTCGGGCACCTTGCGCGGACGCAGCGTTTCGGCCATAAATTCGTTGGCCACGCAGAACAAGTCGGTGTCCTTGTGGGGCCAAAAGCCTTCGACTTCATAGTCTGTTGGTACGCAGATGACCGGGTAATCGATACCCGTGATGACACGGGCGCCCACGGCAACATTGGCTGCCGTAATGTGTGTTGCGACCACGGCTATGGGCCTGCGGGCGCGGACATATTCGTTGAAGGCAGGGAACATAATACGTGACCATGCCGTGCCGCCACCCCAGAGAAGATGTCCCGTAAGCGTATATCGCCAGGTCAGGTCGTAAATGGGGCGCGTGGCTCCCGTAAAAGAAGCCGCGGTCTTATTGCCGTCGAATTTAATACGTCCAAAATCAAGGATATCGAGCACTTCAATCTCAATATCCTCGGGGATGCCATTGGTGCCGCGGATGAGGTCGAATGCCTGCGCAATCGCATTTGCGGCGGCCTTGTGGCCCGAGCCAACGGAGGCGTGCACGATGGTCACGAGAGGTTTTTGCTGAGCCAGGAGCGTGGTTTGCTCCGATTGGGGAGTGCTGTGCGTGAGCAGGGGAGCGTCGTCACTCGTCTGCGCCTGGTCCATCGATAACTCCCCTTCAGCTTTGTAATACGGATTTATCATTGTAGTGCATGAGTGTCACGTTCACGTAAATTTGGGTATGAGCGCAAAGAACGACAACGTTTCGACGAAAGGACGCTTCATGACTACCGATAAGCCGATCGATGTTGCGATTATCGGTGGCGGCCCCGCGGGCTATGCTGCCGCCATTTATGCTGCGCGTGCCAACCTGACGACGACTGTCCTTGAGCAGGGCATGTCGGGCGGACAGATCGCCACGAGCAACGAGATTGAGAATTATCCTGGCATTCCGCTACTGAGCGGTGTCGAACTTGGTGAGCGGTTCCAACAGCATGCTGAAGGCCTGGGGGCTCAGGTTGAATGGAGTATGGTGACGGGCGTCGATTACGATTCCGATGCGGCTCAATTTACCATCCATCATGATATGGGCGACACAGCGGCCAAGAGCGTCATTGCGTGCATGGGCGCCACGCCGCGTCCTGCGGGTTTTGTTGGCGAGGACACGTATCGCGGTCGTGGCGTTTCGTATTGCGCGACGTGTGACGGCATGTTCTTCCGTGGCAAGCAGGTCTTTGTTATCGGAGGCGGCAATTCGGCATGCGAGGAGGCGCTGTTCCTGTCCGACATTGCCAGCAGCGTGACCATCGTTCTGCGTCGCGATCAGTTCCGTGCACCCGAGGGCGTTGTGAATAAGGTGCTTGCTAAGGACAATATTTCAGTTAGGTACCAAACTAGTATTTTTGAGCTTTCTGGTGAAGCGATGCCCACGACAATCACATTCAAGGACAATGCGACTGGTGAAATGCACACTGAGTCCTTTGAACCTGGATCGTTTGGCATCTTTGTTTTTACGGGGACGCAGCCACATACCGAGCTTGTTGAGCATCTAGTCGACCTGGCTCCCGACGGCGGCATTGTCACCGACGATTCGATGGCCACCCGTACACCTGGTCTATTTGCCGCTGGCGATATCCGCTCCAAGCGTTTACGCCAGGTTGTGACCGCCGTTTCGGACGGAGCCATAGCAGCAACCAGCGCATACGCGTTTCTTCGCGGATAAGTACGATAATATATCTTATGTAAGGTTGCTATCTTTAAACAAAGTGGTTGGACGATGCATCAATGTGTTGTCCAACCACGGTTGATTTTCAATCTCAACGCAACAGCCTGAACGGACCCCGCGTTTCCGCAGCT
>CABUNB010000036.1 GCA_902492755.1 uncultured Collinsella sp. | reverse complement strand
GTCATCGCCCCGGCTTTCAGCATCAGGGTAGCGCTGCGACGCGGAAATCGCGCGCCGTTGCCGCGCCCCGCAGTGCCCGCTTCCCCCGAGAACAATTATCAGTGCAGGTAGAATACCTGCCCGTTTTGCGAATGTAGGCGTGTGGTCGGAAATCCGGGAATCGTCGTAGTAAACCGGTCCGTTTATGAAGCGACCAGCTGGCGCGAGCTGCGCACGGTTCATTAAATTGACCCGAAGGCGCGGAGAGGGGCTAAGACGAAACCCTCCCGCGGAAGCACCGCGGATTGCTTTGTTCTGGCCGGCGGCACCTGGGGCGCGCCCCGCGGGCTATTTCGGGCATCGTGTGTCCCTTCGGCCCCGCGCCGTTCCACGCACCGTAAAATCTTTTCCAAAATTGTCCTTGCATCGGCGGGGGAGTTCCCGTATAGTACTTTCTCGCACGGGGGCGTAGCTCAGCTGGGAGAGCGCTTGACTGGCAGTCAAGAGGTCAGGGGTTCGATCCCCCTCGTCTCCACCCGAGCATTGAATGAGGCTCCAACGCAAGTTGGGGCCTTTTTTCATATCTATCGATTTACGCCATGTGTTGGTTGGGTAGCATCTTGGCGACATTCCCATTGTTAATTACGAATATGAATGTTAATAACTTTACGTCTCTGGATGGCAAAGCTAGTTTGCAGCGCTAATAACAAAGAGGCCGGGCGTAATGCCCGGCCTCAAAATACTCTGGTGGGCCCTCCGGGATTCGAACCCAGAACCCAGGGATTATGAGTCCCCTGCGCTAACCGTTGCGCCAAGAGCCCTTATGAACGGTGAATGCAATTCTAATAAAGGCATCTAAGGCCTAATTTCTTCGCTTCACGTCGTGAAATACTACCATGCACGAGCAAGTCGCACAACGCAAGATCAAGTCCAATGCTAAACAACAACCAATCTAGGCGCGTCGCAGAAAAGACGTGTTTTAGAAATAGTTAAGGCATTAATTCAGGGCTCCAACACATTTAACCGCGAAATCAAGCTGATGCCATTTCAAAACACCGCCAGTTTACTACGACTGATCGGAGACTCCCGAGCACCGCGTGTTCCCTGTTTGCAAAACCGCAGGTAGGGAGCCCGACGGTTGCGTGAAAAGGCGTGCGTGGTCGAACATTCCTGATTCATCGTAGTAAACCGGCATAGTTCTGAGGCGCAGAGGAGGGGCGATTCGCAATCGGGCCCGATAATGGGACTGGCGGAGCACGGGAAACCTGGTTGAGCGGGCGGGTCGTGTTTCGCCTGCGCCGGCACGGGCGAAAGTTTTTCCAAAATTGTCCTTGCATCGCCGCCCGAGTTCCCGTATAGTACTTCTTCGCACGGGGGCGTAGCTCAGCTGGGAGAGCGCTTGACTGGCAGTCAAGAGGTCAGGGGTTCGATCCCCCTCGTCTCCACCCGAGCATTGAATGAGGCTCCAACGCAAGTTGGGGCCTTTTTTTATATAGGCACACAAGGTCAAAGGCGGCACCATGATCCTCCTGGTCGACAAGATCGAAAAAAGCTTCGGCGCTCGCGTCCTCTTTAGCGGCGCTTCCTTCCAGATAAATCCCGGCGAACGCTTTGCGCTCGTGGGCCCCAATGGCGCCGGCAAAACTACCATGCTCAAGATCATCATGGGCATCGACAGCCCAGACGCTGGCCAGGTCCAGTACGCAAAGGACTGCCAGGTAGGCTATCTAGAGCAGGAAACCAACCTGGAGCAAAAGGACACCACCATCCTTGCCGAGGTCATGGCTGCCGCCAAGGAAATCCGCCGTATGGGTGAGCGCGCCAACGAGCTGCAGGCCCAGATCACCGAGCTTTCCGAGCAAGGCAGGGACGTCGATGCGCTCCTTAACGAATACGGCCAGGTCCAGGACCGCTTTGAGCACCTGGGCGGCTACGAGCTCGAGAGCAACGCCCGCAAAATCCTTTCTGGTTTGGGCTTTAAAGTCACCGACTTCGAGCGACCCTGCTCCGAGTTCTCGGGCGGCTGGCAGATGCGCATCGCGCTCGCCAAGCTCTTCCTGCGCCATCCCGACCTGCTGCTCCTGGACGAGCCCACCAACCACCTGGACCTCGAGAGCGTCCAGTGGCTGCGCGGCTTTATCGCCAGCTACGACGGCGCCGTCCTCATCGTCAGCCACGACCGCGCCTTCATGGACGCCTGCGTCGACCACGTCGCCGCGCTCGAGAACCGCCGCGTGACCACCTACACCGGCAACTACAGCAGCTACCTTAAGCAGCGCGAGGACAACCTGGAGCAGATGCGCGCCAAACGCGCCGCCCAGGAGCGCGACATCGCCCACATGCAGGTCTTTGTCGACAAGTTCCGCTACAAGCCCACCAAGGCCGCCCAAGCCCAGGAGCGCATCCGCAAGATCGAGCAGATCAAAAAGGAGCTCGTCATCCTGCCCGAGGGCCACAAGCACATCGACTTTAAGTTCCCCGACCCGCCGCGCTCCGGCGACATGGTCGTGGGGCTCGAGAGCGTCTCCAAGTCCTACGGCGACAAGCACATCTACAGTGACATCGACCTCAAGCTCTACCGCGGCGAGCACGTGGCGCTCGTCGGCCCCAACGGTGCCGGCAAGTCCACCCTCATGAAGATCCTCGCCGGCCTGGAGCCGCCCACCACCGGCAACCGCGACCTGGGCACCAACGTGGGCGTCGCCTATTACGCCCAGCACGCGCTCGAGGGCATGACCGAGTCCAACACCGTCCTGCAAGAGATCGACACCGTCACGCCCAAGTGGACCGTGCCACAGCAGCGCAGCCTGCTGGGCGCTTTCCTGTTTAGCGATAACGACGCCATCGAAAAGCAGGTCCGCGTTCTCTCCGGTGGCGAAAAGGCGCGTCTGGCCCTGGCCAAGATGCTCGTAGCGCCCGAGGCGCTCCTGTGCCTGGACGAGCCCACCAACCACCTGGACATCGACTCGGTGGACATGCTCGAGAACGCCCTGCAAAACTTCCCCGGCACCATCGTGCTGATCAGCCACGACGAGCACCTGGTGCGCGCCGTGGCCAACCGCGTGATCGACATCCGCGACGGCAAGGTCACGGTCTACGACGGCGACTACGACTACTACCTCTACAAGCGCGAGGACCTCGCAGCCCGCGCCGCCGCCGAGGCGGCAGGGGAGAGTGCGCCGGGCACGGCCAAGCCCGCCAGCGCCGCCCAGGCCAACACCCCCGCCGCCGCTCCCAAACCGGCCGAGGGCAAAAAGACCAAGGAACAGAAGCGCGCCGAGGCCCAGGCCCGCGCCGCGCTCAACAAAAAGCTCAAGGGCGTACGCAACCAGCTTAAGAAGATCGAGGCCGAGCTGGACAAAAAGCGCGCTCGCTATGACGAGCTTATGGAATTGATGGCAAGCGAAGAGCTTTATGCCGATCAGGACAAGTTCAACGCCGCGCTGGGGGAATATAACGGGCTTAAGCAAGAGCTGCCCAAGCTCGAGGACGAATGGCTCGAGCTTTCCACCCAGATCGAAGAGGAGACCGCGCGTGAACTCTCGTAAAGCCGCCGCCGTGGCGATGAGCATCATCGCCATCGCCTGCCGCGTCTGCGGCATCTTTATGAGCGCGATGACCGTGCTGCTGTGCTTTAGCGGTCTGACCGCCAAACTGCAGATCGTCGGCTTTGTCGTCGAGCTTTCGCGCGCGCTGCCGAGCGCCATTGCCGGTTACGGCGTCATCACGTCGCCCTTTGGCGGCGTGTTCCGCCTGGATTACGCCATCGTGGCCGTCATCCTGTTTGTGGCCGACTACCTGCTCACGCGCGCCTCGCGCCGCGTTCGCTAGGGAAGTGCCATGTCCAGCAGCTACTTCATGAACCTGCTCGCCAGCGCCGTCGCCGTCATCGTCGGCATCGTCATCCACGAGAGCGCGCACGCCGCCGCGGCCTGGGCACTCGGCGACAAGACGGCCCGTTCGCGCGGCCGCGTCTCACTCAACCCGCTCAACCACATCGACCCGTTTGGCACCATCATCCTGCCGCTGCTCATGCTCGCTGCCGGCGGCCCGGTGTTCGCCTTTGCCAAGCCCGTGCCCGTCTACCTCAACAACCTTAAGCACCCCAAGCGCGACGAGGTCCTGGTGAGCGCGGCGGGTCCCGCATCGAACATTGTGCTCGCGTGCCTGGCCGCGGCCCTCATGCACCTGACCTATGGCAACCTCTACGCCAGCATGTCCTTTGCCGTGGCGTCGCAAATCATGAACTTCGGCGCCACCTTTATCGTGGTCAACTTATCGCTTGCGTTCTTTAACCTCATCCCGATCCCGCCGCTCGACGGCTCGTCGATCGTCGTTCCGTTCCTTAAAGGCAAGGCGCTCGACAACTATTACCGCCTGCAGCAATACGCCATGCCCATCCTCATCATCGTGCTCTATCTGCTGCCCATGTGGACCGGCATCGACGTGATCGGTCGCTATTTCGACGTTACCGTGTATCCGCTGGCAGAGCAGCTGCTTTCCTTCGCAATCGCCGGCATCTAGGGTAAACTTACAGGTTGACCGTGCAAAACGGTCGCAACATGCACCCAAACCGCGCCGCGAAGGCGCCGTCAAAGGAGGTCGAAGATGTCGTATCGCGTGTCGACGCAGGTCTACAGCGGACCGTTCGACCTGCTGCTGCAGCTGGTAACCCGCCAAAAAGTAGATATCGGCGCCATCTCGATCAGCGAGGTGGCAGAGCAATACCTCGCCGAGGCCGAGCGCATCGAGGCGCTGGACCTGGACGTGGCGAGCGACTTTTTGCTGGTCGCGGCAACCCTTTTGGATATCAAGGCCGCCTCGCTGGTGCCCCAGGAAGCCCCGCGCAAGGCCGATGACGACGATGACGAGTTCGACGAAGACCTTGAGAAGCTCAGTGCGCTCGACGGCGACGCCCTGCGCGAGGTCCTGATTCAGCGCCTGATCGCCTACAAGCAGTTCAAGGGCGCGGCGGCGGCCCTCGGCGCCCGCATGCAGGCCGAAAGCCGCATGCATCCGCGCGTGGCCGGCCCCGACCCCGAGTTCCTGGGCCTCATGCCCGACTACTTGGCCGGCATCACCCTGCGCGGCCTAGCCGTCATCTGCGCCGACTTGGACGGCAAGCGCCAGACCTTTCTGCTGGAGGCTGAGCACGTGGCGCCGCACCGCGTGCCGCTCGACCTGACCGTTGCCTCGGTCGACCGCTTTACCATGGCGCACCAAACCTGCACCTTCCGCGAGCTGCTGGACGGCGACGCCACCACCGAGCAGCTCGTCGTCACCTTCCTGGCCATGCTGGAGCTCGCCAAGCGCGGCTCGCTCACGCTGAGCCAGGACGAGATCTTCGGAACCATTCAGATCAACCGCGTCGAGGGCGCCGAGGCCTACGTGCCCGGCGAAGGCCCCGAGCTCACCGAATAGGAGCGGCAACCATGTCAAACCTTTCCACGCTGGAGGCAAACAGCCTCAAAGGCGCCCTCGAGGCGCTGCTGCTGGTCTCGAGCGACCCCGTGAGTGCGCCCGCGCTGGCAGGCGCACTCGATATCGCCCCCGGCGAGTGCGCTTCGCTGCTCGCCGAGCTCAAGGTTGAGTACGAGGAGGCCAACCGCGGCTTTCAACTGCGCGAGGTCGCTGGCGGCTGGCGCCTGTTTACGCACCCCGCCTACCACGACGTGGTTGAGGCCTATGTGCTGAGCTGGGACACGCAAAAGCTGTCGCAGGCTGCGCTCGAAACGCTCGCCGTGATCGCCTACCACCAGCCCGTCACGCGCGAGGTGGTCAAGGGTATCCGCGGCGTCAACTCCGACGGCGTCATCGCTTCGCTCGTGGACAAGGGCCTGGTGCGCGAGCTCGGCCGCGACCCCCAGCGCGGTCAGGCCATCATCTACGGCACGACCAACGCCTTTTTGGAGAAGTTCGGTCTGCGCTCCACCCGCGACCTGCCCGATCTGGAGCAGTTTGCCCCCGACGAGCAGTCGCGCCAGTTTATCCGCGAGCGCCTAAGCGGCCGTAGCATTCAGTCCACACTCGAGGAGCAGGCCGAGGACCTGGACGAAGAGCGCGAACTGCTCGATACCGATGTTGAGGATATTGAGGCCGTCGAGGACGAGGATATCCAGGTCAGCGACAATGCCTCGGAGGATATGCATGGCGAGGACTAACGAAGTAGGGGAGACGCGCGCCATGGGCAACGCAGTACCCACGACCGACGCCCAGCCCGTCTATCCGCACACCATGCGCCTGCAGCGCTTTTTGGCGCGCGCGGGCGTGGCGAGCCGCCGTGGCTCGGAGGACCTGATGACCGCCGGCCGCGTGACTGTTAACGGCGAGGTCGCGACCGAGCTGGGCACCAAGGTCGACGTCGACCGCGACCATATCGAGGTCGACGGCACGCCCGTCAAGCTCAACCAGGGCGCCGTGTACCTGATGCTCTACAAGCCGACCGGCTACCTCACCACCATGAGCGACCCGCAGGAGCGCCCTTGCGTGGCCGAGCTGGTCCCGCGTGACCGCTTTCCGGGGCTCTTCCCGGTGGGCCGCCTGGACCGCGACACCACAGGCCTTTTGCTCTTTACCACCGATGGCGACCTGTCGCAGGATCTGCTGCACCCCAGCAAGCATGTCTATAAGACCTACCAGGCGCTCGTGGACGGCCACCTGACCGATCGCGACTTAGAACCACTCCGCCGCGGCATCGAACTCGACGACGGCCTGTGCCAGCCGGCGATCTGCCGCGTCATCAACGCGCGCGAGGCAGAGGCCGTGGCTCCGCAAGGCGTAAAGCCCGGCACCGCCGCCGTGGAGGTCATCATCCGCGAGGGCCGCAAGAACCAGGTCAAGCGTATGCTGAGCAAGATTCACCATCCGGTAATCCGCCTGCATCGCTGCAACTTCGCCGGCCTTGAGCTCAAGAACGTGGCCAAGGGCTCGTGGCGCGAGCTCACCGACCGCGAGGTGCAGATCCTCAAGGCCGGCGGCATCCCGCCCAAGCAGGCGAGCGCCAAGCGCAACGGTGGCAAGCCCCAAGACACGCCCGCCAGCCGCACACGTCACCACGGCAGCCACGGCTCCGCACCCAAGCGCAACACCTACCGCGAGCGCTACACGGGCTAGGCAACCCGCCGCGCCCCAGCGCCCGCGAACCATACCAGCACGTCAACCATCGAAAGGAAGCATTGCATGATCGTCGCCATCGACGGCCCCGCCGGTTCCGGCAAGTCCACCATCGCCAAGGAGATCGCCCGCCAGCTGGGTTTTAACAAGCTCGACACGGGCGCCATGTATCGCGCCGTCACCTTCGCCGCGCTCGACCGCGGCATCGATCTGGACGACGAGGCGGCCATCGACGCCCTCGCCGAGCAGATCGAGATCCGCTTTACCAACGGCACCGGCGAGGACACGCGCCTGACCATTGACGGCCAGGACGCTTCGGCCGCCATTCGTACCCCGCAGGTCGACGCTAACGTGTCCAAGGTCTCGGCCTACCCGGGCGTGCGCGCCGCTATGCTCATTCACCAGCGCCGCGCCGCCGAGGACCGCGATATCGTGGCCGAGGGTCGCGACATCGGAACCGTCGTGTTCCCTAACGCGCAGGTCAAGGTCTTCCTGACCGCCGACCCGCGCGAGCGCGCCCGCCGCCGCGTGCTGCAGCGTCACCAAAACGACGCCCAGCCGCTCACGCCCGCGCAACTCGAAGCCGAGGTCGACGAGACCCTCGACGCCCTTAAGCAGCGCGACAAGCTCGACAGCAGCCGCGAGGTCGCCCCGCTCGTGCCCGCCGAGGACGCCGTGCACGTCGACTCCACCGCCCATACCATCGACGAGGTCGTCCGCATTATCGAGGGCCTCATCAACCAAAGGAGGTAGCCCATGCGCCTGTTTAAGCAGACGCCCGAGGACTATTACAACGCTCCCTACGCAGAGTTCCCAGCGCTCATCCGCGGCACCGTCGTCGTAGTCATGGCCATCCTTTGGGCCTTCTCCAAGCTCATGTGGCGTTGGAAGGTCGAAGATGTCGATCTGCTGTTTGAGCGTCAGGAAGGCCGCGGCAGCGTGGTCATCTGCAACCACACCTCGATGGCCGAACTCTTGGCCGTGGAGACGGCGCTGTTCTTTGGGGGCCGCCGAATTCGTCCCATCTTTAAGTCCGAGTTCGCCAAGAGCAAGATTGTGCGCTGGGCCTTTAGCCGCGTTGGTGGCATCCCCGTCGAGCGCGGCACTGCCGACATGAAGTGTCTGCGCGCCGCCCAGCATGCGCTGCAACGCGGGGAGGACGTCCTGATCTTCCCCGAGGGCACGCGCATCCGCTCGCGTGAGATCAAGCCCGAGGTCCACGGCGGTTTTGCGCTCATCGCCCAGATGGGCAAGGCGCCCGTCAACCCGCTCGCCATCTGCGGCTGGTCCGACATCACGCCCGCGGGCAAAAAGCTCATGCGTCCCAAGAAGTGCTGGATTCGTGCCGGCAAGGCCGTCGCGCTTTCGGACGCGCCGGCCGGGCTTAAGCGTACGGAGCGCCTGGCCTGGTTTGAGTCCGAGGCCATGAGCCGCGTATACGCCATGCGTGACGAGCTGTGCGCCGAGCATCCGGGCAGGTTCTAGCCATGAGCGAGAATGTGACGAACACCGCCGCGACTGCGTCCGACCAGGCAACCGCGCCTACCATCGAGATCGCCGCCCACGCCGGCACTTGCTACGGCGTACAGCGCGCGCTCGATATGGCGCTGGCCGCTGCGCCGCAGGCAGGGGAGTGCAATCAGGTCCATACCTTGGGTCCGCTCATCCATAACCCTATCGTGGTGCGCGAGCTCGCTGAGGCAGGCGTTAGCCTGGCTGAGAACCTGGATAGCGCCGCAACCGGTACCGTGATCATCCGCGCCCACGGCGTGGTGCCGCAGGTGATCGATGCTGCCCGCGAGCGCGGCCTTACCGTGGTCGACGCCACCTGTCCCTACGTGAAGAAGGTCCATGTGGCCGCCGAGCGCCTGGTACGCGAGGGCTACCGCGTGGTAGTCGTAGGCGAGCCGGGCCATCCCGAGGTTGAGGGCATCTTGGGCCACGCCGGCAATGATGCGCAGGTCGTGAGCTGTGCCGCCGACGCCACCGCCTTGTCGCTCAAGGGCAAGGTAGGCCTCGTCGTGCAGACCACTCAGACCGCACAGAACCTCGCCGAGGTCGTGGCAGCTATCACCCCGCGCGTGCAGGAGCTACGTGTGATCAACACCATCTGCGCTGCCACGAGTGAGCGTCAACGAGCAGCAGCCACACTTGCTAACCGCTGCGACTGCATGGTCGTGGTGGGCGGCAAGAACTCAGGCAACACCCGCCGCCTGGCGCAGATTTGCGCAGACGCCTGCGAGCGCACGTATCACATCGAGGAAGCTTCTGAGCTCCAGGCCGCGTGGTTTACCGAAGCTCACCACATCGGCATCACCGCCGGAGCCTCCACCCCGCAAGAACACATCGAACGCGCCGTCGAGCGCATCAAGGAGCTTTGCCGCTAACCATGGACCAGACCGTACCCGCATACGCCGCCGAGGTGGCCGATTACGGGCGCAGCCGCGACCCCGAGCCGGGTGAGGGCGCGCTCGTAAAGAACGTGCGTCCCGAATCGCCCGCGTGGGATGTGGGTATCGAGCGGGGCATGCGCGTGCTCACGGTCAACGGTGAGCAGCTTACCGACATGATTGTGTGGCTCTGGGAAGCCGACGATGATACCGTCGACCTCGAGGTTTTCGACCCGCGCGACAACAGCGTCACCCCCGTCGAGCTCGACCGCTTCCCGGGAGAGGACTGGGGCCTTGAATTCGATGGTCCCATCTTCGACGGCATGCGCACCTGCGTAAACGCCTGCGTGTTCTGCTTTATGACCATGCTCCCCAAGGGCGGCCGTTCAACGCTCTATATTCGCGACGACGACTATCGCCTAAGCTTTTTGCAAGGCAACTTTGTCACGCTTACGAACCTCACCGACGAGGACGTGCAAAACGTCATCCAGCGCAACATGAGTCCCATGAACGTGTCGGTCCACGCCGTAAGCCCCGACGTCCGCCGCCGCATGATGGGCAGCAACGCCCAACGTGGCATGGACGTGCTCGAGGCCATCATGGCCGCCGGCATCGAGATTCATGCGCAGATTGTGCTGTGCCCCGGCATGAACGACGGCGAGGAGCTGGAAAAGACTCTGCGCTTTTGCGAGGAGCACGAGCAAATCACAAGCCTGGGCATTGTGCCGCTCGGTTTTACCAAGCATCAGAACCGTTTTAGCTGGTCCTACAGCGACAAGCCCGAGCTAGCGCGCGAGACCATTGCCATGATCCGTCCCTACCAGGACCGCGCCTACGAGCGCTTTGGCCGCCACACCTTCCAGATGAGCGACGAGTTCTATCTGGACGCCGGCATCGATCCTCCCGAGGCAGACTTTTACGACGGTTACCCGCAGTACTACGACGGCATCGGCATGATCCGCTCGTATCTGGACGAGACCGACGACGTGCTGGCTACCGATGCCGAGCGACTGGCCCGCGTCCGCGAGGCCATCGCCGCCCGCAGCCAGCACCTGCTGTGCCTCTCCGGCGCCAGCGCGCGCGACACCGTGGCGCGCTTTGTGGAGTCGCCGCATGGTCTCGGCGGCACTGTTACGGCCATCAAGAACCGCTACTTCGGCGGCAACGTGGACGTGACCGGCCTCATCGTCGCGTGTGACATTCTGGAGCAGCTGCCCCAAGACCTGTCGGGGGTTATGCTCTTTGTGCCTAAGCTCATGTTCAACGCTGACGGCATGACGCTTGACGAGTATCATCGTGACGATTTACTCGCAAGCCTTACCAGTCGCGGCGCCGAGGTTCATGTGGTGTCGACCATGCCGCATGAGCTGCTCGATACCCTGGAGCATATCCTTGGCATTGTGCCCGCAGACTCTACTAATTCCGCTGACCCTATCCATTAAAGGAGAGCAGATGAAACCTATCGTCGCCGTCGTCGGACGCCCCAACGTGGGCAAGTCCACGCTCGTTAACCGCCTAGCCCAAACCTCGGACGCCATCGTCCATGAGTCCCGCGGCGTCACGCGCGATCGCTCATACCACACGGCCGATTGGAACGGCCGCGAGTTCACCATTGTCGACACGGGCGGCATCGAGCCGCTCAAGAGCGATGACGTCTTTGCCACGTCCATCCGCGACCAGGCCCTCGCCGCCGCCGAGGAAGCCGCCGTCATCCTGTTTGTGGTCGACGGCCGCACCGGCGTCACCGAGGAGGACGAGTCGGTCGCCCGCATGCTCAAGCGCTGCGACAAGCCGGTCTTTCTACTGGTGAACAAGCTCGACAACCCCGATCGCGAAAACGACAGCATCTGGGAGTTCTATTCGCTCGGCGTCGGTGAGCCCACGCCCCTCTCGGCCCTGCATGGCCACGGCACGGGCGACCTGCTCGACGATATCGTGGCCCTGCTTCCGGAGGAGGAGGAAGAGGTCACCGATGAGTTCCCCGACGCCCTGAACGTCGCCATCATCGGCCGCCCCAATGCCGGCAAGTCGTCGCTGTTCAACCGCATCCTGGGCGCCGACCGCTCCATCGTCTCGAACATCGCCGGCACCACGCGCGACGCCATCGACACGGTCGTCGAGCGCAACGGCAAGCACTACCGCATGGTTGACACCGCGGGTATTCGCAAGAAGAGCACCGTGTACGAGAACATCGAGTACTACTCGATGGTCCGCGGCCTGCGCGCCATCGATCGCGCCGACGTGGCACTGCTCGTCGTCGACGCCTCCGTGGGCGTTACCGAGCAGGACCAGAAGGTCATGGGCTTGGCCATCGAGCGCGGCTGCGCCATCGTCGTGCTGCTCAACAAGTGGGACCTGCTCGACGACGACCGCAAGCGCGAGGCCTGCATGGAGACCGTCGACCGCCGTCTGGGCGTTATGGCTCCCTGGGCCCAGTACCTGCGCATCTCTGCCCTCACTGGCCGCAGCGTCGAGAAGATCTGGGCGATGGTCGACGCCGCCGAGAAGACGCGCTCGCAAAAGATCACCACCTCGCGCCTCAACACCTTCCTCACCGACCTGCGCGAGTTCGGCCACACCGTGGTGGACGGCAAGCGCCGCCTGCGCATGCACTACGTGACTCAGACGGGCATCAACCCGCCGACGTTCACGTTCTTCGTCAACCATAGCGACCTGGTCAACGACACCTACCAGCGCTACGTGGAGAACCGCATGCGCTCGACTTTCGATTTTGCCGGCACGCCCATTCGACTCTTCTTTAGGAAGAAGGAACAAAAGGATGCATAATCCGATTCTGCTGACCGCCATCTGCGCCGTGGTCTCGTTCTTTATCGGAGCGATTCCGTTTGGCCTGATCCTGGGCCGCATGTTCAACCACACGGACATTCGCAAGGCGGGCTCCGGCAACATCGGCACAACCAATGCGCTGCGCGTGGCCGGCCCCAAGGTCGCGGCGCTCACGCTGCTGCTCGACTGCTTGAAGGGCGCCATCTGCGTCCTTATCGCCCGTCCGCTCATCGCCGATCTAGGCTATGGTTTTCCGCCGAACATCATGGCGCCTGGAGCCCCTGGCGACTGGATGCTCGGTGTCATCTGCCTGGCGGCCGTATGGGGCCACATATTCTCGCCGTACCTCAACTTCCACGGTGGCAAGGGTATCGCGGTCGGTCTGGGCGTCATCCTCGCCTGGTACTGGCCCATTGGCCTGTCGCTGCTGGGCATGTTCATCGTGGCCGTCGCCATTACCAAGTACGTGTCGGTGGGCTCGCTTGCCGCTGCCATCGGACTTCCTATCGCTGCTTGCGCGGTCTTTCCGTACAGCAGCTTGGGCCTCAAGTTCTGCATGGCGATGATCGGCATCACCGTAGTGTGGGCCCATCGCTCAAATATCCAAAAGCTCATGGCCGGTAAGGAGTCCAAGCTCTCGTTTACCAAGCGCGTCACCGAGCCCGACGATAAGTAGGAGAGAGTCATGAATGTTGCGCTGATTGGCTCTGGCTCCTGGGGAACCGCCGTCGCCGGCCTTGCCGCCGCACGAGCCGGGCGCGTGACCATGTGGGCCCATAGTGAGCAGACGGCCGCCGGCATTAACGGCGAGCATCGCAACCCGCGCTATCTGGTGGGATATGAGCTGCCGGACAACGTGGTAGCAACGACCGAGCTCGCCCGGGCGCTCGACAGTGCCGATGCGATCATCTTTGCCGTGCCCTCCACGCATCTGCGCGACGTGTGTCACCAGGCCGCGCCCTTTATCGGCGCCGATACCCCGGTGCTCTGCCTCACCAAGGGCATTGAGCCCGAGTCCGGCCTGCTCATGAGCGAGGTCATCGCCAGCGAGATCGGCAACGAGTCGCATGTGGCGGCGCTCTCGGGCCCCAACCATGCTGAGGAAATCTGCCGCGGCGGGCTATCTGCCGCCGTCATCGCCAGCGAAGATCCGCAGATAGGAGAGACCTTTAAGGACCTGCTCCTGTCCACGGCCTTCCGCATCTATCTATCGCAGGACATGACCGGTGTTGAGGTTTGCGGCGCTATGAAAAACGTCATCGCCATCGTGTGCGGCATCTCCGCCGGTAGCGGTGCGGGCGACAACACGCTCGCCCTCATCATGACGCGCGGCCTGGCCGAGATCAGCCGACTGGTGCACGCCCGAGGCGGTCAAGCTATGACCTGCATGGGGCTTGCCGGCATGGGCGACCTCATTGCCACCTGCACCTCGGAGCATTCGCGCAACCGTACCTTTGGCTACGAGTTTGCCCACGGCGTGTCGCTCGACGAGTACCAGGCGCGCACGCATATGGTGGTCGAGGGCGCCGTCGCGGCCCGCAGCGTCAGCGAGCTCGCCCGTTCACTGGGCGTAGACATTCCGCTCACCTTTGCCGTGGAGCAAACGCTCTACAACGGTGTTACTTTGGATAGGGCGCTCGAGATTCTTACCGATCGCGTCCCTTCTCAAGAGTTCTACGGACTCACCGACTAGCGCAGAAAGGCTTCTACCATGGGTTCCATCAAAATCGCTCCGTCCGTCCTTTCGGCCGACATGGCCAACCTCAAGGGCGAGCTCGACAAGATCGCCGGCGCCGACTACGTGCACTTCGACGTTATGGACGGTCACTTTACCGGCAACCTCACCTTTGGCGTTGACATCCTTAAGGCCGTCAAGCGTTCCACCGATGTACCGGTCGACGCGCACCTGATGGTGTCGAACCCCGACGAGACGGTCGATTGGTACGCCGACGCTGGTGCCGACATGATCACCGTGCACTACGAGGCCTCCACGCACCTGCACCGCACGCTCACCCATCTGCAGCAGCGCGGCGTCAAGGCCGGCGTGGTGCTCAACCCCGCCACCCCCGTGTGCGTGCTCGAGAGCATCATCGACGTTGTCGACATGGTGCTGCTCATGAGTGTGAACCCGGGCTTTGGCGGCCAGAGCTTTATTCCCGGTACCATTGCCAAACTGCACGAGCTCAAGACCATGTGCGAGCGTCACGGCGTGTCGCCCCTGATCGAGGTCGACGGCGGTATTTCTTCCAAGAACATCGCCGAGGTCGTCAAGGCCGGCGCCAACGTGCTCGTGGCCGGCTCCGCCGTATTTAAGTCCGAAGATCCCGCCGCCGAGGTTGCGCTGCTGCAGAAGCTGGGCAACGAGGCCGCACAGGAGGCATAAACCCTTATGACCGCAGGTCAAAACCGCATACCCGTGAATCTTGACTATGCCGCCTCGACGCCCATGCGCGCCGAGGCGCTCCTTGCGCAGCGCGAATATGACGACAGCGAGCTTGCAGGCGTCAACCCCAACTCGCTGCACTCGCTCGGCCGCAAGGCCGCCGCGCGCCTGGAGGTTGCCCGTCGCGAGATCGCCCATAGCTTTGGCGCACGCGTCCGCCCGTCCGAGATTGTTCTGACCAACGGCGGCACCGAAGCCAACCAGCTGGCGCTGCTCGGTCTTGCCGAGGGCGCTCGTCAGCGCGATCGCAAGCGTAACCGCGTGATCGTATCTGCCATCGAGCACGATTCGATTCTGGACAACCTGCCGCTGCTGCGTGCCGTCGGCTTTACCGTCGACCTGGTGCAGCCCTGCCGCGCGGGCTACATTGAGCCTGTCGCGCTTGTCGAGCTACTAGGCGACGACGTGGCGCTCGTGAGCATCATGGTTGCCAACAACGAGACCGGCGTGGTGCAGCCCATCCGCGAGCTTGCCGCGGCCGCGCATACCGTGGGCGCTCTGTTCCACACCGATGCCATCCAGGGCTATCTGCATATTCCGCTCGATGTCACCGAGCTGGGAGTTGACGCCATGACCGTTGCCGCGCACAAGATCGGTGGCCCCGTGGCGTCTGGCGCACTCTACCTTAAGAGCCGCACGCCGCTGCGCCCGCGCATCTTCGGCGGTGGACAGGAGGCCGGTCGTCGTGCCGGCACGCAGGACCTGCGTACACAGCTGGCTTTTGCCGCTGCCGCTTCCGCGCTGTTGCCGGATGTTGCCCAGGAGCGCACAACGCTGCAGGCCTTATCCGACAAGCTCTACACCACGCTTACGGCCCATCCGCGTATTCATGCCACCATGGGCGACTACGCACAGGCCGATCGTCTGCCGGGTATGGTTTCGATCTACATTGACGGCATGGACTCCGAGGAGCTCATCATCAAGCTCGACGCCGCCGGCTTTGAGGTATCGGCAGGCTCGGCATGCTCGAGCGGTAGTATGGACCCCAGCCACGTTTTGAGCGCGATGGGCATCGGTCGCGAGCAGGCATTGGGAGCACTGCGCATTTCCTTTGACGACCGCGTGAATCCGAGCGATCTGGACGAGTTCGCCCAAACGCTGCTCTCGATCGTGGGTGCCGCATGATCGTCGCCGAGCTTGAGCGCGCGCTGCTGGCACGCTATCCCAAGGCGGACGCCGAGGGCTGGGATCACGTAGGACTCTCCGTTGGCGATCCGGCCGCGGAGATCACCGGCGTTGCCTGCGCACTCGATGCGACCGAGGCTAATGTTCGCCGCGCCCAAGAAGCAAGCGCCAACGTGCTGCTGACGCATCACCCCATATACATCAAGGCACCCGAGGCCTTTTGTCCGGCGGATGCCACACGACCCCAGTGCAGTGCGGCCCTCTACGAGGCTGCCCGCTGCGGGGTGAGCATTATCTCGCTCCACACCAACCTGGACCGCTCGCACGAAGCCCGTGTCTGCCTGAGCAAGCTGCTGGGTGCCGCACCCGTGAGCTCACTGGAGCACGTGGACGACCCCGAGGCCACCGGCCTGGGCGCACTTGCAACGCTCAACGACCCGTGCACGCTGCGCGATCTTGCCACCCGTGCTGCCACGGCCTTTGGCAGCGACCCGCGTGTGTGGGGCGAGGTCGATCACCCGTGTCGGACCGTCGCCATTTTGGGCGGCTCCCTGGGCGACTTCGGAGAGCTCGCCATCACCGCAGGCGCTGATGTTGTCGTGACGGGCGAGGCGGGGTACCACGTGGCGCAAGACCTTGCCTTGCGCGGGCTGCCGGTGATCTTGCTCGGCCACGACCGCTCCGAGGAGACGTTCGTTGATATATTGATGAACTCTGCAGTTGACGCCGGGGTTGACCCCCGTCATGCGATTAAAATACTGAACCCTTGCCAATGGTGGACTGTGACAAAAGGAGAGAACTTATGAGCGCCGGCGCTACGCTACTCAAGCTGCAACAGATCGATTTGGAGCTCGCCCGCAACAAGAGCGAACTTGCCAATATGCCGGAGCTCAAGGAGCTCGCTTCCAAGCGCAAGACCTATGTGAAGCTCAAGTCCGAGATGACCAAGCTCTACGCCCAGCGCAAGGATCTGGACATTGAGCTCGACGATCTCAACACCACCGAGATCCAGACCAATAACGCCATCGAGGCCGCTAAGAAGCGCCACGTTGACGGCTCTGACTACCGCGAGGTACAGGACCTGGAAAACGAGCTTGCCACCCTGGCAAAGCGTCTGGACAAGATCGAGCACACCCGCAAGGATGTCGTTGTCGCCCATAAGGAGGCGCTCGACCGCGAGGCTCGCGCGCAGGCCATCATCGCCAAGTTCGAGGAGGGCGTGAAGGCCGATACCAAGGCCGCCCGCGCCAAGGCCGCCGACCTCCAGGCCCAGATAGATGCCGCCACCAAAGAGCGCACCGCGCTTGCCGCCACGCTGCCGACCGACGTGCTCACCGATTATGAGAGCCTGCTCAAGCAGTTCCGCGGCCTGGCCGTCGAGACCATCAAGGGCAACATCCCCACGGTTTGCCACACCGCACTGCAGGCGTCGTCCATGAGCGACCTCAACCACGACGGTAGTGAGATTACGCATTGCCCGTACTGCCACCGCCTGCTGGTGCTTCCCAACAAGGAAGCCTAAATGATGACGGCGGCATCCAACAATTCAATGCAACTTGAGGGAAAAACGATCCTGCTGGGTATTACCGGCGGGATCGCCGCCTATAAGTCGTGCAATATCGTGCGCCTGCTGCAAAAGCGCGGCGCGCGCGTCAAGGTCGTTATGAGCGAGCATGCCACCGAGTTTGTGGGCCCGCTCACCTTCCGAGCGCTCACCAACGAGCCTGTTGCCGTTGGTCTATTCGACGACCCCTCCGACCCCATTCACCACATTTCGCTGGCGCAGGAGCCCGATCTGGTGGTCGTGGCGCCCGCGACGGCCAATATCATCGCCAAGATGGCAAACGGTATCGCCGATGACCTCATCTCCACCACGCTGCTTGCCACGCCGCGCCCCATCGTGATCGCCCCTGCCATGAACAACGGCATGTGGAAGGCGCCGGCGACGCAGGCCAACATGGCCACGCTGCGCGACCGTGGCGTCCATGTGGTAGGACCCGGTAGTGGCTACCTTGCCTGCGGCGACGTGGACACGGGACGCATGAGCGAGCCCGAGGACATCGTTAAGGCCGTCTGCGAGGTGCTCAACCCCGCGCCCCAGGACCTTGCGGGCAAGCGCATCGTAATCACCGCCGGCCCCACGCACGAGCCGATCGACCCCGTGCGCTTTATTGGCAACCGGTCGTCGGGCAAGATGGGCATCGCCCTGGCGGGGGAGGCTGCTCGCCGCGGCGCTGCGGTCACGCTTGTGCTGGGACCGACATCGCTCGATGTCCCCCGCGGCGTGGAGTGCGTGCGCGTGCAGACCGCCGCAGAGATGCTGCAGGCGGCGCTGAGCGCCTTTCAGACGGCCGATGCGGCCATTTGTGCGGCTGCCGTCGCTGACTACACGCCCGCAGCCCCTGCCGACCATAAGCTCAAAAAGGCCAACGAGCGCCTGGATCGCATCGAACTGGTCGAGACGGTCGATATCTTGGCCGAGCTTTCGCGCCAAAAGGGAGAGCGGTGCGTGATCGGCTTTGCGGCCGAGACCGATAACGTCGTGGAGTACGCGCAGCGAAAGCTCGCCCGCAAGGGTTGCGATGCCATTATCGCCAACGATGTCTCGCGCGCCGATTCGGGCTTTGGAACCGATACTAACAAGGCCTGGATCGTGAGCACAGCGGGCACGCAAGAACTTCCCGTTCTAACAAAACCCCAGCTCGCAGATACAATTTTGGACTTGCTTCAAAATTTGTAAAAAAGTTCTTGCACAAGGGCAAAGTTTCGGGTTAATATACTCCCTGTTGCGAGCGAGAGCACAGCAACAAACAAAAGCTTCGGGACGTGGCGCAGCTTGGTAGCGCACTTGACTGGGGGTCAAGGGGTCGCTGGTTCGAATCCAGTCGTCCCGACCAGAAGTTTGCAGGTCAGGCACCTAGTGCCTGACCTTTTTTGTTTTAAGCAATTGCTTAATTTTGATTAAGCAACAGGGTGCCAAAAATCTACCTACGCGATAATCGCCTTTTGCGGTTACTTGCGCGTTTTGCACACACTTGAGCCGATTTATTAACGCGATATGAATCTACATACCCGTAGCTGGTATACAGCCGAGTACGGGCTGAATTTATCGCGGCGATTTACACAGATATAGCGACTGTAACGTACAAGCGTGTCGCTGTATTTATTCCAGTAGTTCACTTGATCGGTGGACAAGTGGGCTGTTGCAACGAAACGCCAAACAGGATGATCTTTCTGCGAGGGCACCGCAGTGATAATGGCGGGGGAATGCGGCAGGCGCTCTGAGAGCCGCTGTATGCCCCCATTTTTCCTCAACCCGATTACCTGCGCCACGAACCTCAAACCGTTCGTTCGATTGCCAAAAGAAAGGCCCGCGCGGGATTGCGCGGGCCATTCAGTAGATGCAGATGAGACTAGAAGCACCAAGCTGGAAACACACAGACGTGGCCCGATGCCTTGGCGTAGCTGCCAAAGTAACCGCTACTAGCGACACAGTCGAAGGTCGTGGAGCTGAACTCGCCCACAGAGCGTGTCAGATGGCCAAAGTCCGATGAAGCACCGGAATAGTTCGAGCCCGTCACGCCCCTCGATTTGTAATACTCGTACTGATCGCCGCCGCGATAGATATCTCCGTAGACCTCGGCCATGCTGAGAAGGAAGGCCTTATCGGTCGTGGCCGAGGGGTCGCCGTAGTTGCAATCCGCCTTGTTGTCGGTCATCTTCGTGACGGCCTTCGCCTTGGATTGGAGCTAGGACGGCAGGAGAGCCCAGAGGTCGCCGGAATTGAGGCGGCCACGAAGCTCGGACTTCTCCCAGCCGCCGGCGTTGGTGTCGGTGGCGTTCATTCGCTGTTGGCCTATTGCATTGTTAATTGCCTCGAACGTCAACCCAGCCTTGCCCGTGCCGTCCGCCAAGTCGTCGTGGTTGATGCCGATGATTCGATATTCCATCGTGATTCGGTTCGTGAGCTTGACGGAGAACTTCGTCCCCGCATCCATGGCGGCCTTCGCCTTGGCGTAGGCGGGAGACGCCTCGCCCTTGGCTGCGATGTCCTCGGCCACGGCCTTCTGCTCATCCAGCGTCCAGTCTTTGGCGTCCTTGGCGACCGCCGCCTGGACGGTCGCGGAATCGGCGCCAGTGGAGCCTCCGCCGGATGCGCCGCCGCCCTCGATGCCAGCGCTGGCCCCGCTATTCACCGTGTTGCCGACCAGGTTGAACTGGTTTCGGATGGCACCGGCCACGCCGGGTCCCGCGAACACGATCACAAGGCCGATGACCGCGATGATCAGGACGTACTCGATGATTGACTGCCCTCGGAGGCGGGTATTCCTAGGAGATACCCCCCCCCCGAAGGTTAATTGCCGCTGCATGCATATGCGACTCCCTTCGCTCAGGGCTTGTAGATACATTGCCGAGCGTAGGACTATTCCAAAAGGTTGTGCTGGTCTTGCCGCAGCGGCAAAGAATAATTAGCTCAACGTCTGCGCAGCTCAACCGACCGCTCACACAATCGAATTTGTTGCTCAACAAATTCGCAGGTGAGGACAGTAGATTTGTGATGTCGGAAGTAACGGAGGACCGCCGGTGTCGAAGCGGGTGGTCGAGAAAAAGGGACCAAAAATGAGAAGCCTGGAGCTGATAATCTTCTTCCTGCCTTTCCTGGCGATCGCCGCCAACATCTGCGGCGTGGCGGAGCTCGTTAAGATTGGCAGGGCCAAGGGGCATTACACCAATGGCGCGGGAATCCTCTGGTTCATCGGCCTTTTCGGCACGGCGCTCATGGTCGGCCTGATCGTCTGCGCTCTGCCCGACCGAGCGGCACCGGCGCCCAGCGCACAAAGGGACGAAGACGCCCTGCCCGAGGTGTAGTAATGTCGAAATACAAGATTGTTTACCGCGACGCCAACCCCTCCTGGCAGGAGCTTTGCCCTGTCAGGATGTTAGCCATCCAAGTCTCCAGAGACACCGAGACGGGAGCCTGCTTCCTCCAAACAAAGATCGTCAACGTATCGACGAAACCCATCAGCCGCATAGAGTTCACTGTCGGGCTCGAGGGCGAGGGAGGGGAGACGGAGACCGTCGACTTCTCGCTCCTAGATGCCGACCTGCCCGCCGGCGAGGTGCTCAGGCCCAAGGCGGTGAGAATCAAGCTGTCTGTTATCACCGGCTCGCGTGCCGTTGTGACCCGAGCGGACGGCGAGACCTCCTTCGGCGACCCGATCGACATCGATAGCCCCGCGCCACTCGCACTCAACGGGGTCGAGGAGTCGGAACGCGATGTCCTGCTCTCCGAGATGGGAGCCGATACCTTCAAATGCGCGGGCGTCCATTCCGAACACGACGGGTGGTGGCAGTGCGGCTGCGGTGCGGTGAACCTCAGGCGCGGTACCTGCTGGAACTGCGGCGCCGTGCGCGAGAAAATGGCGGATCTGGAAGATGCCGCGTTCCTGGATGAATCCAGAAGGGACAGGGTCTACAAGACGAGCGTCGCGATACTCGAGAAGGGCAACAGGAAGGAAGCTGAGGCCGCCAAGGAAAGCCTCGAGAAGCTGGCCGAGCAGGGATACGGGGATTCGGGCGAGAAGGCAAGGGAGGCCGGCGCGAAGATTGCGAACCTCTCGAAAAGGAGGAAGAAGATAGCCGTCGCGGCTGTCGCGGGCATCGTCCTGCTTGCCGTCATGGTCGCCATCTCGCCCCTGCCGTCCATGCTCGAAGCGCGGGCGGACATGAAGGCGGAGCAGGAGGTAATCGACAGCAAGTCGATTGGGCAGACCGTCGAGTTCGGGACCTATTCGGGTGGGCTGGCGGCCTACGTCAGTGAAGGACGATAAAGTTAAGGACTGGTGGACCTCTACCGTCGAGAAGTACAGCGGCAGCTCAGACTATAGTGATTTCTACTATGTCGGGCAGCCCCTAGCCAATTACGTGTGCAAGATGGGCGATATCAAATTTGGCGATGACGGGAGCGAGCAGGATGACTTGCTCGGAGTCCGTCCCGCCATCTGGGTCAAATTGAATTAGCAGTCGGTTTTCCCATCGGTTGAATTGCGAAGGCGGCTCCCGAACCATCGGGAGCCGCCTTCGTGCGTTCACTTGAACTTGTCTATTGCCATGCCTTGGGAAGGATTACGCCGGGGACGTTCTTGTTGGAGTCGCTATGCAGTGTATTCGGGCTGATGTTCCAGTCGGAACAATCCAGATGGAGACTCCGGCACTGCTCGGACATTCCCGTTAAGTCATATACAGCACTGAAATCGCACTTGGCACCGAGACCAGTTACGTCCACATCCGCGTCCGGAACGAATCGAAGCGGTATTCCGTTTCAAAACGTATGCGTTTCACCATGAGAGAGGGATCTGTCATGAGCTGGAAACCGAGAAAATGCGTTATCGCCTTACTGACTCTGGCGACTCTGACGTGTTTCGCCGCCTTAATCGCCGTCAATATCAAACCGCAACACGATGCTTATCCCTCGTCTTTGTCCATTAAAATGGGCCAAAATTTCAGCCTCGGCCGAAACGTCAATTTTTTTAACAAGCTAAAACCTAATGAGGAAAATATCTTGATGTTCTGGGCATCGTGGTGTCAGCACTGCGAATCTCTCATAGAAGATATGCAACAACTTGATAATTTCGCAGCCTTAAGGAAGAACCTTTTCACTGTTTCCGAGGACAGCACAATTGAAGAAGCCTCGGTCCATGAAGGAGACTTTCCCATATACATAGATTAAGATAAGACCGTGTATGACCAATATGAACTTGAGCATATTCCGTCCATATTCATACTGGATGATCAAGGAAACATCATCGGCTTATCCGAAGGAGAGGAAGAACCTCTTGCCTTATTAAAGAAATACGCCAAATACAACGGATATAAAGCGGAAGGAGGCGACATCAAGTAACTATCAAAGGCCAGATTAAGGAGCCAGCCATGAAGAAATGCCTGCCCTCCATCATCTCAGCAGCTCTTTGCCTCTCCCTTGTTATGACACCATTTGTGCTCGTTGCGGCAGCCTATGCCGACGAGGGGTCTCCCGCCGAGAGCAGCGAGATCTACGTCGGAGACAACTACGACGAAAAATACGATATATCCCTTTTTGAGCGCGGACGCTGCACGGATTCATATTCCAAGGCGTGGTGCGATTCTCACGGATTTGCAAATAACCGCACCGCCCCTCACAAGGTCAAGCTGAACGCGAAGGATGAGGCTTGCCTGCGCGATCCCTACCTTGCCGGCACCGCTGAAGTTATCGCCGGTCTCGTGACAACCGGTCCTGGCGGCGGCTTGTTTGCAACCGCAATGACATCGTACCGACTTTTCACTTGCATGTTCTGAAAGGCAGTTGCCATGCAGTCGCAAAATCAATCGAGATACTTGACCACAATCGGCTTTGCCCTGCTTGCATTACTCTTTGCTAGCGACCTTTTGCTGAAACCGCCCAAGGAACTCGTTTCGCTTGCCATAGCCTGCATTTCCGCCCTTTACTTTACGGCAACCCTATTCGTCGGACTAAAGGAGAGGAAGAAAGGCGCAGTCGTTGCATCTGCCGTAGGCGTGATCATAGCCATTGCCTCATTCTTTATCTGACACATTGGTGATCTAGGGGCGATATCGTAGGAATACGACCGGGAGAGCCGGGACCAGATTGCCCGGGTTGCCGGGTCGGCTCGCGCGACGGCGCGGCGGTTCCACAGAAAGCTCTCCGGACTTCACGCCGTTTCTGATCGCATTGTAGACAGCCATCTCGTCTTCGCAGTCGGCGAGCACGCGGTGTGCGTCGTCGTTTTGGATGTCCAGTAAATCTCGAAGGTCCTCCATGCACCAGCGTCCGAGATTTGGCCATGCGCGTTGCGTGAGCTGATAAGTGTCGATTGCGATGTTGTAGTTAAAGTCCAAGCCAAAGCCGTCCCAGGCAGAACGGCTTTGTTTCCTTGATTATCAACTTCATCCGGACACTTCCCGCATTCATCCGTGTGTGTACGGATGAATGCGGGGTTCAATACCCTGGCGGCCTGATCGGCAGACCGCCAGGAATTCTCACTCCTCGAAAAAAGCCGGCACTCGGTTAGTCCTGCGCATCTTGAAATCGCCAGACTCGTGGGAGACGTAGAGAATGCCGTCCATCCCATCTCGTGATGCATACGACAGGTGAACCGAACCGCAATCCAATCCATCATTGTCGAGAAGATCGAACGAATTCGGGTCGCTCGTTGCGGCCAAACGACCACTCAGACAAGAGCCATCGTCATTACAGATTTGCCATTCCATGTCTTCGCCTGCAAGAATCGCCATAGACGGCCTGGTCGCGCCATCGTTGACATACATCCCGTCTATGCCAAACCCATTTTCAGCGCCATCGATGAACGATTGCTCGGACCTATACCTCGCAAATGATGCACATAGCACCATTGCAAGACAAAGTACAGAGCCAACAATCGCTATCTTTGCATAGCTCTTGCCTATCATGTCATTCACCTCGCTCGTATGTATCGAGGTATTCCTGCTTGAGCGTCTGCG
>CABUNB010000035.1 GCA_902492755.1 uncultured Collinsella sp. | reverse complement strand
AGGGCAGAGGCGGGGGCATGCCCCCGCCTCTTACACCACATCTCTACGCGCTACCCACAGGGGTTGCCAGCGCCGCGGTTTCGCCCTTTCTGCGCCGAAGCGATACACTGTTATCGTTTGATTTCTTCGCTCAAGGAGGATGCGCATGCCGTGCACAACGATTTTGGTCGGTAAAAACGCAAGCTACGACGGGTCGACCCTGGTCGCGCGTAACGAGGACTCGTCCAACGGGGTGTTTGAGCCCAAGCGCATGCGCGTGGTGCATCCCGACGAGCAGCCGCGCGTCTACACGAGCGTCCTGAGTCACCTGACCGTTGAGCTGCCCGATAACCCCATGCGCTACACGAGCGTCCCCGATGTTGTCCCGGGCCACGGCATCTGGGCCGAGGCCGGTTTCAACGAGCTCAATGTGGGCATGTCCGCAACCGAGACGCTCACCACCAACGAGCGCGTTCGCGGCGCCGACCCGCTCGTCGACTACGTGCCCGCCAAGGGCAACGAGGGCGAGGACGGCTATGTTCCGGCGCAGCCCGGCGGTCTGGGCGAGGAGGACATGGTGACCCTGGTGCTGCCGTATGCCAAGTCCGCCCGCGACGGCGTGCGTATCCTGGGCGACCTGCTCGAGCGCTACGGCACCTACGAGAACAACGGCATCGCCTTTAGCGACGTGGACGAGATCTGGTGGCTCGAGACCATCGGCGGCCACCACTGGATTGCCAAGCGCGTGCCCGATGACGCTTATGTGACCATGCCCAACCAGCTGGGTATCGATAGCTTTGACCTGGATGACGCCGAGGGCACCCAGGCAGATCATATGTGCTCTGCCGACCTGCGCTCCTGGATGGCCGAGTGGCATCTGGACCTGACGCTGGGTGTTAAGGGCGATGGTCCCGCTGCGGTCTTTAACCCGCGCGAGGCCTTTGGCTCGCACAGTGACAGCGACCACGTTTACAACACGCCGCGCGCCTGGTACATGCAGCGCTGCCTCAACCCCAGCGATGTGTGGGACGGTCCCGAGGCCGACTACACGCCCGAGAGCGACGACATCCCCTGGAGCCGCGTGCCCGAGCGCAAGGTGACCATCGAGGACATCAAGTACGTGCTTTCGAGCCACTACCAGGGCACGGAGTACGACTGCTACGGCAGCAAGGGTACGCCCGCCACGCGCGGCGCCTATCGTCCTATTGGCATCAATCGCAACAGCCAGCTTGCCGTGCTGCAGCTGCGTCCCTATGCGCAGCCGGCGTATCGCGCCGTGCAGTGGATGGCGTTTGGCTCCAACTCGTTTAACGCGCTCGTGCCGCTGTATGCCAACGTCGAGACCATGCCCGAGTACTATGCCGACACCCAGGCGCGCGTGACGTCCGAGAACTTCTACTGGGCAAATCGCCTGATCGGTGCCTTGGCCGATGTTCGCTTCCATGAGTGCGGTCGCGCGGTCGAGGATTATCAGGAAAAGGTCGGCGGCATGGGCCACAAGCAGATTCACGACGTTGACGCTGTCGTAGCCGCGCTGCCCGAGGCCGAGGTGCTTGCCGAGCTCGCCCGCGCAAACGAGGAGTTTGCCGAGCGCGTACGCGTGGAGACCGATGCCCTGTTGGGCAAGGTGCTCTACACCACGAGCTGTGCCATGAAGAACTCCTTCGCGATGAACGATAACGTGAGATAAAACGCTTTGTCGCTTTCTTTCGATCTTGGGTACAAGAAGGCCAATGCAGTTGTTCATGATTGGAGCCAACCATGGTTATGAAATTCGATCAGCTTGTTAACGGCGCCATTAACGTGGGCTTCGGCGCCGCCGCCGTTGCCGTCGAGGGCGGCAAGAAGGTTCTCGACGACCTCGGTACCAAGGGTGAGCAGGTTCGCAAGGATGCCGGCACCCCCGATATCGCCCGCAGCGTGTCCGATATGTTCGAGCAGGCGGGTGGTACCATCTCCGACCTGACCGAGCGCCTGGGCATGCAGGGCGAGACTGCGGCACAGCGCGTGCTCGACGAGCTCATCCTGGCCCGCGTCCGCGTCATGACCGCCCATGAACGCACGGCCTTCCTGGCCCACGTGCGCGACATCGTCGATTCGGTCGAGGACAACGTGACTTCGGTGCCCGTCGAGTCTGTTGAGCCCGACGATGCAGAGGACGCCGAAGAGGCCGAGTAGCAGCGCAGATGGCAGATTCCACCACCGATTACAACAATCTAGATCCCTTGGGTGACGAGGCGGCGGTTGTCGACGAGGTCGATGCCGCCGTCTCGGGCGCTCGCAAGAAGCCGCGCGCTGTCGATATGGTGCCCGATGAGCCCGACGCGATGGCGCCGGACGAGGAATACCAGCTCACGCCGGCTGGTCGCCGCGAACGCATCGGTCAGATCGTTCGCCTGGTCAAAAAGTACCGCGTATGGGATAACCTCACGCCGGTGCGCCTACGTCGTCTGCTCGAAGAGCTCGGCCCCATGTTCGTCAAGATGGGGCAGATTCTGGCTAACCGCTCCGAGATTTTGCCGCAGCGGTTTTGCGACGAGCTGCGTCGCCTGCGCTCCGACGTAGAGCCGGTGCCGTATGAGGTGGTGCTCCGGTGTCTGGAAGAGGAGTACGGCCAGCGCTTGGGGCAGATGTTCGACGCGATCGACCCCAACCCGCTCGGAAGTGCGTCGCTCGCGCAGGTACACCGTGCCCGCCTGGTGACCGGCGAGGACGTGGCCGTTAAGGTGCAGCGCCCCGGCGCGCAACAGGTCATGGCACAGGACATCGACATCATCCGTTCGGTGGTGCGCATCGTTTCCAAGTTCGTCAACACCGACCAGTTTGTTGACTTACATGCCGTCGTCGAGGAGCTGTGGGCCTCGTTTCGTGAGGAGACCAACTTTTTGGCCGAGGCCAAAAACCTCAACGATTTCTATGAGTTCCATAAGAGCGTCCATGGCGTGTCGTGTCCCAAATCCTACTTGGACCTTTGCACCGAACACGTCGTGGTCATGGACTACATCGACGGCATCTCCATTGCCGATCCCGAGCGCCTGGTGGCCGAGGGCTATGACCTGGAAAAGATCGGCTCGGCGATTGTCGATGACTATTCGACGCAGGTGCTCGACGACGGCTTTTTCCATGCCGACCCGCATGCGGGAAACATCATCCTCAAAGATGGCATCGTTTACTTTATTGACCTGGGCATGGTCGGGCGTATGTCGAGCCACGACCGCGGTATCGTCAAGGATATGATCTTTGCCGTGGCCGAGGGCGACGTGCCCAAGCTCAAGGACTCGCTTATGCGCTTTGCCGTGACGCGCGGCGACTCGGCCGAGCTCGACCATTCGGCCTTTTTGTCCGACTTGGACTTTATCGTTGCCGACTTTGCGGGGCTCGATCTTAAAGACCTGGATATCGGCGAGTTTTTGACCTCGCTGCTAAACCTGGCGCGCAAAAACGACGTTGAGTTGCCGAGCGTGGTGACGATGTTCGCGCGCGGCATGGTGACGCTCGAGGGCCTGCTGACCGAGTACATGCCCAATGTCAACATGATCCAGATCATTCAGACGCATATCAAAAACGAGAAAAGCACCTATGCGCGCGTGCGCGAAATGGGGCGCGATCTTGCCGCGAGCAGCTATCGCGCGGCAAAAGGCTCGCTCGAGGCGGCCGAGTATCTGGGCTTGGCGTCGCGCATGCTCACGCGCGGCCAGCTTAAGGTGAACACGCAGATCATGAGCAGCGATAAAGCGCTGCGACAGCTGGGTGGAATTATCGACCGCATGTCGATGGCAATTGTGATCGCCGGTCTGTTTATCGGTTCGTCGGTGGTGTACTACGCGCGCATCGAGCCGGTTGTGTTCGGTATCCCGGTCATTGGCTTTATGGGCTACGTGAGTGCGCTGGTGCTGGCGCTGATGCTGGGCCGCGAGATCTGGCGCAACAGTCACGGCGGCAAGCGTTAACAATTTCCCGGGTCGGGGGAAACGGATCATTTTGCTCGGTACTCCATCCTCACCCTTTTCTATTGCAAACCATAGCTTTTACCTTGGGCTTCGCCTGTGTGCGGGGCCCTTTTGCGTGCTACCATATCGACAGTAATAATCGATGGCCTAGATGGTGGTGCGGAGACGCACGAATGCGCGGTTTTCCTGCGCGTTTGGGAGAATCGGGGTGCAAGTCCCCGGCTGTACCAGTAACCGTAATTCCTCTTGGCCCGGGATAGTCGCGTCGCAGATCGGACGGCGCGCCCGGGTCGGTAAGGTTAAGTCGGATCGCCTCCCATCTTGTGCGCGGCCGCGGCGCATGCCGCTGGTACGCGTTAGGCTCTGGAGGGAAGGGGGACCCCGATGGGGGTACTCGAGCGCAATGTGCGCGATGACGTGGGGCAGCCGCTGGGCAATGCTCCAAGTGCAGACAATGGGAGACAAATGGATATGTTTGAGGACGAGTGCCAGCGCGCCTCGTGGCGTCGTCATGGAGCGATTGCCCGTGGCGTAGCCAAGCGCGGTCTGGTGGCGTTCCTGGCTTTTGCCATGGCATTTGGCACCACGCCGGCGCAACTTTGGGCCGAGGGCGCCGAGGGCATTGCCGATGCCGTGGCTCAGGCCGCAACGGGCAGCGAGGGCGCGGCGGCCGACGATGGCACCGGTGCCGACACCGGCGCGAACAGTGCGGCGGCGAGCGCTGCTGCCGATGACGCCGGCGCAGATCAGGGCGCAACTGCGAGTGCCGCGAATGGTGCTGACACCGCCGCAGGCAACGCGACTGAGCCCGAGAGCGCTCCCGCGGTGCCTGCTGCTTCGGAGCAGAAGAACGCTGTTGCTGCCGCTTCCGCCGCGACGCTTTCGAGCGAGGCTAAGGTCTATATCAAAGATTCCAAGGATAATGCCTGCTGGTATTCCAATAAGTCGGGTCCGCTCAAGGCTGGCGAGACGCTTTGGGCAAACATGTACGACGTGGTGGATACCGAGGACGATTGGGGTGACCCCACCACCGAAACTCAGTCCGTCCGCAACCCCGGCCCCTGGACCTACACTTGGCTTGCCTGCACGACTAAGGCCAGCAACGTTACCGATTACACCGAGATCGTAGGCAACGAGCAATCGCTCACCGTTACCGACGCCATGGTGGGCAAGTACTTCATCTGCAAGGTGACTGCGGATGGCAAGGACTACTATGGTCCCGCTGCGTACGGCTCGGGCATCAACGCTAATTACATCCCCGGTCCCGTGCTCAGTGTTGGCCAGGCTCAGCTCGATTCCGTTACGCTGAGCAATTCCTCGCCTGCGGTTGGTGATGAGGTTACGGCGACGGCATACGTTGAGTACAACAAGCCCGCCTCGAGCGACACCAAGGTGACTTACACCTGGTATGAATCGACGAAAAAAGAAGACTCTGGTTGGACCAAGATCGAAGGCGCAACGTCGGCGACCTTTACGGTGCCCGAGGACCTCGCCGGCAAGTATCTCAAGGTGGTTGTCAACGCGGGCGTCAATGACGTCGATGCGACGACCTCCGATGTCGTGATGAAGGCCGGTGCTGTCAAGCTCGCAGGTGTCGAGCTGACTGCATCATCCATGGAAATCGGCGCGACCCTCACGGCTAAGGCCTACACCGGCTCGAGCTATAGACCCTCCTACGTCGACAACTCCAAGGTCACTTACACCTGGAAGAAGTACAAGGACAAGGACGCCTCGGCGCCCAGCAGCTCCACAAAGTGGGAGACCATCGAGGGGGAGTCCGGCCCTACGCTCACGGTGACCGACGACCTCGAGGGCTCCTACGTATCGGTGTCCGCGAACGCGGGCGCGAACGATGTCTCGTTCGGCGGCTGGTCGACCGGCTATGTGGGTCCCTTCAAGCAAGCCGGCGCTGTGGACATCTACTCCGCCTTTCTGGCCCCCGAGGGCTCTGCCTCCGGCACCTTCATCTATACCGTCGATGACACTGTCCAAGCACTCGCTAAAGAGAAGAAGGGTGCTTCCGATTGCATTGATTCCTCGAAGCTGAGCTACCAGTGGCAGGTCGCAGATGCTAAGGGCGGCACCTACACCGATATCAAGGGCGCAACGTCGAGCACCCTTAAGCTTGCAGCCTACAAGGGCAAGTCGGTCCGTTGCCATGTAACCGCAAAGATCGGCGGCAGCAATTACACTACTAAGGGCACTAGCCCTATCGGTGCTTCTGGTTCCGTCAACATCACGAGCGTTAAGCTCGACAAGACGGGCGAGGCCAGCGTAGGCGAGGCCATCACGGCGACTGCTAATGCGGCTTCGGGTGATGTGACCGCCAACGAGCACGTTGCGTGGTCGTGGTACTGCGGCGATACGAAGTCGAAGTGCACGACGAAGATCGATGGCGCGACCACCAATATCTTTACACCCGATGCGTCCTACGCTGGTAAGTATGTCAGGGCATGTGCTAACGGCGGTTTTGGCGACGAGAAGTCGAGCGCTGTTCTCGTTATCGAGGCTGGCTCCGTTGAGCTGTACGGTGTGACGGTTGAGGGCGCATTAGCATCTGGCCAGGTTGCCGCAGGCAACGTTTTGACCGCGAAGGCGACCAAGGGCAACTACTACACTGACGTCTCCGCGACGGACACGGTCCACTATCAGTGGCAGTATTCCAACGACAAGAGCCCTCTCGATAGCCATTTTGAGAACATTGCCGGCGCAGCCGATTCTGCGATGTATGCGCCGACCAACGACATGGTGGGCAAGTACATTCGCGTGATTGTAACGAGCAAGAACTCGGTCAAGAGCACGCAAAAGAAGAGCTACGGCAACACGCAGTCTGTTGACCCCGTGGGTCCGGTGACGCTTGCCGGTCAGTACACGCTTAAATCTGTCGAGCCGGCAGAGGCTTCGACGGCTACGCTCAACGTGGGCACGACGCTGACGCCCAAGGTCCGTATCCCCGGTTCCTCGAGCTTGTCCGATCCGGCCCTGCCCGAGGACGCCAAGCTGACCGTCACCTGGTATGCCAAGGGCGCCGATGACGCTAATTGGACCAAGGTCACCGATAACCTTGACGCCTCCACCGGTGCGCTGACTATCACCGATGCGCTTGTGGGCAAGTCCCTCAAGCTCGAGGCCTCGGCGCTCGACAACACCGTTACGTGGACCTCTAGGGACACGGTGCTGCCGGCGGGGGAGTATAACCTGCTGCGCGTCGTGAGCACGCCTCAGCTCCAGAGCAAGTCGACCAACCTTGTCGCGGGCGATAGCGTCTCTGCCGATGTGTACGCTAAGCGCGTCGACGGCTCGACCACTAACGGCGTTAAGCTTTCTGCCGACAGCACCGATATCTCTTGGTATGCGGCCGACGCCTCCGATGCGGCGGATGATGATTGGACTAAGCTCGAAGTAACGGGTGCCAAGATCCAGGTTCCCGATGCGGCCGGTAACAAGTACCTTAAGGCTGTTGCTGCGAGTGGCTCTTCCAAGGTCGAGGTCGTCTCGGCCAACAAGGTCATCAAGGCCGGTTCGCTCGAGGCTGCTGTTCAGAAGCTCAGCGATAAAAACGCGCTGATAAGCGTCGCCTACTGTGCTGATGGCGGTAACGTCAACGACGCGTTGAAGGCTCAGCTCAAGCAGCTCGGCTTTGATGATATCGACGTTAAGACTAAGACCGCCAGCTTCAGCTCTTCGTATGAGGGCGCTGAGGTCGGCATCTCCTCTACGTACGATAAGACTAACGGCGATGTCACGTTCTTCTATCTCGATCCCAACGCGTCTAGCGGCTGCAGCATTGACCAGCTGCGTCGCGCGAGCGTTACGTTCGAGCTCTCGCGTGATGGCAAGTCGGTTGAATACAAGCCGACTAAAACTGTTGAAATCGCTTGGAACGAAGGCAAGCTTCAGGACCTGCTCGACAACGCCGCCGAGCAGCTTTCCATCGGCTATGCCACGGGCGATACCGCCGAGAGCGTTACCCAGAATCTGACGCTGCCTTACAGGGCGGGCGCCAACAAGAAGTTCTCCGTCGAGTGGACGAGCTCCGATACCGATGCCCTGTCTGTTTCGGGCAACGGCTGGGACGACTACACGGGCAAGGTCGCGCGCAAGTCGAGCAACCGCGAGGTCACGCTGACCGCCAAAGTCTCGGTGTTGTCGAACGTCTCCGATGTCAAGGTGACCGGCGAGGCTACGCGCGTCGTCACCGTCAAGGGCGATCCCGAGAAGGTCGCCGCCGACAAGAAGGCACTGCAGGAAAAGGTCGATGCGGCCTTTACCTACGACAACATTAAATACTCCGGTACCGAAACGGTTGCCAACAAGGATGGCCTGACCGCCGACCTGCAGATGCCGCGCACGAGCACGCTCAATATCGACGGCAAGTATTACGAGGTCAAGTACTCTGCCAGCACCGATGACATTACGTTCAACGGTTACAAGGGCACGGTCTATCAGCCGCTGCCTGGCACCGAGGCGGCGAAGACCAAGATTACCCTTACGGTGACCGATAAGTCGAACGCCGAGGTCACGGCAAGCAAGACCCTCGACTTTGCGATTGCCCCGCAGGACCAGAACGAGCTCGATGCCGAGCTGTTCTACCTCGGCCTTGCGAAGTCTTCGTTCTACCTGGGTATTCTTGATGGGCAGAATGTCTCCGATGTGACGGGAAACCTCCATGCACCGCTGAAGGTGTATGGTCAAGGGTCCGGTCCAGGGTCTTCTGTTAATTGGTGCTACACCACCAAAGAGGCTGCAGGCCACTACGGCTTCGTGTTCAGCGAGCTCCCCGGCGGCACGGAGAACACCTATCGTTTGCTCAAGTCGAGCAAACCGAGGGTTATCGCACATGAGAACCTTGTCTTCACTCAACCCGAATACAACACGAAAGTCACGATTAGCGGCCGTCTGAAGAGTGAGCGTTTTGCCCGTTATGCCGAGCGCTATCCCGACAATTCGGACTACGAGGTGCTTGCCGGCTTGGATGTTTCTGCGACGGTAAACGTCAAGGGAACGACGGGGCTCGACAACCCGAACGAGGGCAAGACCATTACGGTGACTGCCAAGGTCACGGGCGTTTCCGCAAGTGATGCCGACGGCAACTACACCGAGCAAACGGTGGCGCCCTTAACCGAGCTTACGCTTCCCGCCGACGAAGACACGACGGCCGAGTCGGTGCTCGAGCAGCTCATGGTTTCTGCTGGCTGCACGAATCTTGAGGCAAACGCCTTGGGTCTTACGAGTGCGACGATGCCCGACGGCCGCGTGCTGGGCACGACGAAAGCCGCGCCGTACAGCTTCTGGTCGTTTTACGTAAACAATGGGTTTGCGAACTTCGGCGCCTCGAGCTATTGCCTTAAGAACGGCGATTGTGTCGAGTTCCGTTATGTTAAGGGTGACGGCACGCAGAAGCCTTCGTCGGCGCCTGCCACCAATCCCGGGACTGAGCATCCCGAGGTCAACGCGGCATGGAATGGCTTTGCGAACGGTGGCTCGGGATCTGCAACGGATGCCCTTACGCCTACGACAAAGACCGATATGCCCTCATGGGCACTTAATCTTCTGACCGAAGAGCAGCAGAAGGCGGGCGCAAACGTCTCTGCGTCTGACCCCATTGTCGCGAATGGAAAGGTGTACCTTGTTACGGGCGCCTCGGTGTGGAACGGAAAGACGTGGAACGCTGTTCTCAACGAGATCGATTCCGAGACGGGTTCCGTTGTGCGATCGCTTGAGCTCGGCTCTTCCATGGATAGCACGTGCCGTCCTGTTGTTGCGCAAGGCATTATTTTGATTCCGCTTTCCGGCGGCTATCTGCAGGCTGTTTCGGCGAAAACGTTTGAGACGCTTTGGTATTCCGATGCGTTTACGAAGCAGAACCTGTCTTCGTTGACCGTTGACGGTGACTACGTCTATATCAACACCCTTGATTATTGGTCTGGCAATGACGTGCAAAACGGTACGGTCAGGCGCATCAATATTCGCACGGGCGCCATCGCCGGTAGCGCCTCCGTCACTGACGGAGGTTACTACTGGTCTGGCGGCCTGATGGTCAATGGCTACTACGTTGTCGGCGGAGATTTCGGCCAGGTGCGCGTGTATTCCGCCGATCTGTCAAAGCTTGTTGGCTCGATTAAGCTGTCTGGCGGAAATATTCGCTCGTCGCTCACCGTTCATGACGGCTATATATATGCCGTTACACGCGACGATGGCACGTTGCACAGGCTGGCCATTGGTTCGGATGGTTCCGTTACTGAGGACTCGGCAGTTCAGTTTGCCGCCTATTCGACTTCGACGCCTGTTTTCAGCGGAAATTACGCCTTTATTGGCGGTGCGACCGCGAGCGGTTGGAAAGGCAAGGGCCTGCTTTCAATCATTGATCTTTCCAATATGAGCGTGAAACAGATTGCGAAAGCCGACGGCGAAGAGCTTGGCTTTGAGTCCAAGGGCACACCGCTTGTCTCAACGCGTGATGGTGAGACGTACGTATACTTCACCCTGAACGGCGCCAAGGGCAATTGGCCTAATTACACTAGTGGCGGTGGCGTGTACATGTACAAGCTGGGCGATGCCGAGGCAACCGAGGTATTCGTTCCCGGTTCTGGATATGCCAACTATTGCATGGCTTCGGTTGTCTGCGATCAGTTCGGCAATCTGTATTACACCAACGATTCGGGTCATCTCTTCTGTGTGAAATCTCAGGCACATCGTGTCAAGTTTGATGCTCAGGGCGGCTCGTCGGTCAATGGTCAGACCCCCGCTTCGGGCTCGACTGTCGCCAGGCCTGCCGATCCGACGCGCGAGGGCTATACCTTCGCTGGTTGGTACACCGATGAAGCTTGCACAAAGGCATATGACTTTAGCGTTGCGGTGACGGCTGATATGACGCTGTATGCCAAGTGGATCAAGAAGGCCGCTGACAACAACGGCGGTTCTGGCGGCAATGGCGGCTCCGGTTCTGGTAACGGTACGAACGGGCAGCAGTCCGGCGGTGCTGTCTCGCCGGGTCAGAAGCCAGTCTCCACGACCACCACGACCGAGACCAAGGACGATAAGGATTCCAAGAAGGATTCCGATAAGTCCGGCAAGAAGGATGACAAGTCCGATACGGGCTCGTCTGCTACGACCGCTGCTAAGAAGTCCGCTGCTGCTCCGGCACAGGAGTCTGGCTTCAACCCGCTCGCCATTGTTGGCGTGGCGGCCGGCGTGATCGGTCTCGCCGTCATCGGTGTGTTCGTGTTTACCAAGCGTCGGTAGGTGAGGGCTGTGTCTAATAAGCCTCAGGACGCCGAGTCCAAGCAGCCCGACTCATCGTTCATTCAGTTCGACGATGCCAAGCAAAAGGGCGCCGCTTCGGCGGTGTCCGCCCCTCGGCGTAAGGTGCTGCTTGGCGCTCTGACGGCCGTCTGCATTGCGCTGATTGTCGTCTCGCTGGGCTTTGTTCACCCTTCCGTCAGCGGTGCCTGGTCCATCGATTGGATTGTCGAGACCGTGACGGGGGAGAGCGTCGTCACCAAGGATGCGTCGGTTTCCGGCTCGACTACCGCTTTGGGTAAGACTGGAGTCAAGGGCTCAAAATCTTCGGATGATGCGAGCTCTGAGTCCAAGGATTCGGACGAATCCGACTCCAAGGACGATTCCGAGTCTTCGGACAAGGATTCGAAGGAGAAGAAGTCCGAAGGCAAGGGCGGCAAGAAGTCCGGGGATAAATCGGGTTCGCAGAATTCTGAGTCCACTGGCGGATTGAGCGCTTCTGACGGCTCATCTTCGGGCGGGGGATCGACGACCGGCGGTGGCGCCTCTGCGGACAGCCAGGGCGGCTCGCAGCAGCCTGGCTACGTCACGGTGACGGTCTCGGTCACATCGAGTGCCGTAGGCAATCCTGTGTCTTCTGGCGGTACGTTCACCTTCAACGAGGGCGCCACGGTCTATGACGCCCTGTGTGCGCTGGGGCTTTCCGTCAATGCGCACGGCTCGTCGTACGGCACGTATGTCGCCGCCATTGGCGGTTTGGCCGAGAAGGAGCACGGCGGCACGAGCGGCTGGATGTACTCCGTCAACGGCGTAACGCCCAATACGGCCTGCAGCAACTACGTTCTCAAAAACGGCGACAACGTAGTCTGGTATTACGTTACAGGCTAGAGGCCTCGACATAACACGCCAAACGGGCGGTTCGGACTAACATCCGAGCCGCCCGTTTTCATGCGAATGGGACGCCGTTTCCCAATCGAGGCTCAACCGGAAATTGCATCCCACTCCGAAGGCAAATTCCGGGACACGGTTTCCGCATCAGCATCCATTAGGAAAGCGCATCTCGTTCTGGATATCAATTACGGGATGCGCTTTCCGTTTCGGCATCCGCGGGAAACTACGTCCCGGAATCCCGGCTCAGACCGGGATACAGTTTCCCGATGAGGCGGGTTTCGGAAAGCGTGTCCCGCTCTGAGGGCTCATTCCGGGATGGATTTTCCGCATGGGGCTCATCTGGAAACTGCGTCCCGTTCTGCTGACTGAATCCGGGACGCAGTTTCCGCGGGGCGCCCCTAGGGAAACTGCGTCCCATTCCGACGTTGTAGCCCGCCTCGTACGCCTTCCTCGGCAAACTCCGTAAACAAAAAAACCGGTTGGAACGTGAATTCCAACCGGCTGCGAAGCGAGATTATGTTGGGCCGTCTACGACCGTGCGCCCTCGAGGAAGAAGCGGCGGCTAAAGTAGTTGTACCAGGTGACCAGGAACGTGGCGATGGCCTTCATGGCCTGGTAGCCGATGCTCAAAAACGTGACGCCCACAAACATGTACAGGTCGTTGAGGCCCAAACCAATCACCGACAGGATGGTGAAGATCGTGAACTCGCGCTTGCGGCTCATGCCCTCGCGATGGTCGAACACGTACTTCATGCTGAGCCAGTAGTTGACCACGACGGACGTGATAAACGAGATCGTGGTGCTCATCAGAAAGTCGAGATGGAACAGCTCGACGAGCGCAATGAGCATGCCCCAGTCGATGCCAAAGGAGATAAGACCCACGACAGCGAACTTGAGGAATTGCTTAGTATGAGGTTGTGCCAGTGCCTTGCGCACGTAATCACATCCAATGCGTTGACGAATCGAGCAGAGGATACTTTAGAGCTTTTGCAAGGGAAACGTAAGGGCTTTGCCAAGAACTATACGAACTCGCCAAATATTCAAGAGGTAATCCGCAAACGTTGCAAATCTTACCGTAAACGAGCGGGGCCCACGGACAACGCAGCGCTCGACGCGCGTCGTTCGTGGGCCCCGTAGTGCAACGAGGAGGCCGAGCTATTTGGTCTCCTCGCCCTCCAGGAAGATCTTTCGGGTCACAAAGTTGTAGACCATGACCAGCGCGGTGGCGCAAATCTTGGCGATATTGGCCTCGAGCCCCAGGCCGGCGTTGAGCGCCAGCACGATACCGTCGTTGAGAGCCAAACCGATCACGGACAGCACGACAAAGATGATGAACTCGCGGCGGCGACTCATGCCCTCCTTGTGCGCAAACACGTACTTCATGCTCGCGACGTAGTTAAAGATGAGCGAGACGATAAAGCCGCTGGTATTGGCGATCAGGATATTGAGGCCCAGGCCGTAGTGGAGCAGATTCATGATGCCAAAGTCGATGACCGTGGCGACGACGCCGACGACGCCAAACTTCATGATCTGCGCAAGGAGCTTTTGCATGGTACCTGCCTTAGGGTGGCGCCATAGCGCCGTGGGGATGACGAACTCAGCAAGTTTAGCCAATCCCCACGGGTGGAGCTAGGCGCGCTCCTCGATAGCACCGTTTCTATATGCATCGAGCAGTTGGCGTAGGTCCTGAATCTGGCTGCGGATCTTGGCACCCGTATCGGTGTCGCTTACCATGCGGCGGCGGTCGGCCTCGTCAAAGCGGTTGGTCTCGCTCTCGATGTCTACATTGCGGGTAAGTGCCTCGGCAACCGTGGTAAAAGCTTGGTGCGACTTAAGGCGACATCCGCGCGAGCTCGAGATAAGCGTGTAGCCGGCGATGCCCGTCTTGGGATGGTAGGCGCGGCAGAAGCCGCCATCGATGACCAGCAGCTTGCCCTCGGCGCGGATGGGCTGCTCGCCCTTGGTGGTTTTAACGGGTGTGTGGCCGTTGATGATGTGGCCGGTCGGCGAACATGCCATGGGGGCAACGCCGAACTCGCGCATGACGTCGTCGCAGACCGAGGGCGACTTGGTAAGCGTAAAGTACGGGTCCATCGGCTCGACCCAGGTGCTCTTATCGGCGATATAGGCGCGCTCAAAGGTGCGCACCAGGCGACCGCTCGCGGGTGAGTTAAAGCCGATCCACAGGTACCACATCCAGTCGAGGGCGTCACGGTCGCCCACGCGCCAGGCGCGGCGGGCGATACGGTCGCAAAAATCGAGATAATCACGGCCGGCGTGCCAGGTGCCCAGGCAGTTCATGCTGCTAAAGGTACCATCCTCGTTGAGCGGCACGCAGCCATGGAACAGTAGGTTGCCGTTGGTGACCTTGTACATCGAGCCATGGGTGTAGAGGAAATCGATATGGCGATGCAGGTGGTCGGCGGTGACAAACTCGGACACGAGCTTGTCCATGATGTGCTGTTCCTGGGGCGTGAGCATGTAGGGGTCCGCCGGATCGACGGTGGGGAAATCGTTGGTCGTGAGCGGCCACACACTGCCGTCGGCAAGCGTGACCGTGCCGGTGTCGTGGTCGATCTTGTCGAGCAGCAGGCGGTCGGTCATGTCGAACTCGGGGTGGCGCTGGATAATCTGGCCCTCGAGCTTAAAGAGCAACACGTTGATGGCCTTGATCAGCGGGGTGATGGACTCACCGGCGGTGTAGGTGGCATCGGCAAAGGCGACGAGCTCGCGCAGCGAGATGCCGTAGTCGTTCTCGAGAATCTCGTAGTTGTCGTAGCGCAGGTTGTTGCGCAGCACCGTGGCAATGCAGGCGGGCTCGCCGGCAGCGGCGCCCATCCACAGCAGATCGTGGTTGCCCCACTGAATGTCGAGCGAATGGTAGGTGAGCAGGCGGTCCATAATCTTGGCCGCACCGCCGCCGCGGTCGAAGATATCGCCCACCAGGTGCAAGTGATCGACGGCCAGGCGCTTGATGAGCGAGGCGAGCGACTCGATAAAGTCGTCGGCGCTGGCGGTCTCTAGGATGGACTCAACGATGCGCTCGTGATAGCGCACACGATAGTTGTTCTCATCTGGATGCGTGTGCAGCAACTCGTCGATGATGTAGGCGTAATCGCGAGGGATGGCCTTGCGCACCTTGGAGCGGGTATAGCGGCTCGAAAGCGAGCGGGCAACCACAATGAGCCGGTCGAGCATTGTCTTGTACCAGGTGGGGGAGTCCTCGTGCTGGCTGCGGACCAGCTCGATCTTCTCGCGCGGGTAGTAGATGAGCGTGCACAGCTCGCCCTTTTCGTCAAAGGTGAGTGTGCCGCCAAAGATCTCGTCGACATGTTCGCGCACGACGCCCGAGCAGTTGTTGAGGATGTGCATAAAGGCTTCGTACTCGCCGTGCACGTCGCTCATAAAATGCTCGGTGCCTTTGGGCAGGTTGAGGATGGCCGAGAGGTTGATGATCTCGGTAAACGCGGATTGCTCGGTGGGAAATTGTCTCGACAGCAGACGCAGATACTTAAAGTCTTGCGGATTGCGATCGAATGCGACCATGAAGCACCTTCCGATATGGTTGGTAAAACTGATAAAACAGCGTCAAGCGTTTATCAGTATGCGCCGGCTTTGTTTCAATTTTGCGCCGGCGGCTGAATTGTCGGCTGAACGGTTTGGTAAATCGATTTAGTTGAGGTAGATATGGTGGTTGAGTGGAGACGAAGCGGGTGATTTTGCCCACGTTGGCCCATGGCGGGGATGGGGATGTTCATGATAAAGATATTCAATACAAATGGTTCGCATTGGTAAATAGTGGACATTTGTATCGTATATAGGCTAGCTGTGCGATAATTTGTGTAGCAATACGTAAGGAGCCTCGTATGAGTGATTTTGTCCTGACCTGTGAATCCGCCGCCGACCGAACCCGTGAGTTCTTTGCGTCGCACAATATCCCTGTCGTGTGTTTTCATTACGAGATCGACGATGTTGTCTATACGGACGATCTGTATCAGTCGGTTACGCCGGACGATTTTTTTGCCCAGATTGCCGCGGGCGCCATGCCCAAGACGTCTCAGGTGAGCGTGGGTGAGTACGAGGAGTTTTGGGAGCCGTTCGTTGCCGAGGGTAAAGACGTGCTGCACCTGACGTTGTCATCGGGCATTTCGGGCACGTATGGATCGGCCTGCGTTGCGGCGCAGATGCTCGCGGATCGCTATCCCCAGGGCGGCAAGGTGCGCGTCATCGATTCGTTGGCGGCGTCTTCGGGCTTTGGCCTGCTGGCGGAATGTGCCGCCGACGTTCGCGATAGCGGCGCTTCGCTCGACGAGACGGCCGCTTGGATTGAGGAGCATAAACTCAACCTTCACCATTGGTTCTTCTCGACCGATCTGTCGAGCTACCTGCGCGGCGGTCGCATTTCGGCCGCGAGCGCGATCATCGGCACGGCGCTCAAGATTTGCCCGCTTATGACCGTCGATTGCGAGGGCAGGCTGTCGCCACGTGAGAAGATCCGCACTAAGAAGCGCGCGATTTCCGAGATGGCTAAGACCATGATGGCACACGTGCAGGACGGTGCGGATTATTCGGGTAAGTGCATCTTATCCCATTCGGCGTGCCGCGGGGATGCCGAGGCCGTTGCGGCACTGATCGAGGAACAGGTTCCGCAGCTCAAAGATAAGATCGAGATCAACAATATCGGTGCTCTGATCGGTTCGCACACCGGACCTGGTACGGTGGCGCTCTTCTTTATGGGCGACAAGCGCGTGGATTAATTTGCTCCATCACGTCGCTGCATGATTGCTCAAACGAAAACGGCCCGCCTCACGTTTGTGGGGCGGGCCTTGCTGCTGGGGCTAGCGTTTCTTGCCGCGGAGGAAGAAGCCGTGGAGCGATGGCTTGAGGCCGCGGTTGGCGCGGCGCTCCTCAACGCGCTCGTGGATTGATGCGACGCGCTCGATAACCTCATCGGGAATCGGCACGTCGGGATTCATGTTTTCGACCTGACTGACCTCGGCGGCGGCGACCTGGTCGATAATGGGCACATCGTCGTGCGAGATGACGGGCGTGGCGTCTTCCTTCATTTTGCGGTAGCGCTGCATCATGTCGGTCTGCAGCTGCTGGGCCGAAGGCGGTGTCCAGATGATGGCGTTGGCACCGGCGGCGATGGTCTCGCGGATGCTCTCGGGTGTTTTGCCGCCCGGTGCGATGAGCGGCAGGTTGGGATAGTGCTCGCGCAGTTCACGTAGAACCTGCGGCGTGTTCTTGCCGGCCGCGATGTTGAGGACCTTGGCTCCGGCGCGCACCTTGGCATGCGCATCATCGTCGCAACGTACGACTGTGGCGATGACGGGGATGTCGGTGATGTTGGTGATGTGCTCGACCATCTCGGCGGTGGCAGGGGAGTTGACCACGCAGCCCGCCGCGCCCTGCATCTCGGAGACGGCTGCCATCTGTACGGAGCGCTTACCGGTCGTAGTCCCGCCGCCCACGCCGACAAAGACTGGGCACTCGGCAACGGTCAGCAGTGCCTGCGTAATGGCCGGCTGTGGCGTGAAGGGGTAAACGGCAAACACGGCGTCGGCGTTGGAGTTGCGGATGACCGCGACGTCGGTGGTGTAGATAAGCGACTTGATGCGACGACCGAAGAGCGTAAAGCCGCTGGCCTCCTCGATCTCGTCGGGCATGCGGAGGGCCGCCTTGCGCAGGCGACCGTCGATGGGTAGCGGCTCCATGGGGAGCAGTCCGTTGGGGGTCACGGCTACCTGGGGCTCGGTGAACTCGTCTGCGAGCTCGACCTCGGAAAAATCGACCGAGGCAACGATGTTCTCGTGGACCTCGGCGGGAACATCGATGGGGGCTTGGTCGTTTGCCGTGGCCGGCGTATCGAAGGAGCTGGTACCGACGAAGGCGTCGACGCGCTCGTTTAGGTCGTTGAGGGTATCCATGGGGGCTCGATTCTATGCGATGGTGGCCGGAGAGGTGTCGGCAGCGTTGTACTGACTAAATCGTTTGACGAGTTGATTTTTCCCCGCCGCGCCATCCGTTAGACCGAAGGGCCGGCGAACGTGAAGGAGCTGTGGTGGCGGGTATTGAGGTGCTATCTTGAATGTCCCGTTTAAAAGAGAGGTGACGCGGTATGGAATTCACAGCAATGTTGGGTTCGATTGGCCTGTGTGTGGGCGCAATCGTTGCCGCCGCGGTCATCTACTTGGTGGTCACGGCCATTAAGGGCAAAAGAGCCGAGCGCAAGGAACGCGAGGCACTTAAGCAGCACCGTGACCAGCAGGACAAGTGCGTACGGAGATAGTTTGTTGAGTTTTGAATCCGTGCGCTAGCTGCGTTTTCGGATCAGGGCGATATAGAAGCCCTCAAAGTCGCGGCTGGGCGGAATGGTCAGCGTGCCGGGCATGCCGTTGGCGACGGACGAGACATGGCCGGCGGCGATGGCCTCGGTGAGGGCGTTGGACTCGATGCGCGGCTCCTCGCCGGCATCCTGGGCGCGGCGTGCTTCGCTTTCGCTCGGCGTGCCATCGAGGGGGATGAGCTCGCAGTCCATGTGCTTGTCGAGGGCCTCTTGCAGGGCGTCCTCGTTTTCTTGCGGCAAGATCGAACACGTCGAATAGACGAGCGTGCTGCCCGGTTTGAGGGCTCCCATGGCGCGGTCCAGAAGTGCTCGCTGCGAGCGGGCGCACTTGTTGAGTAGCTGCTCGGTCAAGCCGCGCAGGCTCTTTTCGTTGCCGCCGATGACGGTGCCCGTGCCGGTGCAGGGAGCGTCGAGCAGGATACGGTCAAAGCGGAAGAACTCGTCAAGCTCGCGTGCGTCGATGCGCATGACGGGCACGTTTTTTGCGCCTTGGCGGTGGAGGTTGGCTTCGAGCTTCTCGGCGCGGGGAATGCTCATCTCGCAGGCCGTGAGGTGTGCCTGGCCCTGCGTGAGGGCGGCGATCTGCGTCGTCTTGCCGCCAGGGGCTGCGCACATGTCCAGGATGTCCTCGCCTGCCTGGGCGCCCAGGACCAACGGCGGCATCATGGACGACAGACTTTGCAAGTAGATCTTGCCGTCGCGGTAGATGTCGAGGTCCCACAGGTCGGAAACCTGGGCCTCGGGCAGGATGAAGGCGTCTGGGTACCAGGTAACGGTTTGGTGCGCGATGCCGGCCTCGTCGAGTGCGGCGGCAATGTCCTCGGCGGTCGCCTTGAGCGTATTGGCGCGCAGCGTGACCGGGCGCGTGGCTGCGGCGCCAAAGCCTTCGATCATGAGCTGAGCATCGGCGGGTGCATAGGCGCCGGCGACCGTGTCGACCATAAAGCGCGGCAGGTCGGCGGCGGAGTGTTGGGCGGCAAGCTGGTCGGAAAGCTCGGTGGCGGCAAACTGCCTGAGCTTGAGCTCGGGCTTAGGTTGCTTCTTCTGCTTACGACGACGCGGCTTGGACATCCGTCTTTCCTTCCTATCTCACTGAAAGTAGTCAATTTGGGACGGGGCTTTTTTGACTACTTTTAACGCAAATCAACCAAAGCTCATGCGATGGCGGAAAGGTAGTCAAAATAGCCCCGTCCCAAATTGACTACTTTCCGAGCGCACCGCTGCTAGCGTGCTTTAGTACTGGCTCTCGTGCTTGCTAAAGAAGTCGAAGCGCGGGGGCAGCGGCTTCACGCGGTGCTCGCCGGGCTTCTCGCCTAGGCTCTCCATAAACTCGTCCGTGGAGGCAAAGATGTTATCCCAGCTAAAGAAGGCGACCGGATCGACATCGAAGTACTCGCAGATGAGCTCGCAGCCGGCCGGGACGATACCGTGCATGAGCACGGTTGCCATGCGCAGCTCGGTAAAGGCGTCGACGAGGGCCTTCGTCATGGCGGTGTTGGCTGGCTCGCCCTCGAGCTTGTTGGCGGCCTTGGAAGCATCGCTCCAGCGCTTGTTGGCGGCACGCAGGTAGTCGTCGCACACGGCGAGCGCGCGGTGCGTCTCGAACTTGTACATGGCCTGCTCAAAGGCGAGAGCTGCCTGCTCGGCGGCTTCGACCACGGTGGCGGAGGCGGCGCCGGCGGGGATGCAGCCGTTGCGGTAGGGGCTCTCGTCGCCCTCCTTGATGGCGACACCGTAGAAGCAGCTGCGGGCTAGGCGGTTGAAGACGCCGGTCAAAAGGGCGCTCTCCTTAAGGGCTGGATCGATGACGCGCTTGTCGTCGCAGGCACGCACCTCGTTGCCGTCCTTGTCCTTGCCGGTCACGCGCGTGTCGTATGCCTTGGGACTAAAGCTCACCGGCTTCTCGGACAGGCCGAGCGACAGCCAATGCGCACGCATCTGCTCGCAGGTGTAGTGGTTGAGCAGGTCGTCTGCCGGCGGGGGAGGCGTTTGCGAGGACGAGCTCGCCTTTTTGCCCATGTAGAGCAGGTGATAGCAGGCGCTGACGGTGCTCTGCGTAAGGTTCCAACCCAGGGCCTCCCACATGGCGGTCTGCGCGATGCAGTAGAAGTAGATGTTGTCCTGGCCGATGAACTGGTAGATCTGTGCGTCGTCAGAGCACCACCAGTCGCGCCAGTCGAGTGAGCTGTGCTGGTAGGTGGGCGCGGGGACCTGCGTGGAATCGGCGGCGGGCTCGCCCATGAGGGCGGCATCCTGGGCGGCGACACCCTCGGTCACACCGGCGGCCTTGGCATCGCGTGCGAGTACGGTGCGGGTGTAGCTGATGGGCGCCCACAGGCTCTCGGGCCAGCACCAGCAGGTGACGTTGTTCACGCCGTCGACCTGGGGCACCGGAACGCCCCAGTCGATGTTGCCGGTGATGCGGAAGGGCACGAGCGCCTTGCCGCTGCGGAAGCGCACGCCGCCGTTGGCGAGCACCGTGTGGGCGTCGTCGCGTTCCTTCCAGCTGGGGAAGGCGACGGTAAAGCTGCTCTTGTTGCCCTCGGGCTCCAGCACGGTGTGCTCGGGGAGTTGATCCTCGACGGCATCGAAGGCCTCGCGGAACTTGTTCTGAATGTAGAGCTGAGCCGGCAGCAGCCACTCCTCCATGGTCTTGGAGACCACGGAGCGAACCTGCGGGTTCTGGGCGAGCTTGGCGGTGTAGGTCTTCATAAAGTCGAGGTAGGCCGGCAGGTCGAAGTAGAGGTTGTCGACCGGGCGCAGCTCGGGCACCTCGCCGGTGAGCTGGCTCTTGGGTGCGATAAGCTCCTCGGGCTCAAACTGGTGACCCAGGTCGCACTCGTCGGCGTACGCCTTCTCGGACTTGCAACCTTGGATGGGGCAGCGGCCGATGACCTGGCGGCCGTTGAGGAACGTGCCGGCCTTGGCGTCGTAGAACTGCAGCGTGGAGCGCTTGGAGATGGTGCCCTGCTCGTGCAGGCGCTCGATAATCTCGGCGGTCACCTCGTTGTGGATCTGGGCCGCCGGCTCAAGGCCCGAGCCGCCGTAGATGTCGCAGCTGATGTTGTAATTGTTGAGGGTCGCGGCCTGGCGGGAGTGATTGGACTCGACGTACTCGCTCATGGACTTGTCGTAGCCCTCGTTCTCCGTGAGCTTGCGGTAGCTCTCCATGATGGGCGAGCCGTAGCAGTCGGTGCCCGAGGTGAAGATGACGTTCTCGCGGCCCAGGCGGTCGCGAAGGAAACGGGCGAAGAAGTCGGCCGGGACAAAGACGCCGCCAACGTGGCCAAAGTGCAGGCCCTTGTTGCCGTAGGGCTCGCCGGCGGTAACGATGGCGCGGCGCGGCCAGCTGGGACGGTCGTTCATGGAGTATTTGGATGCCATGGGACTCCTTCACATATGGTGGAGGCGCGGCCGGGCGCGGGGCGCGGCGGCGCGGTGGTCAATTCGTGCATATCGTTCAACATTATCGCACATGCGGACGGGTACGTGGCAGGGGCGCTATCCTAAGATACTATGAATGAGATTTCCAACATACATGCGTTTGAAGACGAGGATTTCCTGCACGCTTGCTTCGTGTGGGGGATGGTCGTAGTCGGTGTGTTTGCCGTGTGCCTGGTGCCGGTGTTTATGCTGCTGGGCGGGCCCGTTGACCTGGATGCTGCTGATACGGGCGGCTGGACGGCGGTCGTGGGCTGGATCGTTGGCTTGGCTGCGGTTTCGGCGGCGTCGTTTGCAGTTCACGAGCTTGTGCATGGCGTGTTCTTTAAGCTGCTGGCGCCCGCGGGCGCGCGGGTGACCTTTGGGGCGAATCGCGAGACGGCGATGATCTATGCCTGCACCGAGGGCGTTGTGTATTCGCGCCGGCGGTACGTGGCGGTTTGCCTGGCGCCGACGGTTGTTGTGACGACAGCGTTTGCCTTGGGCTTTGCGTTTTCGGGCTATCCACTGCTGTGTTACCTGGCGGCCGGCTTGCATTTGTCGGGCTGTGTGGGCGACTGGTATTACGTGCGGACCATTTTGCGCGACCGCTGCATTGTTGCCTGTGAGGACACATCTTTTGGCGTGCGCTTTTTCGGAAAGTAGTCTTTTTGGGACGGGGCTTTTTTGACTACTTTTTGGAGATAGGTATTTTTGACCGCCTTACGTCAAAAGTAGTCAAAATAGCCCCGTCCCAAAAAGGCTACTTATTGTGGGGGAGGAGATGTTGATGAAGTCGTTGCTGCTGCATGCTTGCTGTGCACCATGCTCGCTTGAGCCGGTTCGCCTGCTGCGCGAGGAGGGGTTTGAGCCCACGATTTGCTGGACCAACCCCAATATTCAGCCGCGCGATGAATGGCAGCGCCGCCTGGACGAGCTGCGCCGGTGGTGTACCGACGGCGGCATCGAGCTCATTGAGGCAGGCGAGGACCGCGAGCGCTGGGAGGCCGGTGTGGCCCCGTTGGGCGCCGATCGACCCCGTCGCTGTCGTGCGTGCTATGCCCTGCGTCTGGCCGAGGCATGCCGCGTGGCCCAGGAGCACGGGTTTGAATATGTGGGCACGACGCTCGCCGTCTCGCCGTATCAGTTGTTCGGAATCTGCAATGATGTGTTGGAGCGTCTGGCTGCCGCCCGCGGTCTCACTCCGGTGATTCGCGATTTTCGCCCGTATTATCCCGAGGCCACGCGTCGTTCGCGCGAGCTGGGCATGTATCGGCAGAATTACTGCGGTTGCCGATTCTCGGCCGTCGAGGCGGCCATGGACCGCGCCCGCATCCGCGACGAGCGCAAAGCGTCCAAAAAGTAGTTCTTTTGAGCTGGCAGCCTGCTAGGATGTAGAGCGGACTTTACCTATATAAGGAGAATCTGACGTGTCTATGCGTACCGATGATTTTGATTACAACCTGCCCGAAGAGCTCATCGCCCAGGCGCCCGTCGAGCCGCGCGACTCCTGTCGTCTGCTGGTGGTTGACCGCAAGGGTTCCGAGGCGGGGGCGCCGCTGGAGCACGGCGGCACCGTCGAGCACCGCATCTTCCGCGACGTCATCGACTACATCGAACCGGGTGACGTGCTCGTCATCAACCAGACGCGCGTGATGCCGGCCCGCCTGATCGGCCGCAAGGCCGGCTCGGGCGGCGTGGTCGAGACGCTGCTGCTCAAGCGCCGCGAGGACGCGGATCCGCTGGGCCACGTTTGGGAGTGTCTGGTCAAGCCGGGGAAGCGTTTGAAGCCCGGCGCTCAGATCGAGTATCGTGCCGGTGGCGCCCATGCGCCCGAGGGGGCTCCCGTGGTGCTGACGGCCGAGATCGTCGACTTTGTCACCGACAGTCGCGGCGGCCGTCTGGTGCGCTTTGAGCCGGTCGGTTGCAATGCCACTGGCGAGCCGCGCACGCTTGATGAGGCTATTCATGCCGCCGGCCATGTGCCACTACCGCCCTACATTACCGACTACGAGGGCGACCCCGAGAAGTACCAGACCGTGTACGCCATGAAGGAGGAGCATTCGGCCGCTGCTCCCACGGCGGGCCTGCACTTCACACCCGAGCTCATGGCGGCTATCGAGGCCAAGGGCGCGAAGTTTGCCGCTGTCGAGCTCGAGGTCGGCATCGATACCTTCCGTCTGGTGGAGGAGGACGACCCCACGCAGCACGTCATGCACACCGAGCGCTACCACGTGTCGCAGGAGGTTGTCGACGCCGTGCATAAGGCGAAGGCCGAAGGGCATCGCGTGATCGCCGTCGGCACCACCGCAGTGCGCTCGCTCGAGAGCGCGTTTGACGCGGACGCGCCGGTGTCCGATCCGGCCGTGACGGCGCGCTATTTTGAGGGCCGTGAGGACGGCGCCGACACGCTCGGCCGCGGTGACATCGTGGTGCGCGAGAACGCGACGACGCAGCTCTACCTCATGCCCGGCTCGACCTATCACGTGGTCGACGCGCTGATCACGAACTTCCACGTGCCGCGCTCTACGCTCATGATGCTCGTGAGCGCGCTTGCCACCCGCGACCAGATCATGGATGCCTACGCCGCCGCCATCGAGGAGCGCTACCGCTTCTTCAGCTTTGGCGACGCGATGCTCATTCAGTAGGTTACGGCGTTTTACAAACGCCGTAACCGGTCGACGCTGCGCGGGCCGCATTTGGACAATCTGACGTTCAACTTCAAGGG
>CABUNB010000034.1 GCA_902492755.1 uncultured Collinsella sp. | reverse complement strand
GCGAGCGAGGATGGCAGCACCGTTGGTAGCGTCGGGCATCACGGTGCCGAGCTGCATACCGGCAAGGCCCAAGCCGCAGTAGATGATGGCCATAAGCACGCCTGCGATCACGCCGGAACGCGAAATCTCGAAGGCCACGCGCTTGTCATCGGTAACACCCAGCTCGTGGATGGTCTCGGCGATGATGATGCCGAAGGCGAGCGACGCGAGCAGGTCCATGGTCTGATAGCCAGTCAGAAAGCCCTGCACGGCGGCGCCTGCATCGTAGGGAGCCTGAGGCGCGGCAGCCGGTCCCAGCGGCGAGATCACGGCAGCACCCACGACGAGCACGATGAGCGCAATGAGCGCGGGGCCCGTAATGCGACCGAGCACGCGTGTGATGACACCCGGGCGCAGCGTGAGCGCAAACGCGACGACGAAGAACCCGATGGCAAACACCAGACGTGCCGTGCCGAGTGAAACACCCTCGGGTAGCAGCGGCACCAGCATTTCGAACGCCGTAGAGCTTGTGCGCGGAATGGCCAGGCACGGACCGATGGCCAGGTAGACCGCCGCAACGAAGAATTCGCCAAACTTGGGGTGCACGCGGCCGGCAAGCTCGCGCGCCGTTCCGGCAAGCGCTACGGCGATAAAACCCATGACGGGCAGACCGATAGCGGCAATCAAAAAGCCGATCATGGCAAGCGGCGTGGCCGTGCCGGCCTGAAGTGCCAGCAGCGGCGGAATGATGAGGTTACCGGCGCCAAAGAGCATCGAGAACAGCGCAATGCCGACGGTAACGACATGGTCGGAACGCAGACCGCGCGGGGCGGATGAGGCCATGGGCACACCTTTCGGGTCGAAACAAAAACGGGACGGGCAAAAGACCCGTCCCGCAAGTATATACGCTCTAGCAGGCTAAATCGCGCAAAGCGTCAATCGCGGTATCGACTTCTTCGTCCGTGTTGAAATACCCAAACGAAAAGCGAACGACACCCTGGCGCTCGGTCCCGAGCGCGCGGTGCATGAGCGGAGCGCAATGGGCGCCGGGACGCGTCGCAATCCCCCACCCTTGCATGAGCGCGTCCGAGATCTCGGCCGAATCGATATCACCCACGTTGAGTGAGACGATCGCCGAGCGCGCGGGTTGGTCAAACGCACCGTAGAGCGCAATGCCGGGGATTTCGCGAACGCCGTCGAGGAAGCGCTCTGCAAGCGAGCGCTCATGCGCCGCAATCGCCTCGACCCCGCCTTGTGCCTCGATAAAGTCGAGACCGGCGGAAAGGCCTGCGATACCGTGACCGTTGAGCGTGCCCGCCTCAAGGCGCGTGGGCCACTCAAGCGGCTGCAGCTCATCGAAGCTGTGAACACCGGTGCCACCCATGGCCCACGGAGCCACGTCAATGCCTTCCGCCACGGCCAGGCCGCCGGTGCCTTGAGGTCCCATAAGCCCCTTGTGGCCGGTAAAGCACACGACGTCAAGTCCCATGGCATCCATGTCAATCTTCGCCGTGCCGGCAGACTGCGAGGCGTCGACGATCACCAGCGCACCTGCCGCATGCGCGATGGCAGACACACGCGAAACGTCGACCGCGTTGCCGGTCACATTGGAGGCGTGCGTCACCACCACGGCACGCGTGCCCGGCGTGACCAGCTGCTCGAGCTCGTCGTAGTCGAGCGCGCCGTTCGCGTCGCAGCCCGCATGCTCAACGGTCACGCCCTGCTCTGCCGCAAGGCGGTTAAGCGGACGCAGCACGGAGTTGTGCTCAAGCACCGTCGTGACCACACGGTCGCCGGGGCACACCACGCCATTGATGACGGTGTTGAGCGCCGCGGTGGAGTTGGGCGTAAAGCACACATGGTCCGCCCTCGGGCAACCCAGCAAGCGCGCAAGCTTGGCGCGGCAGCCGTGGATGGTACGCGCCGCATCGAGCGCACCCGACGTGGCACCGCGCCCAGCATTGCCGAGCGAGCACATCGCCTGCGTCACGGCATCGATGACCGTCTGCGGCTTGTGCATGGTCGTCGCCGCGTTATCCAGGTAGATCATCGCACGACCTCCCACATATCAATCACGGTATAGCCCTCGGTGGGAACGCCCGCCGCGGCAAGCTCGCTGCGCAGCAGTTCCTCATCGGCAGGCAACGCCTTCCACGCCAGACCGCAGCCGGCAGCGACCTCCCCGGGCACGGGAATCGTTCGCCCGGGAAGGCCGCGCTCGATGCACAGGGACTCGCAGCCCATGGCGGCCGCCGTGGTGGGAAACGTGATGACAAGCGCCGGGCGCTTCTCCCTCATGGCAACTCCAACCAATACGCTACGGGCGCACGACGCGCACGGCCTGTTCCATCTTCTCCACGATCACGTACATATTGGTGACCTCGCCTACTGCAAGCTGGTCCTTAATGCCATAGTGGTCGAGGCAGGTGCCACAGGTAAGGATCTCGACGCCCTGCTCGGCCAGACCCTTCAGGTCGTCGAGTACCGGAGAGCCCTCTACGGTGAGCTTGGCGCCGCCGTTGTAGAACAGCATGGTCGCGGGCAGCTCCTCCTGCTGCGTCACGGCAAAGATGAAGGCCTTCATGAGCTTGTGGCCCAGCTCGTCGTCGCCACGGCCCATGCAGTCGGTGTAGACGGAAATGACGAGCTTGCCCTTGCCGGCGCTGGCATCACAGAAGGCAGCGCCATCTTGCTCGGGATCGGCCACGGCAACGGTGCCAGAGGCCGCCACGGTCACGTGCCACTCGGCGTCAGAAACCTTCTCGACCGAGGCCGTGCAGCCCTTCTCCTGCGCCATCTTGGAGATGTTCTTGACGGCGGTCTCGTTGTCGACCGAGGTCACCACGGCACCCTCGCCATCAAGCTGTTTGAGTGCCTTAAGCGTCTTGACGACGGGCAGCGGGCAGGCATCGCCCATGGCATTGACTTCAATTTTGGTAGACATAGCAAATTCCTTTCGAAAGAACCGTTCTAGAGAACGGGAAACAGTTACATAAACGTGCGGGCTAGCGAACAACGCGGACGGCAGGACCGCCCGGCTCCGCCTCGCACACGCGCCCGACAACGGCGGCGATACGTCCTTCGGCATCCAGGCGACGCGTAAGCTCATCCACATCGGCAGCAGGTGCCGCGATAAGCAGACCACCAGACGTCTGTGGATCGTACAGCGCGTCGAGCATGCCCGGCTCCAGGTCCTCGTCAGCCGCCACGCGCGGGCCAAAGAAGTCCTGGTTGCGGTAGGAGCCCGCGGGGATAATGCCCAGACGCGCCATATCAAGCACCTGGTCAAAGAGCGGCACCGCCCCCGACGCGAGCTCAATCTGCACGCCCGAGCCCTCGGCCATCTCGCACGCATGCCCGATCAGGCCAAAGCCCGTAATGTCGGTGCAGCCGTGAAGCCCGAGTCCCTCGGCCAGACGAATCGGGGCTTCGTTGAGGGCGCGCATCGAGTCAAACATGGCTGCGGCCTCGTCCTGCTCGATAAGCTCGCCCTTAATGGCCGTGGTGATGATGCCCGAGCCGATCGCCTTGGTCAGCAGCAGAACATCGCCCACGTGCGCGCCGCTGTTGGCGAGCATACGGTCGAGCGCGACAAAACCGCTCACGGACAGGCCGTACTTGGGCTCGTCGTCGTTGATGGTGTGACCGCCCGCGATGGAGCAACCCGCCTCGACGCACTTGTCGGCGCCACCTGCCAGAATCTGGCCGGCGACCTCGACGCCCAGGCAGCTCGGGATGCACAGCAAGTTCATGGCATGGCTCGGCCGCCCGCCCATGGCGTAAATGTCCGACAGCGAGTTGGCTGCGGCGATCTGGCCAAACAGAAACGGGTCGTCGACCATCGGTGGGAAGAAGTCGATGGACTGCACGAGCCCCAGGTTCTCCCCTACGCGGAAGACGCTCGCATCGTCGGAAGTATCAAACCCCACGAGCAGGTTGTCGTTATGCACATTGGGTAAATCGCCCAGGACCTGGGCGAGGGCTCCGGGAGCCAATTTAGCGGCTCAACCGCTCGCGGTCGTCATAGACGTGAGCTTAATCTGATCGTCAGCCATCGATACCTCCTCTCATCGGTCAATCATTTTCTCCCAGTATACGCATGAATGCGAGCCTACGGCGGATGCATTAATTGAGCGCCTGTGCGCGAATCGCCGCGCCAATCGCTCCGGCAAAGCGAGCCTGGGGCGAGGTGGTCACCGGCGACCCCAGCAGCTCGCCCAACCGCTCCACCACGAAGGCGTTCTCGCACAGGCCACCGGTCAGGTAGTACGGGGCGCCCGCGGCCTGCCCGGCCATGGTCGCCACGCGCGAGACCACGCTGTCGATCACGCCACGTGCAATGTTCTCGCGCGGCTCACCGCGACCGATCAGGCTGATGACCTCGCTTTCGGCAAACACCGTGCACATGCTGGAAATCTTGGTAGGCTCGCCGGTGCGGGCGAGGTCTGCCATCTGCTGCTGGGAAATGCCTAGGCGGTCGGCCATGATCTCCAAAAAGCGCCCCGTGCCAGCAGCGCACTTGTCGTTCATGGCGAACTTGGCCACGCGACCGCCTTTAAGCTGGATAACCTTGGTGTCCTGACCACCCACATCGATCACGGTGCCATGGTCGCCAAACAGACGCACGGCACCGGTACCGTGGCAGGTAATCTCGGTCACGACCTTATGCGCATAGGGCACGGCGACACGGCCGTAGCCGGTCGCGATCACGCGAACATCGTCGCCCGTCACGTCATAGCCGGCTGCGGCGAGCTCACCGCGTAGACGCTCGGCCGCATCGACCGACGAATACCCCGTCGGCATGACGCAGGTCCACGCAATGGCGCTGTCCGTCTCCACCACCGCAGCCTTCGCGGCCGTCGAGCCTATGTCGATACCAATGCCAACCACGGCATCCTCCTTCTATGCGGCAAAGCGGCTGGTTCTTTGCCGCATTCGTCCTACAGGGTTTCGATGAAGGCAGCGATGCGCGTCTCGATCTGACCCATGTCGCCATTGCTGTAATCGGTCTCAATCTTCATGTACGGAATGCCCGCACCCTCGACAGCCTCCTGCATGCGCGCGCTCTCAACGTTGAAGGTGTGGCAGGCCTGCAGCACGCTCTCGACCACGCCATCGACATGGTACTTCTCGCACATAGCCAGCGTGTTACCCATGCGACCGTCGTTGGGCGTCATGACCGAGCAGTTGATATCCAGGTAGCGGTCGGCGATGGCGCGAAGGATGTCGGGAGCCTCCGGGTCGATCATCATGGCCGCCGTGCGCTCGCCCGAGCAGTCGTCCATGCACACGACCACACCGCCGTTGGACTCGATGGTGCGACCGATCTTGTTGATCACACCGCCCACCGGGCAGCCGGTGATCAGAATGCGCTTGGCATCCGCCGCAACCGGGCGCTCGCCCGCGTCGTAGGCCTCGCGCAGCTTGGCGACCTTTTGCTCCAGCTGCTGCATATAGGCCTCGATATCAAAGCTGAACGTACCAGCAAACATGGTGCTCATCAGGTCGACGCCGCTCATGGCCGCCGGCTGGTTGGCCTGCAGCGCAAACATCTCGAGCTGGGCCGCACGCAGGCGATTGCGACGGCGCACGGCAGCGCGCAGGTCATCGTCGGTAATCGTGATACCGTAGAAGCCCTCGAGCTCCTCCTTGAGCAGGCGGCACTCCTCGTACCAGCCTTCACGCTCGTAGGCGCGATCGCGACCCTGCGGAAGATGCAGAATGTGCGTGCGCTTGAGCTCGTTGAGCAGCTCGTACATCTTCTTCTTGCCGTCGCAGGTGGTCTCACCGATGATCATGTCGCTAAAGTACGTAAACGGGCACTTTTGCGAATAGGTAAAACCGTAGGTCGACTTGATGAGCGGACACAGATTTGCCGGCAGCACCTTCTCGGCCTCGGGAATCACCTCGTCGGACGTGCCGCACAGCGCCACGCTCGCAGCCCCCGCGGCATCGATAATCTCGAGCGGCGTGTAGCTGCACAGAAAACCGACCAGGCGATTACCCGCCTGCTTATAATCCTTGACGCGAATAAACGCCGCCTTGCGTTGCTCGTTGAACTCCTCAAACGTGGACGGCAACGGCTGCTCAATATTTTCCGACATATAACTCCTTAACAAACCTTTTAACCAACCAAGGAAACGGCTTTCCCAGGTGCCCGAGGTTGCCGTGAAAGAGGAGCGCCGCGTACTTTGGTATGCAAGAGATGGTTTGAACGGCAAGATCGGGTGCTTGGGGAAGCCGCTGGACCGGATAGCCCTAAATGGTTTCCAAGAAAGCCTCAATCCTGGTTTGCAGTTGGCCTGCATCCTCGCCGGCGTAGTCGGTCGTGATGTGCATAAACGGGATGCCGGCCTCTTCGGCGGCCTTCTCCACGGCAAACGACTCCATCTCGTAGAGCGTGCAGAACTGCAAGGCCACGTCGACGATGCCGTCGGCATGCAGGTCCTTGGCCATCTGGACAATGTCCTTCATACGCTGGTCGTTGGGCGTAAAGACAGCGCAGTTGATCTTAAAGTAGCGCTCGGCGACGGCATCGAGCATCTCGTCGACCGCCTCGCCGGACTCGTCGACCAGGTCCTTGTAGTAGCGCGAGCCCGTGCAGGACTCCTCACCTACCACAACGCCGCCGGCCTTCTCGATGAGGTTGAACAGCTTCCAGTTGGGCACGGCCATGGGCGTACCGGTGTACAGGATGCGCTTGGTCCCCTTGGGCGCCACGCCCTCGCCGGCCTCGACACGCTGCTCGCACTCAGCCGCCATATCGTTAATGGCTCCGGTCAGACGCGGCGTGTCATCCATAAAGGCGGCCTGAACGGTCAGCAGGCTGTCTAGACCGCTGATGGGCGCTGGGTCGGCAGCGCGCGTGGCAGCGAGGCGCTGCAGGGCGCGACGCTTCTCATTGACGGCGTGGATGGCGGCCTTCAGACGCTCGGGCGTAATCTTGACGCCACACTCTTCCTCGATCTTGGCGGCGAGCTTCTTGACCTCGGCCTTCCAGGTCACGAGCGTCGACTCGTCGTGTACGTTGGGAATATCCATGACGTACGTGTTCTTTTGCGTGGCAAAGAACTCGTAGGCTTTCTTCTTGCCGTCGCAGGTGTTCTCGCCTACCACCAAGTCACTCGACTCAATGTAGGGGCAGACCTCGCCCAGCTTAAAGCCGGCAAAGCTCTTGATAAGCGGACAGGTGTTGCGCGGCAGGTGCTCCTCGACCTTATCGGTTGCCCAATCGGCACCCGAGCACAGACCAACGGGAATGCCGTCACAGGCAAGCACGATCTCCTCGGGCACGTACACACAGAACGAGCCCACGATCTTGGTGGCCTCGCCAGCCTCCTTCTTGTCGAGCATCTCCTTAATGCGGCCGCTGTGGATGTTGGTGGCCACAAAGTCCAGGTAGGACGTGGACTTGGGGCGATTGTTCTGCGTCAGGAACATGTCGCCGTACATCTGGCCCACGGCGCCCAGTAGCATGTCGTGATCGGCAAGATTCATGCCGAGGCTCTCCCACATCGGATGGAAATCGAATTCTTCAGCCATAACGGTTCCCCTCTCGAACCAAAAATGAATAGCTACGGTATTGCTGCACGGTGGATGGCGAAAACCCAGCCGCGCCTAAACCCGGAATTTTGGGGAACCTGCTTTGCGGTCGATTATTTAGTTGTGCGTCGTCTCTCCCGGAGCCGTGAACATACCTGCTCATATGCGGCTCCGAGCCATATATAGGGCACGCGCGGCAACGCGGCGAATGTATGTCGTCTGCGGCATATGCGTACCCTCCTTTACAAGTTAAGGTCAACTATATCAACGGTCATCGTCCAGACGAACACCGTTGACATTCGTACGACAGCGTCGTGCGTCGTCGTTTAATAAAAAATTATCTTGATTGGTAAGAGTTTGTCGTCCCTCATTCGGCGAGCGGCAAGACAAAGCCGCCGAGGCTTATATCCCCGACGGCATTACCCGGCGCTATCGACAAACCAAATGGATCCTGCTGGCATCAAAATGCATGCGCAGCGTCTCGCCTGCTTGCGGCAGCGCGTCGACAGGCATGCCCACCTTGTTGACCTTCCACTGCAGACGCGTGGGCGCATCGACGCGCGGCACGTCCAGCAACACCAGCCGCTCAAAGCGCGAATCACTCACGCGGGCCACGTGCAAGTCATAGCTGTTGCGGCCTCGCTCAGCGCGATTGTCAACATGGAAGTAGCTTGCGCGAATACCCAGGTACGCCACGTCATCGGGAATCTCGCGACCCACGTTAAAGGTCATGCCCCAGTCGAGGGCCTCAACTTCTTCGTCGCCGATCTTGCGCGCCCGGCTTGTGTTCTTGCAGCCCGTCAGGCGGAGCGCCGCCAGCGTCTGCGGACGGCGGACCACATCCTCAACGGAGCCAGTCTCCTCAACATGCCCGTCGTGCATCACGCAGATGCGCTGGCACAGGCGGCACGCCTCGTCGATGTCGTGGCTCACGTAGAGCACGGTGCGGTTACAGACGTCGAACAGGTCGAGCATGTTCTGCTCGAGTGCGCTCTTAAGATAGGAATCGAGCGCGCTCATGGGCTCGTCGAACATAAAGATGCCCGGATGCGCCGCCACCATACGGGCAAGCGCCACGCGTTGCTGCTGCCCGCCCGAAAGGCGCGCGGGATATCGGTCGGCAAAATCGGCCAGACCGAAAATGCCCAGATAGCGCTCGGCGAGCTTTTTGCGCGCGGCGGCGTCGCCCGCATCCTTTACACCGGCACATACGTTATCGGCCACCGTCATGTTGGGAAACAGCTGATAGTTTTGGAACAGCAGGGCGCATTTTCGCTCCTGGGGCGACAGGTTGATGCCCGCCGCCGAGTCAAAAAAGGTCACGCCGTTGACAACGATCTTACCCTCGTCGGGCGTCTCCACACCGGCGATGCAGCGCAGCGTACAGCTCTTGCCGCAACCCGAGGCGCCCAGCAGGGCCACGCGCTCCTCGCCGGCTTCGAGTTGGATGTCGAGAGTGAACCCCGGATAGCGCTTTTTGATATCCAGAACAAGCGACATGGCTTATCGACCTCCCTTTGCGACCGTGTCATCGTGCATAAGCTCGGCCAGCGCCTCGCGATCGATACGCAGTGCATCGCCGCCGACTGGGTCGAGCGAATCGGTCTGGCCGCCCAGCTGCTTGGCCTGCTTGCGCTCCGCGCGGGACAGGCCGCGCTCACGGTACTTTTGCGAATGCGCCGTATACATATTGATGAACAGAATGACCAGGAAGCTGAACGCTATTACGACCACGACCCAAAAGAGGGCCACCGACGTATTGCCGCCCATCCACTCAAAGTAGATGGCGATGGGGATGGTCTGCGTAATGCCGACGTAGTTACCCGCAAAGAACAGGGTGCAACCAAACTCTCCCATGGCGCGGGCAAAAGCGAGGACCGTACCGGCGGCAATAGAAGGCCACCCAAGGGGCATCATAAGCTTGGTGAAGATGCGACGCTCGGACCAGCCCAGCGTGCGCGCCGCATCGAGCATCTGCGTGTCGAGGCTCTCAAAGGCGCCGAGTGCCGTACGATAGACGAGCGGGAACGACACCACCACGGCAGATATCACCGCCGCCGGCCAGGTAAAGACAAGCGAGACGCCGTGCGCGATGAGCCACTGGCCCACTCCGGTCGAGCGGCCAAACAGCATGAGGAGCAGAAAGCCGCAGACCGTTGGCGGCAGCACCATAGGAATCGTGAAGACCGAATCGAGCAGGCCCTTGATGCGACTCGAGGTACCCATGGTCTTCCACGCGGCGAACAGGCCCAGCGCAAAGGAAATCAGCAGGGCAAGGCCGCTCGTTTTTATGGACACCAAAAACGGGCGATAGTCGATGTCGCCCAAAAAGGAGGCCAGAGAGGTCAAGGGCCCCCGCTCGTCCCGCAACACGACAGACGATGCCTCTACCATTTGAGCGCTATCAAGCCAACGCGCGCCGCCCTTGGCATCACCCGAGGCTGATGCAATCACCACATAGCGGTCCCCATCCGCACCGCGCTCGTCAAAGCCATAGGTATACCCGCCGGCCTCAAACGTTGTTTCCGCCGTAACATACCAAGGAAGATCCACGTCCCCTAGCTGCGCACCTCCCATGCAGTTTGCACTGTCGAGCTTACAGACGAGGGCCTTGAGACCCGATACGCACTCGTTATCCTGCGGATCCAATCCATACTTCTCGACCGCCTTGGGCGATATCCACACCACAACGCGATCGGCAGCAGGCGCCACTACAAGGTCCACATCCTCGTCAACGGGAAACCGGTAGCCCTCAGGCTGGCCCTCCATGGCACGAGCGGTCCCCTTGGCCAACCGCTCAAAACCCTCGATCCCATAGGAAAGCCCATGAGCGGTCGCAGCAACCTGGGCCCCGTCCTCAGCGTCCCCAGCAAACGCAAATCCCGGCACCCAGCAAAGCGCGAAGGTCAAAGCACAGGCGACAAGCATGCGGAATCTATTAAGCACGAAAAGCTCCAAGCGAATACAAGGACGGAGTGAAACACAAAACGATGGAATTATCGCGCCAAGCCGCACTACGCGGAAAGCTCAAAGCCGTACTTAGCCCAAATCTTCTGGGCCTTCTTGTTGGACAGACAGAAGTCGATGAACGCCTTGGCCTCGTCGGCGTGCTCGGAGCTCTCGGCAACGGCACCCGGGTACACGATGGGCTTGTGCGAGTCCTCGGGACACACAAAGGCCTCCTCGATGCCGTCGTAGCGGAAGATATCGGAGCTGTAGACAAAACCGGCCAGGCAGTCGCCTGTAGAGACGTAAGAAGCAGCGGTGCCAACCTTGTCGGCCAGTGCGACCTTGTCGGCGAGCTCGGGCGCGTACTCGCCGTCGTCGCCCTCGGTGCCGGTGTAGAGGCCCACGGAAGCCAGGGCCTGGTTGGCGTACTTACCGGCGGGAACGGTCTTGGCGTCGCCGATGGCGATCTTGCCGTCTAGGTTCGCGACGTCGGCGATGGCCTCAACCTTGGTGTCGGAACCCTCGGCGCGAATGATCACGAGGTCGTTGACGAACATGTCCTCACGCGTGTCGGCGTCGACGAGCTCTGCGGTCTCAGCGTCATCCATGGTACCCTTGGAAGCGGTGATAAGCACGTCGACCGTGGCACCGGCACGCATCTGCTCGACGAGGTCGCCGGAGGCTTTAAACTGCGTGTCGGCAAACGTGGTGCCGGTCTGGTCGGTGTAGAGCTCTTGGACCTCGGGCAGGGCCTTCTCGAGGGAGTTAGCAGCGAAGACCTGCAGCTCGACAGCCTTCTTGGAAGATGCCTTAGCAGAACCGGCATCGGAGCCAGTCGGCTCGGACGCCTTGTTGCCGGAGCAGCCGGCAAGGCCAAGGCCGGCAGCAGCGACAGCAGAAAGCGAGACGAATCCGCGGCGAGAAACCATATCGAACATGTTCAACCCTTTCGAACGCGACGCCCGGGCACCCCGCCACGGGCTTTATTCTGTAATTAGATTATACTTTCGTGCGAATAATGTTTGCGATAAATATTCCTCACCTGATAATTATCTTTTACCGATAACCACGAAACGGCCCCCGCTGTCGCTGCATAAAAAAGGCGGAACAGCCCGTAAGGTCGCTCCGCCGCAGGTAGTGCGCTTATTTGGTGTGCCCGCCGCCCGCCGTCATTTGGGCCGCATGCTCCAGCTGGTCGCTCACGGCCTCCCAGCTTTCGCGGGCGGCTTTCGTAGATCCCGGAAAATTGATGACAAGCGTATGCCCACGCTGCATGCACACTGCGCGCGTGAGCATGGCGCGGCGCGTCTTGGTCATGGAGTAGGCACGGATTGCCTCGGCAATACCCGGCACATCACGGTCGCAGACGGTACGCGTCGCCTCGGGCGTCACATCGCGCATCGAAAGACCCGTGCCACCGCAGGTGAGCACGACATTGGCGTGGCACTCATCGGCGGCTTTCGCAATGGCATCACCGATTTCGCTGACGTCGTCGCGCACGACCACGTGTGAGGAGACCGTCCATCCCTGCGCCACGATGAGTTCCTCGAGCACGGCTCCAGCCTCGTCCTGTGCAAGATCGCGCGTGTCCGAACACGTCACGATCGATATCTTCAACTCCATAGCATTCCTCCTACAACACGGCGTCCTCAGGCAGGTCGACACGCACGACATCCACGACGTCGCCCGCCTTGAGCTCGCACGGTCCTTCGTCAATACGCAGCAGGCAGTTGGCCCGCTGCATCGTGCCGAGCAGCGCCGAATTCTGCGTCTTAGCCTCGGTCACCAACAACTCACCGGTCTCGGGGTCGCGCAAAACCGTGGCGCGATCGAAGAAGCGGCGATGCTGTCGCTTTTTCACGCCATGCGTGAGCGTCGCCTGTTGCACGGGACGCGCACCCTCGGCAAAGCCGCGCATCTTACGAATCGCCGGGCGGGCGAGCATCTCAAAGCCTACATACGCCGCGGCCGGATTACCTGAAAGCCCCAGGTAGGGCTTACCCCCGAGCAAGCCAAACGTGATGGCCTTGCCCGGACGCATCGAGATGCGGTCGAACAGCACCTCGCCCTCGCGCCTGACCAGCGCCGTCACATAGTCGTAATCGCCCGAAGAGGCGCCACCGCTCGTAATGACAAAATCGCACTCTCGCGTGGCGCGATGCACCAGCTCGGCAATCGCCTGCTCATCATCGGGTGCAATGCCGTAGAACACGGGCTCGGCGCCGGCATCGAGTGCTTCGGCCATCAACGCCGACGAGTTGGAATCGCGAATCTGCCCGCGCGCCGGCAGCTCACCCGGCGCGACCAGCTCCGTGCCCAGCGAGATAATGCCCACGCGCGAAGCGGCATGTACCTTCACGTTCGCATACCCGGCGCTCGCCAGCAGGCCGGCGCCCGCCGGAGCCACAACCTCGCCGGCGCGCATCACGACGTCGCCGGCATGGGCTTCCTCAGCAGCCGAGCGAACGTTCTCCCCCACCTTGGCCGGCGCCGAGAACCTCACACGCGAGCCCTCGTTGCCGTCACCGTCGAGCACATCGACGATCTCGTACTTCACCACGGCATCGGCACCTTCGGGTACCGGCGCGCCCGTCATGATGCGGACCGTCTCGCCCGCGCCGATTGCGCCCTCAAACACATGGCCCGCGGCCTCGTGTCCGATAACGTCGAGCGTCACCGGCGCCTCGCCAGATGCCTGCGCCAAGTCCGCCGAGCACACGGCATATCCGTCCATAGCACTGTTGGCAAACGGCGAGATGTCGATGTCGGCCACCGCCAAGGGAAGACCGGTGGCCTGCCACACGGGAATCTCGACGAGATCGGCCGGAGCAACGTGCGACAGAACAATCGACTGCGCGTCCTCCAGCGGAATGAGTTTCTCTGCCATATGCACCTCTTAATGCCACGGCGCACAACAGGGGCGCCGATTCTTTATGCTTGTCTCAGTATAATCCCCAGACGCACGACCGCGACTTGGCCTGTACCCGCAAATACACCTGTCGGCCGCAAGCCACGAAACAGAATCGAAACCAACCCACCGGCTCGTCGCGTTTACCGCGTTTTATAATGCTTGCGTTGCAACCTAAAAGAGGAACGTATGGCTCATAACGACAAACCCGAAAGCGCAAACGAGGCGCAAGACCATCCCCAGCCGCTCGACGACGGCGGCTTTTTCTCCCTGAACGACGTCATCACGGCAGGCAGGCATCAACTTACCCGCTCCGAGCATCTCTTGGCTGCCGACACGCGCCGCAACGCCCGCAACCTACTCGCGAGCGCCAAGTTGCTCGTACTCGTCGTCATCGTCTCGCTTGCCATGGGCGTTGCCGCTTGGGCGTTTTTGGCCTCGCTGAATATCGCGACCGACTATCGCGAGCACCATGCGTGGATTTACACGCTTCTTCCCGTTGTGGGCGTTGCCACCGCATGGGTGTACAAAAACCACGGTCTTGCCGCCAAACGCGGTAACAACCTGGTCATCGACTCCGCTCTGGGCACCCGCCTCATCCATATGCGCATGGCCGTCCTCACCTTCGTCTGCTCCACGCTCACGCATCTAACGGGCGGATCGGCCGGTCGCGAGGGAGCTGCGGTGCAGATTGGCGGCACCATCGCCAGCAACATCTCGAGCCTCGCCCACCTCAAAAAGCATGACCACCACGACCTCATGCTCGCCGGAATCTCGTCGGCCTTTGGCGCCGTATTCGGCTCGCCCCTTGCCGGAGCTTTCTTTGGCATGGAGATGTGCTTTATCGGCAAGATCGACTACACCGCGGGCATCTACTGCCTGGTCGCGTCGTTTACCGGCTACTTTACATCACTCGCCCTGGGTACCGAGTACGAAGTGAATGTCATCGCCAGTGTTCCCGCCATGTCGCCCAAAACGGTCGTCATCGTTGTTATCAGCGCCATTATCTTCGGTCTGACGGCACGCCTCTTTGCCTGGTCGGTTCGAACCGTCAAGAGCCTGTACGGTCGCTTTATCACCAATTACCTCGTTCGCGCACTTATAGGCGCACTCGTGGTTTTGGCCGCCTATACCCTCCTCGACGCCTGGGACTACGCTGGCCTTTCCACGTGGCTTTCCGGCGCCGGATTTGCAGGCAACACCACCCTGGCGGACGCAGCCATCAAGTTGGTCGTCACAGCGCTTACCCTGGGCGCGGGCTTCCAAGGCGGCGAGGTCACGCCCCTGTTTGGCATCGGTGCGGCACTCGGTGGCTGGATCGGTTGCCTTACCGGGCTCGACCCCAGTTTTCTGGCGGCTCTCGGCATGCTCGGCGTGTTCTGCGCCGGCCTCAACGTACCCATCACCACCTGCATGATGGCCATCGACCTGTTCCACGGCACAGCCGCCGGGTTCTTTGTCATCGTGGCCTTTATCAGCTACCTAACCGGCGGACACCGCGGCGTGTACCCCGCCCAGCGCATCATCTCACCCAAGCGCCGTTCGCTTATTGTGGATGAGGGCGGTACGGTAGCGGATGCTATCGAGCGCCACAACGACCTGATAGAGTAGATGTAATAATCGCCGTGCAGCCACAATCGGGGGCAATTCGACCTGAGCGCGACCGCACTGCCATGTCACACGCCGGGAGTCGCCCCATGCACGCAACTGATTTTGGTCGCACGCTCATCATCGCCAACCCAGCCGCCCAGTCGGGCGCGGCGCGCGAAGTTGCCGAGCGCCTGCAGCGCTTTTTGGATATGACCGCGCGCGCATCCCAGTTTGACTTGGTGCTAACCGAGCGCATGGGACACGCCAAGGAGCTTGCCGCCCAGGCAACGGACTATCGCACTGTTATCGCACTCGGCGGCGACGGCGTGATCCACGAAGTCGTCAACGGGCTTATGACGCAAAAGGCGGACGCCCGCCCCGCTCTTGCCGTCCTGCCCGTGGGCTCCGGCAACGATTTTGCCCAGACGCTCGGCATCGAAGATTTCTCCGGCAAGGATTTTGGTGCGCTGCTTACCTGCGAGCTGCAGCGTCAGGACATCGGGCGGATTCGCTCATGGAACCCCGCAAGCGGCAGTGGCGAGGCAATCGTCGAGTATTACGACCAGACGGTCTCCGTCGGTATTGATGCCGCCATCGGCCTGGGCACCACCGAGCTGCGCAAAAAGACGGGTCTCACCGGCGCGCCGCTCTACACTCTTTCGGGACTAGAACAGTTTGGCCTACGCTATCGCAACTACCCCATGACAGTCAGCTTTGACGGCGCGCCCGCCGAGCGCGTAAGGGCGATCGTCATGGCGATTCAGCTGGGTCCTACCTATGGCTCGGGCTATCGTATCTGTCCCGAAGCCGACCCCTGTGACGGCATACTCGACGTCTGCTACGCCTGCGGCCCCGTTCCGCGCGCGGTCGCGCTTCCCATGTTCCTTTCGGCCAAAGATGGCCACCATACCAAGCTGCCACCGGTTCGCATGCGCCGCTGTCGCCATGCCGAGCTTACCTTTGAGGAGCCCGACTACCCCATCCAGGCCGACGGCGAGCCCGTTGTCGCCTCGCGCATCGAGGTCGACATCCTCGCCGGCGCCCTCCACGTCTGGCACCCCACCCACTAGCCATCCCTAAGTTGCGGTGAAATAGGGACTGTTTATGCATCTAAAGCCGCAAAACAGTCCCTATTTCACCGCAACTTATGAGGAGGCTATTCGTCGCTGCCCGGTTTGCGTCGGTTGGCCTTTTTAATGGCGTTGAAGTGTTTGTCGCTGAGCCTGCGCTGGCGAGAGCGCTGAGGCACCTTGGTCTTTACGCGTCGGCGTGGCGGACGCCCGCGACGCTCAAGCTCAGCGCGCAGCTTACGCAGACAGCTCGCGCGATTCTGAAACTGGCTGCGGCTCTCACGCGCCGTCACGACAATCCCCGTGGGCCCATGTTTCATGCGCACCGCAGAGTCCGTCGTGTTCACGCCCTGCCCGCCCGGACCCGTCGCGCGAAACACCTGTACCTCGCAATCGTGCGCCAGCTCCTCGACCGACATCTCGGCATAGCGCGCATACTCACGCCATCCCATCTTGTTCTCATCCATATCAGCACCTCCCCTCATACAAAAAATGTGACAAAGGGACAGTCCCTTTGTCACATCGCATACCGATCGCTTGTGTTGCGCGCTTAGGCGAAGGTGATCTCGCCGGTCTCGCAGTCCATATCGGCGATACGGGCCAGGCTCTCGACGCGGAAGCCGCGCTCGCGGAGCTTGTCGCCGCCGCCTTGGAAGCCCTTCTCCACGGCAATACCGATGCCGGCAACCTCGGCGCCCGCAGCCTCGCAGATCTTGATGAGACCCTCAAGCGCACAGCCGTTAGCCAAGAAGTCGTCGATGATCAGAACCTTGTCGCCCTCGGACAGGAAGCGCTTACCTACAATGACCGGGTACTCCTTCTGCTTGGTGAAGGAGTAGATAGTCGTGGCATACTGCTCGCCATCGAGGTTGATGGACTGCGCCTTCTTGGCAAAGACCACCGGCACGCCGCCAAAATGCTGAGCTGCGATGCAGGCCATGCCAATGCCCGAAGCCTCAATCGTCAGGATCTTGTTGATCTCGACACCCTCGAACAGACGGGCCCACTCGGCACCCATGTGGTCGAACAGCTCAACGTCGCACTGGTGGTTGAGGAAGGCATCAACCTTAAGGACGTTACCGGCCTTTACGATGCCGTCATGGCGAATACGATCCTCAAGCTCCTGCATGGCGCAACCCCTTCTCGCGGCAACGATACCGCGCGATTAATAAACGTTGTTCGATAGTCTACCACGGACCGACCCCCGCCCGCCCCACAAGCCGCATCGCACCACAAACCAGTCTTTTTGGGACAACGCAAATCGTGGCAGACAGCCTCCCAACGCACTAATGGCGGGCGCGCATCCTCACCAAACGCACCATGGCGAGCGCAAAGCCCACAGCGGCCACAGCCATGAGCACGTAGAACACCGAGCGAAAGCCGAATAGGAATACATCCGGACGGCCTGCAACAAAACTAGTCACGGCCTCGCCCATCGCCACGCTCATCTGCCCAGACAGGATATTCGACGCCACCGTAATGCCGAGTGCCATACCCGCATAGCGCGCCAGGCTACCCAGGCTGCCCGCGAAGCCGAGTGCTTCGCGCGGAGCCGAGCCCATATACAACGAATTGTTAGGGCTCTGGAAAATCGACGTACCGCACGACATAAATGCGACGCAGCACACGATCACAGGGATAGAAGAGTGCTCGTCGAGCGTGCTTACCGCAAAGAGACCGCACACGTACACGCCCAGGCCAACCGCCGTAGGACCCTCGCAGCCAACACGGTCCGAAACCGTTCCCGAAAGCGGGCCGATAAAGGCATTCACCATCGGCAGCGCCAAAAAGAGTAATCCGGAAATGTCGGAACCAAAGCCGTGGGCGTCCTGAAAATAGAACGGCAGAATAAACTCGGATGCGCCAATGCCAACGAACACGATGAGCATGCAGGCAAGGTTGATGGTGAAGGCCGAATTTGCAAAGCAGCGACGAGCGGCCTCGATCAGGGACATGGGGCGTTCGCCGGCCTCTGGCTTAACGTGCGGCAGCGTGTAGAGCCCCACGATAAACGAGATGACGCCAATGGGCAGGTTGATGAGGAAGATGCTCTCCCAAGGAAAGCTTGCCACCAGCATGCCGCCGAGCACGGGGCCACACATCATGCCGAGGGCCACAAAGGTCGCAAGAATACCCATGGCACGGCCTCGTTCGCGCGCCGGAAACGACTCGGTGATGATACCCATGTTGTTGGCCATGGCCGCCGCGCAACCGACGCCCTGCACAATGCGTGCCAGAATAAGAACCTCGAGCGAGGCCGAAAGGCCGCACAGCAGCGAACCGACCGAAAAGACGATGACGCCCAGCTGAAACACATTCACCTTGCCGCGCACGTCGCCCAGACGGCCAAACGGCAACATAGCCACGCAAGTCGCAAGCAGATACACCGAGCTTACCAGCTGAATGCGATCGAGGCCCACGCCCAGTTCCTTTTGCATCACGGGCAGCGCCACGGTCACGACGGTCGAATCCAGACACACCATAAACGTCATGATGAGCACGGTAAACAGAATCGCCCACTTGTTCTTGCCATGGGTGTCGCCCTCTAGGGCAATGTGCTCGCGGCGCAGCTGCTCTGCGGTTTTCTCCATATCCATCCTTTCGAGTGGCCTAACGCAAAAAAACGGGGCCCCGATCGCCTGCAAACAGCCGCGATTGGGGTCCCGCCTACGGAATCGGAACGAAAGGTCGCCGAAGCTTTCTGCCAGCATCGGCGCCTTATGCGAACGCTAGCCTAGCACTGCTCGAGCGCCTGCTCAAGGTCGGCAATCAAGTCGGCCGTGTCCTCGAGGCCGCACGACAGGCGTACCATGTCGGCGGAAATGCCACAGGCGATGAGCTCCTCATCGTTCATCTGGCGATGGGTGGCGTTTGCCGGATGCAAGCAGCAGGTGCGCGCATCGGCCACGTGTGTAGCAATCTGGGCGAGCTTAAGGCTCTTCATAAAGGTCTCGGCTGCCGCACGACCACCGTTAAAGCCAAAGCTCACAACACCGCAGGTACCGTTGGGCATGTACTTCTGAGCCATGTCATAGTACTTGTCGCCCTCCAGGCCCGGATAGCTCACGAAGCGCACCTTGGGATGGCTCTGCAGGAACTTGGCAACGGCCAGGCCGTTCTCGCAATAACGCGGCATGCGCACATGCAGGCTCTCGAGCGAGCTGTTCAGGAAGAAGGCCGCCTGCGGGTTCTGCATGGGGCCAAGGTCGCGCATGAGCTGTGCAGTGGCCTTGGTAATGAAGGCACCCTCGCGACCGAACTTCTCGGCATACGTCACGCCGTGGTAGCTCTCGTCGGGCGTGGTGAGACCCGGGAACTTGTCCGCATGGGCCATCCAGTCAAACTGACCGTGGTCGACGATCACGCCGCCCAGGTAGGCAGCATGTCCATCCATGTACTTGGTGGTGGAGTGCGTAACGATGTCGGCGCCCCACTCAAAGGGACGGCACATCACGGGCGTCGGGAAGGTGTTGTCGACCATCAGCGGCACGCCGTGGTCATGCGCGGCCTTGGCAAAGCGCTCAATATCGAGCACGGCAAGGGCGGGGTTGGCGATCGTCTCGCCAAAGACGAGCTTAGTATTGGGTTCAAAGGCTGCCTCGAGCTCCTCGTCGGTGCAGTCGGGAGCAACAAACGTGCAGGTCAGACCCATGCGCTCCATAGTATGGGCGAGCAGGTTGTAGGTACCGCCGTAGATGGCAGAGCTCGCGACCACGTGATCGCCGGCACCGGCCACGTTAAAGATCGCAAGAAAATTCGCCGCCATGCCCGAGCTCGTGAGCATCGCGGCAGTGCCGCCCTCCATCTCGCAGATCTTGGCGGCAACCAAATCGCACGTAGGGTTCTGCAGACGGCTGTAGAAGTAGCCCGACTCCTCTAGGTCAAACAGCTTGCCCATGTGCTCCGACGTGTCGTACTTCCACGTGGTGGACTGGTAGATGGGCACCTGGCGCGGCTCCGCATCTCCCGGGTGATAGCCGCCCTGAACACATGTGGTACCGATGGTCTGCTCGCTCATATCTTGCTCCCTTGCCTGGGTTACGTTTTATTCGGTTCACGATACCGCTACCCCGCACCCCTCTCAACCCATCCCCAAGGTAGGTTATGGGACAAATTGATCCGGGGCATTTATCTCAAGCCCTGGACATTTGCTCGATAGATAAAAACGAGGCATACATGAAGCTCTCGATGATTACATGCCCCGTCACGGGTACCATAGGCGGGTACACCGTGACCAAGGAGACAACGATGAAGCAAATCGATACGGCCCAGCTCGACATCACCGCCTGTCAGGCTCAAGCTGCCGAATACCACGCCCGTGGCTTTAACTGCGCCCAGGCCGTCGCCTGCACGCTCGCGCCCGCCGTCGGGCTCGACCCCCAGGTCGCCTTTACCCTCACCGAGGGCTTTGGCGCCGGCATGGGCGGCATGACCGAAACTTGCGGCGCCATCTCGGGCGCCGTGGCCATCATGGGCTTTGCAATGAGCGACGGCATGGAAAACCCAAAGACCAAGGGCCAGACCTACAAGCTGTCGCGCGAAATCGCCAAGCGTTTTGGCGAGAAGAACACGACAACCGTCTGCGGCACGCTCAAGGGCATCGGATCGGATAAGGGTCCGCTCCGCAGCTGCCCCGGCTGCATCGACGATGCCGTCGAGATTGCCTGTGATGTGCTAAAGCAGCTCGCCGAGTAATCGACAGCAACAGCAAAACGACGGCCGGCGCGCTTGGGATCCATCCAAAAGCACGCCGGCCGTCGCCGTTAGAACTCGGCAAATTCGGGAGCTCCGACCTCAATCTCCTCACGCCCCGCCATAAGCTCGCGCATCTTAGCGCAAAACGGCTCCTGCTCCCCCGCTTTGAACACCAAGTGAATCGTCACGGCATCCGCGTAATCGGTATCCGAAACCTTGGCACCCGAATCCTGCGCCAAACGAAGCACCTGCTCGTACTGCGGATAGGCCACATGCACGTCAACCGGCACGACGCTCGTCATCTCAACGATCTGCCCGGCCTCCTGAGCCGCGGCCACCGCCGCCTGCGTCGCCGCGGTATAGGCGCGTACCAAGCCACCAGGCCCCAACAGCGTGCCACCAAAATAGCGCGTCACCACGCAGCAAACATTTTTGAGCCCCGCGCCGCGCAGCACCTCGAGCGTCGGCATACCGCTCGTGCGGCTCGGCTCACCGTCATCGCTCTGGCGTTCGCGTCCATCGACCAAAATCCACGCGGGAACATTGTGTCGAGCGTCGTAATGACGCTTGCGAACCATCTCGATAAAGGCATTCGCCTCATCCTCGAACTCAATATGGACCAGCTGGGCAATAAACCGGCTCTTGCGGTCCACAAGCTCGCCCGAAGCCTCAATATTCGATTGCAGAGTAAAATAGCTGTCCAACAAAGTCCCTCAATCACAAGCAAAGCAATAAACAGCCTCAATAATACGGCAAACACCATATCGATTGTCAGGGTAACAAAAATGCCAAGTGGGCCTATAAGCCGGGTTCTGTCGTGAACGGTCATTTATCTTGTCTGCACGTTACCGCGCAGCTCCACGCACGCTACCCGAACGCGGACCGGGCCGGCCCATAGCGTTCCTATTCGCGCTTGCTCCGGATGGGGCTTGCCAAGCCGCCGTGTTGCCACGACGCTGGTGGTCTCTTACACCACCGTTTCAGCTTTTCCCTTTACGCCTTGCGGCGCAGGTGGGAGTCTTCTTTTCTGCGGCGCTTTCCGTCGGATCACTCCGCCCGGCCGTTAGCCGGCATCCCGCCCTCTGGAGCCCGGACTTTCCTCACGCGTGCTGCAAGCAGCACATCGCGCGACCGTCTGGCCCACTCAGCAGTGCAAGAGTGTAACACACCGTTGCCGCAGGCAACGGCACAACACAAGCGCTCGCACGATAAACCAAGAACCGCCCATGCGCTACAATAGTCCCGTCGATGGGCAACGTCGTCAGTCGAGACACGACCGCGCTCCGCACCCCTCCGTCTACTCGGTGTGTTCCCGCCTCCACCCCGAGGCGGGATGTCGGCATTTTTCATGCACCGACAACCAAATAGCCTGTGGACAGCCCGGGCAGCATCACGCACCTCAGCAGCAAATGCAAAAAGGGACCCGTCCATTGCGGACGGATCCCTTAAAACAAGTGATCGTCAAACCGATTTACTCGGCGTCGGTCTCCTCGTCCTTCTTCTCGGAAGGCAGCGGAGTAACCTCGATCTCGACGCCCAGAGTCTCAGCAGCGGACTTCATGGACAGGGAGATACGGCGACGGTCGAGGTCGATCTCCATGACCTTGACCTGAACCTTGTCGCCCACGTGGGTGACCTGAGAAGGCTGATCGACGTGCTTGTTGGCCATCTCGGAGATGTGCACCAGGCCCTCGATGCCCTCGCCCAGGTCGACGAAAGCGCCGAACGGGACAAGCTTGGTCACAGTGCCCTCGACGATAGCGCCGACGGGGTACTTCTTGACCAGTGCGCGCCACGGATCCTCGGTGGTCTGCTTGAGACCCAGGGAGATGCGCTCGCGGTTGAGATCGACGTCGAGAACCTCGACCTCGACCTCCTGGCCGACCTTGACAACCTCGGAAGGATGGTTGACGTGGTTCCAGGAGAGCTCGGAGATGTGGATGAGGCCGTCGATACCGCCGAGGTCGACGAAGGCGCCGAAGTCGACGATGGAGGAAACGGTGCCCTGGAGACGCATGCCAGACTTGAGCTTGGACAGGATCTCAGAGCGCTCGGCCTTACGGGACTCCTCGAGCACGACGCGACGGGAGAGGACAACGTTGTTGCGGTTGCGGTCCATCTCGATGACGCGGGCCTCGATGCGGGTGCCCATGTAAGAGGTGAGGTCCTTGACGCGACGGAGGTCGACGAGGGAAGCGGGCAGGAAGCCACGCAGGCCGATGTCGAGGATCAGGCCGCCCTTGACAACCTCGATAACCTCGCCCTCAACGTTCTCGCCGGAGTTGAACTTCTCCTCGATGCGGTTCCAAGCACGCTCGTACTCAGCACGCTTCTTGGAGAGGACCAGACGACCGTCCTTGTCCTCCTTCTGGAGAACCAGGGCCTCGATGGGATCACCGAGTGCAACGATGTCTGCAGGGTTAGCGTCCTTGCGGATGGACAGCTCGCGGACCGGGATAACGCCCTCGGACTTGAATCCGATGTCAACGAGCACCTCGTCATGCTCGATCTTAACGACAGTGCCGTTAACGAGATCGCCCTCATCAAAGTCGGTAATCGTACCGTCGATGAGGTTGTTCATCTCCTCCTCGTTGACATCGTCAAGAGAGAAAATGGACGAGTTCTGAATCTCACTCAAAGGTGGACCCCTTTCGAACTACGGGGCCCCGATTGCTAGGACCTACAGAAGGGTGCGACAAGCACACAACGTTTAGGAACACTCGGGAGCCGACAGATACTAATGTGACGCTTATGCAATCACGTTCGTATAGATTACGGGGAAATTACTTCGATTTCAAGCGCGAACTGCGATTTTTTACTCGTATGGAGACTTTTTCGCAATCTTGTGGACGACCGTCTCCGTAAGTTGACGATAGGCCGTTAGGCATACGGCTTTGGGGTAAAGTATCCGGAACCAACGATTCTGGAACGTTATTTCGAGAAAGGTGCCCGCGTGCTCAAAGCAGTCGTTTTCGATATGGACGAGACGCTTCTTAGCATCAACCTCAACGCGTTCATCCTTCGCTATTTTAAGGATGTCTCGTCGATGCTCGCGGATATCGGGCGCCGCAGCCGCGGTGGCACGATGGCACGCCTCGGCACCATCCTGGTCGACCTCAACGCCAACCGTCGAAGCGGCACGGACAACCGCACCAATCTTGAGTTTTACCGCACCGAGGTCGAGCGCAGGTGCGGCATCTGCCTCTCCGATCCCATCATCTACGAGGCATTTACCTACTACGACCGCGAAGTTCTTCCGCATAAGAACGACGACGTCATCAACGCCCACGCCATGCCGGGCGCACACGCCGCGCTTCAGGCCGTAAAGGACGCAGGGCTGCGCTGCGCGCTCTTCACAAACCCCAGCTTTCCGCAGGGGGCCATCGAGTGCCGCATGGGTTGGGGCGACCTGGCCGACGCCCCCTTTGAGCTCGTCACGCACATGGGAAACACCACCCGCTGCAAGCCCGATGCCACCTACTATCTAGAGCAGCTTCAGGTGATGGGGCTCGAGCCGCACGAGGTCCTTATGGTGGGCAACGACCCCAAGCGTGACTTCCCCAGCCCCGCCTGCGGCATTCAGACCGCCTATGTTGGTCAGGGAAAACCCGGCCGAGCCACCTGGCGAGGAACCATGGAAGACTTCGCCCGCGACTTCAACGCCGTAGTAGAAGCCTTCTACGAACACCAAGTAGCCGACGAACTGTCGTAAGGGTTAGTCGTTGGGGACGTTCTAAAAACTAGTCAAATAAGAACGTCCCCAACGACTACTCCGGCAACGCCGATGTTTTGGCAACGACAGACACTATGACCCAATCCGAGGGCACTAAAAAGACAGGAGCCCCCGCTCGTGACCGCGGGTCGGGGCTGCGACAATGATGTCGAAGTGCCATAGGCGCAGCCGCGCCGCAACGAGGTTGGGAGGCTCCCATGCCAAA
>CABUNB010000033.1 GCA_902492755.1 uncultured Collinsella sp. | reverse complement strand
CGTACGTCCCGTCGGCGAGGTCGCCCGCGTGCTGGGATGCGAGCTCGTCGGCGCGTTGAGCTTTAACTGATTCCGCAACGACAGAACCGTAGGAATAATTCATATCAACGTAGCCGTTAACACCCGGAACAAGACCATCGCTAGCATATTGCCAAATACTGTAGTTGCCGGTGTAATCGCACTGATAGTTATACTGCGCAATCCAATGGTCCCATGCGGATGATTTAAACACCTGATCAGTCAAGACGTTGTTAAACCAATCCAGATTCGCATAAATACCAACCGAATAACCAGCTTGAGTAATACGGTTGCAAAAAATTGAGGCCCTGGATGCAATTCCAGCCTGTCGACCATCAGCGATAATAGAATTATCTTCAAGATCGTAATAAACGGGAAGCTGCGGCGTATGTCCCGCCAAATTTTCGATCACAAACGAAGCTTCATCTGCCGCCTGTGAGTCATCCCACGCATATGAATAAAAGTAAACGCCGTAAGGAATTCCTAGACGTTCACACTCAGAGATATTCCGTTGAAATTGATAGTCAAGTCGGCCGCCGAAAGATGGAGCGCCGAAGCCAATTCGAAGAATGGCAAAATCGATACCAGAAGCCTTAACAGCTTCCCAATCAACTTCTTTTTGATGTTCACTAACATCAATTCCCTCAGCAGTCGCCCCAGTTGGCAAATCCGTTATCGATAATGTCGAGATACCTTCGTCTTCGGATGCGTTAAACGAAGAAACGATTTCGCCGTTTTCGTATCTCCACGAGTTTTCAACTAACGATCGCGGCGTTTCACCGTAGCAAGAGTGCGCGAACGCAAGCCCAAATAGCAGTAAAGAAAATCCAAATAGTATTTGTCTTTTTATTTGACGCATGCACATACCCTTCGAACGAAAACGTTGCAATCATATCAAATTGAGAGAGTTGCGACTTGATATATAGAACTTCTCATCATGTCAAATGCTAGAACACCAGCCTAAACCCGGCCAATCGAGGGTTAACCTAGAGTGGAAATATCTATTTAAACTAATCAGAAACGAAAGACGAAAACTGGGCGCATTTCATACCCTGCGTAATATCCTGAAGAAGTTCAAGCCGCCCATTTACACACTTTCGGACAACGCAGCCTTTTCCACTTAAATCCACATCGTCGCCGACACGAAGAACCACATTTCCCAGGTCGGCACCAATTAACTCATCCTTACCAAAGCCACGAATCAATCGTTCAAGATAACAGCGGACCAGCTCTTCGACTTTACCGCAAGAACTCGCTTGCTCGAAACCATCGAGCATCACATTTGCAACATCAACGGGATAACTAATTAAATACGTGCTCGATTGTTCCCGAAAGCCATGAAGTAGCCCTAGGGAAGGAAGGATGTGGTCGAGCATGCGAATTAGTTCTGGACATTCGGAATAATAAGAAAAGTCAGAATTATTTTGAATTGAGTCTCCGAGAGCAAATCCATTAACACATGTGTCCGTGGTACTATTTGCACCAAGAAGTCTTTTCGTAAGATTCGCTTCGAAATGACTGCGACTTGAGACCAAATTAATCCCTCTGCCATCCAGAAAAGGAACAATGGCCTTATCAGTCATTTTAAAAGTAATCCCATAATTTCGCAAAAACGTTGACATCGCATTATCCGTCGTAAGCAACCGTCTTAGATTGAAACTTGAATAATTCCCATCGTCAAATTTCAAACGTCGACATATATGATGGATAAATACGTAAACGCAACAATCCGAACTGAGAATTCCATCCCGCAATCTAACAAGAAGCGAATCGCAGTCGGACAATAAAGCGTTATTAAATTCAAGTCTTCCCATACCGGCGATTTCTGCAAGCGACCGGGAAAGAGCTTGGCGATCATCGCTTCTTATAATCATTAACAACCACCACACTAACAACAAATCAAATCACTGACAGCTATAGCAAATCATACATGCGAAGAATAGATCAGAAATAACAGTGAGGGCGCTAGCTTCGTTTAAGTTCGGTCTCCGTTGCACCAGTTGACAACAGGCGGCTACTAAACAATGTTTCAATGCCCCCGCATAAGGTTCCGCAAAGGCCACCCGATGGACGGCGTGATCGTTTGAGTACCGGCAGGCGGAGACACACGAGACCATGAAATCGCCCCGACAAAAAATGCCCCAATGTTTCGCTTGCATCAGAGGCGTCTGGGGCTTCATCGACAGAGTAACCTGGCTTACGCATTCAAGAAAAGTAGAGCGTGGTCTTCACGAATCAAACACCAGTAAGCAACGCTCGCGCGCGTCTTTGAATCTTCTAATGAGCAAGAAGAGAGGGATCTAGGAGAGACCTAATAGTTCTTGGAATCTGGGAATCATCGAACTCACCATCTTTAAACAAGAGAGAATCATGTAGCTTCGTATCGTTCTGTCTCGAAAAGATATGAGTGACCAGATGCACATCGTGGGCCTTTGAAAAACAATGTTCGTCCCTTAAAGATTCAGCAATATAACAACCGCCCCAATCAAAAAAGCCGAGATAACCCCGGCTGATAATCAAAGAGGCGGTTTTCTGCTGGCCGTCAGCCGCGGCATCCTCACGGAAACCTAGTTGTCACCGAAATTATAGTCCCCGGCACAGACTCACCTTATCTCCCCGGTGCGGGCTCGATATCCTCTCGGATATCTAATCGTCTTGGACTTTAACCTGCCCAAGCACAGTACAGCTTTTACGTGCCGCCACACGGAGCTTAGCTCAAGATTATTATCTTTAACTCAAGCCACTAAAGAAAGCTACGCACGGGCATGGTCAAATTAAATTCAAACCTGGGTCATCAATCACATCTACCGTAGGCCGATAACGCCCGCCTCATGTGCTGCGATATAATCAAACTCTACAAATGCAAAGCCAGCAATCCGAAGGGACCAACGTGCTAACGATTCACTATGGTGATATGGATGAAGTTATCTACAACACGTCAGTTTACTTCGATAACGTCTATTCGCCCCAGTGGTTTCAAGACTCTTTTGCTCAAAGGATCATTAAATCCATCGACAAAGGCACCGTGGTAGGCCCCAATGCAATCGATACCAAGATTCTAGGCATCATTCCCCCCGAGAAACTATCCAGCGGCACCAAAACACTGCTGCTTATGTACTTTATGCCGGAGAACGTATATAACGCCTCAAACTGTGGTGACAATTGTGCTTATTGGATTCTGCGAATCGCCGCGCAAAAAGACCTGACGATCAACCTCTACCACATAATGGATTTTGGAAACGGCAAATTCACGGCTGTCATTGCGAACACAGGCGATGTCGTTCACACGATGTTTGACCTTGCCCCCATAGCTGGAAAAAGCCTAAGGGAGAACTCCTGATGCGCGGATCATACAAGGTAATTATTCAAAATAACCGGGTTCAGTTTAAACTGACCATCAATAGAAATCTGACCATCATCCAAGGTAACAGTGCTACAGGCAAGACAACTCTGCTTGATATGGTGGGAGCTCACGAAGAGCTTGGGGCACAAAGCGGCGTAACAGTAAGTTGCAAAGTGCCCTGTAAAACAATATCTGGAAAATATTGGCGCAGAGATCTCCAAGAGATTTCCAGCAGTATTGTTTTTATTGATGAGGGCAATACTTTTGTTCGATCAAGAGAATTTGCCCATGAAGCAAAACGTAGCTCAAACTACTACGTAATCGTCGCCAGAGAGTCACTGCGCCAACTGCCCTATAGCGTTGATGAAATCTACGGTCTTAAGAACACCAACCGAACCACAACGAAGTATCCCGTTTACTCTCGTGTCTACACCTCTACATATCGTATTTACGGTGATACTGATTTTAGAGGCGAGAGGCCCGAGCTTGTCATCGTCGAGGACACAAATTCGGGCTACGAATTCTTCAGTTTGCTATGCAAAAAAAGCAGCATTAAGTGCATCAGCGCGGGAGGCAAATCAAATATTTGCAACTGCATTATGGACGCACCGGAAAACGACATCCTCGTGATTGCCGACGGTGCCGCCTTTGGACCAGAAATTGCGGAAGCAGCTGCTCTATTGCGCCGAAAGAACATCAAGCTATTCCTACCGGAATCGTTTGAATGGCTCGTGTTGAAGTCGGGATTATTCAACAGCAAACACATTAAGGACATGCTGCTTAACCCCGCTGAACATATCGAAAGCTCAAAATTCTTTAGCTGGGAGAAGTTCTTTACTGCAGAACTCATCGAATGCTCACGAGACACACGTTTTCGATATGACAAGAGCTGCTTGAACGAGGAGTACTTGAACCCCACCGCTCTTGCAGCTCTTGAGGATACTTTGCCGGAACTTGGCATTACTTCGCACTAAAACGAGAAGTACTCACTGTCGGAGGATAAGTTCGGCCCCAACCACGGATCGCCCGTCAAGAAGAACTCAGGCCAGCGCTGCGCGAACAGGGCCTGCTCGCGCTTCCAGCGGCGCAGCTTTTCCTCGTTGGCCTCTTCCCTGCCGCGCGAGGTGAACTCGTAGTGGTACAGCTCGGCATAGGGCGTAAAGATGGTGCGGTAGCCCGCCTCCCACATGCGCAGGCAAAAGTCTGCGTCGTTAAAACCGACGGCGAATTCCTCGTTATAGCCTCCGACCTGTTCAAATACGTCGCGTCGCACCATCTGGCAGGCGCCCGTTACAGCACTGAAGTTACCGGGGCGCACAGCGCGGGCAAGATAGCCCTCGCGCTTTGCCGAGAAGTCTTGGTTGGCATGGGCAAGTGCGCCACGCACGCCAACCAAAATGCCGACATGTTGCACCAGATGATCGGCAAAGTAGAGTTTGGCGCCCACCACGCCCGCATCGGGACGCTGCAGATAGCCCATCATCTCTTCGATAAAGTCGGGGCTTATGACCTCGGTATCGTTGTTCAGCAACAGAAGGTAATCACCCTTGGCATGCTCCACGCCAAAGTTAATGATCTGGGAGTAATTGAACTCACCCGGCCAGTACGCAACGCGCGCGATGCCCTTGCCTTCGGATGCTGCAGCCACGCGCTCTGGCAGGGTTTCGTAATACGCAAACGTCTCCGGAGCTTCGCTGTTGTTCTCCACCAAGACGATCTCGTAGTTGGCATACGTTGCCTTCTGAGCGATCGACATCACACAGGCATCGAGCGTCTCAACGTGGTCCTTGGTGGGAATCACAATGCTCACCAGCGGCGCAGACTCCGGCAGCGCATAGCGCATGCGATAGACAAACGGCGTCTCGGTCTCCTCGACCGTTCCGCAAATGCCCAGCGCGTTAAAGTGGCGCTGAAGCGCAAGGCGCCCGGCTTCAATAGCATACGGCTTGCTATCGGCAGAACCGTCGGCAGTCGAACCGGGATGCACGCGCCAGTGATACAGCACGTGCGCGACATGCTCAAAGCGCGCACCGGCTGCAAGACAGCGAAGCGTCAGGTCGTAATCCTGGGCACCCGCAACGTCTTCTGGGGACGTGCCAATGTGATCGATGAGCGCCTTATCCACCATCAGGAAATGCGTCACGCAGTTATGGCTATAGAGCAGGTCGACGTTGAGTACGGTCTTAAAGACCGGCTGGCCCCACTCCCCCGTTTTCTGGAACATGTCCTCGTCGCAGAACAGGACCTGGGGACGCTCGCCCTCGGCCGCCTTATTCAGCGCGGCAACATAGTGGAATAACGCGTCCGGTTCCAGAATGTCATCATGGTCCAAGAACGCGATGTAGTCGCCCGTCGCCTGCTGAATACCAGCGTTGGTGTTGACCACAATGCCGCCGTTGCCGGGAAGCTCGATGCGACGGATGCGCTCGTCGTGGGCGCCTGCCGCAAGATTGGACACCGCGTCCCATTCGGTCGAGGCGTCCATAAGCAACAATTCCCAGTTGTCATAGCTCTGGACTAGCACCGAGTCCAGCAGCTCGCGCAGGTAGACCCGATCAGTCTTGTAGCACGGCACCACAATGCTCACGAGTGGTCTATAGGCAAAAGCCACCGAAGCGACACGCTGGCACGCTAAATCGCCCGGTTTTGCGCGATGCTGCTCAAACCAACGTCGATAAGCCGCGTCGTCTGCACGCGCATCCTTCATGCGGTTCCAGCTGTCGTCGACCATGCCGTTGTACAGGCGACCATCCATAGCGCAAAAACCACTCTGAATCTGCTCCGTGGGATCGCTCACAATCGCGACAAAATCTCGTATATCCTGAGGCATCTCAACGCTCAGATACGTTTTATTGACGTGGCAACCGTTGCGCTGCGGCACATCGACCTGCGATTCAAACACATGCACGGTAGCATCGATGGCATTCATATGCGTATCGAAGATCTGGAGCTCAGGCGCGCACTGGGGGTCTCCCGCCCAGGTAACCTCATAACGCCACACCGCGCCGGCGTCTGCCGGCAAATAGCGAATGGCATCGATCTCGTAGCGACCGCAGCATTCGCCACGCTGCGCGTCGCGGATAAGCGCGCACAGCGCAGGCTTTGCTTTGTAGTTAATCTTGGATTCCAGCTTGGCCACGCGGCTATCGAGGCGAATGGAGCCCAACCTTTGACCACCGGATGCGAAAACGACATCCATCGACGAGCCATCCAAAAACGGAAGCACCAAGACGGCGAGCTCGCGCTCGTAATCGGAAACGGAAGGGCAAAGCGCCAACACACGGCCATGATCGACTGGGAGCACCAGCGACGGCACACAAGAACCGCTCGTCGTCGCATGGGCAAACGCTTGAGAACCCTCCCGCTCAATAAGTGCGGCGATATCCTGACCGGCAAAACGAAGCAGCACAAACAGACGGCCCCGACTACGGCAAAGTGCCAAACGCTTGATACTCATCTACACTTCTCGCTTTCCCAGGGCGTTCGCTGCCATGCGTTTGCAGGCACCAAGGCGCCCAAACCTCAAGACGTCGTAATCGAACATGAGCTTTTTGCATGCACGAGCATTGGGGGCCTTGCTGGTAAGCGCCGCGCGCACCATAGCGGCAACAGACGGGGCACATTGCGCGAGCGCGGCATCGTTGCCCACGGCAGAACCGGCAGGGGCCGTGGCAACGGCAGCAAACACCTTGCCGCAGTCCGAACCCAGCAACCTGAGCGCATCGTACAGCACCAGATCGCATAGGAAGTACGCCAGGTCATCGGCGTGCTGTACATCGAGACCGTCGCGCTGCCAGTCAGCCAGCACCGCGGAGTAAATCTTCACGTGCTCCAGCAGTCGCGTCTCGTCGTCATAGCGCATGGTGTCCATGAGCGAACCCTTGCGCGCCACGCGGTAGTCATACAGCTTGTTCGAGATAAGCGCGGTCTTGTGCGAACGACCGTACACGGCAAAATCGAAGACCTGGTCCTCGCCATACTTAACGGTTTCGTCGAATACGATCCCGTTGTCCAGCAAAAACTCACGCTTGCAGGCGGTGCGCCATGCAAAGGGACGAGATGCTTCCTTAAACAGCAGATCGGAGCTATAGCCTTCAAACGACACATCGCGCGGGCTCAGCACATAGTTAAGCCACGGATACCCTGCCTCCAGCGGATACGGATTCGCGCCAAAGGTCAAAACGTCGCAGTATTGGCGCTCAAAGGCATCGACGATCACGCGGCACGCATCGGGCGTAAAGCGGTCGTCGGAATCCAAAAACGCAACGATAGGCGCCGTGGACGCAGCGATGCCTGCATTACGTGCGCTCGACAGGCCGCCGTTCTCCTTATCGACCAGCGTAAAGCGCGCGTCCTTTTCGCAATAGGCAGCCGCAATATCGCGCGAACCGTCCGGCGAGCCATCGTTGACCAGCACGCCTTCCCAATCGGGCATGTCCTGCGCAAGCAGGGAGTCCAGGCACCAGGCCAGGCACTCCTCCACGTTATAGATGGGAACGACAACGGAAATCTTGGGGGTAGCCATAGTCAAGTGCCCTACTGTGCGACCGGAACGTCATCGGGGTGCGGATTATCACCGTAGGTGCGCTGATACGTCAGCACGCGCCAGACCAGCGGCAGCCCACCAATCTTAAAGTAGTGCTTAAACGTATTGATCTTGCCCGGCTTTTTAAAGCCAAAGCGCGAATCGATATAGGCGCGGGGCGATTTGACCATCAGGCGAAAGTCGGTCTCGCCACGCGGATCGAACAGCGACAGGTCAAAGCGACCGGCATCCCAATCGGACTTGAGCTCGGGAGAGGCCTTCTCCCAAAACTGCTCGCGCAACTCATCGACCAGGCGCTCATCATTCCAACGGTACGTATCGACCTTCATGCGCATTAAAATGCCCTGAAGCTGAGCCTTAAGCTCGGGGCGTTCATCCAAAAAGCGCTGCATCTCGGCATATTCGTCGCACACGCAAAACACCTTGTTGGGCGAATTAACGGAGCTCTTCTCGTTATCCTGGCGATAGCACAAAATGGGGTCCGCAATAAACGCGGCACGCTCGGCGCAAGCCCAAACCTTAAAATTAAAGCCTGCGTCCTGATACGAGGCACCCGGCGTGGGAAGGAACCGAATCTGATTGTCGATGAGGAACTCGCGCCGATAGATAGCCGACCAAATGGAAGGTTTGCGGTAGAAGATGCCCGGGCGATCGACGGGGCGATACGCGGCGCCCGTCATATGCTCGTCGATGATCCCAAACAGCTCACGACGCTCGCTGGGCGTGGACCAATACAGGTAAAAGTCGCCCTTTACCACATCGGCATGTTCAGCATCGGCCTTGGCGACCAGCTTTTGGAGCGAATCCTCAAACATAAAGTCGTCGGATTCAAGGATGCCCACGTACTCACCGCGCGCCATCTCCAGGCCGCGGTTCATCGAGTCGCCGTAGCCGCTGTTGGCTTTGTCAATCATCTTTACACGGGGGTCGCGCTCCATGTACTCGCGAATGATATCCGGCGAGCTATCGGTGGAACCGTCGTTAATGCAAATGATCTCAATGTCTTTGAGCGTCTGCGCCACGGCGGAATCGAGGCACTCGCGCAGGTAGCGTTCGACATTGCAGATGGGAACAAGCAGCGAAACTTTAGGGGTATCAGAGTTCTGCAAGAGAACCTCCTGTTGGATAGCGTGTAACAGGGTTATTTTAGCAGCCGAGTTGCGGCGAGCGGCAGCGCTTGGAATTAGATAAAGCGCTCCAGGCAGGCTTTGAGACCGCGAGTCGAAAGATAGAACAGCGTGGCATCTGCCATCGAAACGCCCGAGGTCGCCGCAACGAGCTTGTGGGCAACATGGCAAACGGCGCCCTTAGCAGGCATATCCGCCCACGCCGTTCCCAAAAACGTCGTGAGATCCATGTTGACGCGAGCCGCCACGCGATGGAAACCATCGGCATCCAAGCGCGCCAGGTCGAACACAATGAGGTCCAAAAACCAAGTTATCAGCTCGCCGGGGCACAGGTCCAAAAGACCGTAGGCAGCCCAGTTCTCCAAGACCTCCTCGAGCATCCTCATGTGGGCGTCAAGCTTTTTGGCGCGAGCCTCAGCACTGTTGAACTCGTGCGTCGCCGATTCGCTCTCCATCACGTAGTGGTAGAACTTGTCCGGCATGACGACGGTCCTGCGGGCAAGCGCATAAGCCGCAAATTGGAAGACGACGTCCTCGCCCAAAGCCAAACCGGGGGCGAAGCGAATGCCTTCGCGATTGAGCAGCTCGCGCGAAAAAGCCGCACGGCAGGCATAGGGCTGCGCATTCGAATGGAACAGCAGTTGAGGATCGCGGGCGCCGAAGGTACCAGCTTTGGGGCTCATGAGTTGCTGGACGCGTTTGGGGGCAGCATCGGCAGGTTCACAGACGCCGCCAAAAACGGCGGCCTCAGCATCTGCAGACTCCATGGCATGCAGCACGCGCTCGACCGTCTGGACATCGATGTAATCGTCAGCGTCCACAAAAAAGACGGTCTCGCCCTCGGCGGCATCGATACCGGCATTTCGAGCACACGAGACGCCCGCGTTTTCCTGGTCAATCACCAGCACGCGATCGTCGGCCTGCGCGATCTGGCGTAACACGTTCAACGAATCATCAGTCGAACCGTCGTTGACGCAAACAACCTGAATCGAGCGCTCGGACTGGGCCAGCAGCGAATCGAGGCATCGCTGAATGGAGCGCGCAGAGTTGTAAACGGGGACGACAATGGTAGCTTTAGGACACGAGGCCTCTCCCATGCCGACCTACCCCCTCAGCGATTCGATGAGGAAGGCGGCGACCACGCCTGGGCCTCCAACCGAGGCGTAATACTTAGCACGCCCCAAGGCACCATCCGTCGCAAAACTCGGATGCTCGTCAACCCAGCCCTCAGGATCTTTGAGGATGGCAGCGAGATTCGCGCGCTTCCACGGCTTGAGGTCGTCAAGCGAAAAGTCCCCCGCGTCCAAGGCCGCCTGAAACTCCTTGGCCATCTGCACCAGGAACTCCTTATAGAACTTAGGCGCCAGGCGCACGTAGTTCCACATGTACGAATCGTACTTAATGAGCTGATTGAACTTGAGCATGCGCGCGACGTCATCACTTGCGTGGTCGCGGGCATAATCCTCTCGAATCCAACGCTCAATCTCGGCATACTCGGTATTGACGCAAAAGACCTTAGCCGAAGAATTGACCGAGGAATTCTCGTTGTCTTGGCGATACGACAACACGGCATCATACAGGTAAACAGCCTTATCGGCGCACGCGATCACCTTAAAGGCAAACGACGTGTCCTGAAAGGACGCCCCCGGAGTCGGCAGGAACGTAATGCCGTTGCGCTCAAGAAAATCGCGACGGTACACGGCCGACCAAATCGACGGCTTTTGCTTAAAGAACTGCGTCGTATCGCTCGGGTGCACCGGCTTGTCACAGTCCTTGGCTTTAAACATCTCGTGCAGCGAACGGCGCTCCTCGGGCTTAGACCAGTAGAAATCAAAGTTCGCCTTCGCAAAGTCGGCATTATTGCTATCGGCGGCCGAGACAAGCTTTTCGAGTGCGTCGGGCGCCATAAAGTCATCGGACTCCAAGATGCCAACGTACTTGCCACGCGCCATCTCCAGACCGTGGTTCATCGAGTCGCCGTAGCCGCTGTTGGCCTTGTCGATCATCTTGACGCGCCCATCGCGCTCCATATACTCGCGGATAATCGCCGGCGAGTTGTCGGTCGACCCGTCGTTAATGCAGATGATCTCAATATCCTTGAGCGTCTGCGCCAGGGCGGAATCGAGGCACTCGCGCAGGTAGCGCTGAACATTGTAAATGGGAATAAGCAGCGACAGAATAGGGCTGCCAGAGGCGTTAGTAGACAAATGTGCTCCTTAGGAAATACCTGTCGTTTCATGGTATCAAAGGGTTAGCGTGCCAGCGGGCGTTTATATAATCTATGGAGCTCGCAGAGGCAAACCGATAAGAAAGGACGTCATGCAGCCCAAAGCCGCACGCAGCATACCCATCGAAGCCTTGCGCTTAATCGCGGTCGCTGAAACGCTCGCGCTCTCAAGCAGTAATCAGCACATCAATGTTACGTATAGCAGTCACCTCGCCCATGGCAGGTTCCTGCGTTTTATTCAAAGCTTGCCGTCAAGGTGCGCCGAGCCTTTACAATAGGACAGTCCCAAGGACGTATTCGATAGCTTCCGCGCAGCGCTCGCGCGCCGCGCGTGAAAGGATATATTGCCCCATGCCTTCAACCCTTCCCGCTCCCATCGATAAGCTCGCCATCGTCGTCGTTACGTACAAGCGCCAGGAACTCCTGGCCAACTTGTTCGACTCTATGACGGATCTCACGGCAACGCCCTGGCGCATCGTGATTGTCGATAACGAGAATTCGCGCGAGACCGAGGCCATGTGCACTGCATTCAACGAGCGCCTGGCCAACCTGTGGGGCATCGACACCGAGCAGCCCGACGCGCAGGGCGGCACCGACCGTGTCATCTACGCCCCGCAGCTCGAAAACGGCGGCGGTGCAGGTGGCTTCTCCGCTGGCACCAAATGCGCCTACGACCTGGGCGCCCAGTGGTTCTGGGTGATGGACGACGACGTGCTCGTCATCCCCGAAGGCATCGAGCGCTTGGCCAAGTGGACCGACCGCTACGATGTCATCCAGGGTTCGCGCCTGGACTTTGACGGCGGCGCTTTCTTTTGGCAGTACCAGCTCATCCTTTCGCTCGGCATCCCTAACCCCATCGCCAAGTGGGATCTGGGTCCCGAGGGCTACCGCACCATGAACCAACTGTGCTTTGAGGGCGGCATGTTCTCGCGCCGCGTGGTCGACAAGATTGGCCTGCCCGACGCGCGCTTCTTTATCTACGGCGACGATGCCTGCTACGGCTACGTGGCCAGCCAGCACTTCCCCGCCGCCGTGGTCGCCGACGTGGTGCTCAAGCGCGCCCGCGCCGTCTCTAACTGGGACATCGCCGGCAAACGACAGCTCAACTCCACGAGCGACACCAACCGCTACTACATCATGCGCAACCGCGGTTATCTGGCACGCTACATGCAGATCTACGGTGACTACCACCCCATGCTGTTCCGCCTGGGCAATGCCGCGACCTTCTGCAAGGAGTTCATTCGTCTGGCAGCAGTCGACAAATGCTTTAAGACCGGCATTCCGGCGCTGCGCCGTGGCATGAAGGACGCCCGCAAGATCGTTAAGGATCCCAACTGGAAGCCCATGCCACCCCTGAAGGACGCCGAGTAGTAAGGGGCTTTCGCCCGCCCCTACAGACGCTGGCACACCGCGGACACACGCTGACCGTCAAAACCAAAGCCCCAACGCATGCGCCCGACGGCGGGGCGCGGCACGCGGATATCATCGATGCCGTCGCGCTCTATGTCGAGCAGCGCCTGAACCGCCAACAGTTCCAGGCCCAGGGCATCGACCCCAGGGTCGTACAACATGTTGATCGTAATGAGCGGTCGCTCATCGAGCATGCCGAGCGTGTCGGCCACGTCAAACACCCGAACGGTGGGAATCACCTGGATATCCCAGCGATCCGAGACGCCACTTCGCTTGGAGCTGGGATTGCAATAGCCGGGCAGTCCAAAGCAGAGCCCCTGAAGCGCCAGATGATAGGCTGTCGGCATATCTGATTGGCCCACATCGATGCCCAGATCGCCGATAGCGCAGCTCAAAGCTTGCTTTACAGTGTCCTCGTCTCCTCGACACAGCCCGTCATGGAACGAGTCGATAACTCCAACGTCCTCAACGGCGCACTCAAACCATTCCAGAATTACAAGACGGAGCGCCTGACGCACTTCGTTGTTAGGCAGACGCAGGGAACGAAGGCACGCGCCGTCCTCCGAATGCCCCGTCATGTCCGTCGTAAGAAATCCAGACAGATACAGCACTGTCCAGATATCTTCGGGCTTGGCGGCATCGGCCTCCTCGGCATGCACATGCACTGGCGCCTCAATAAACCCATGCGGCTCAAGCAAATCGAACAATGCGGACAGGCGCATGAGATTCCAGTCGCCGACGCATGCGCTCAGACGGTCGGCGTAACCATACAGATCTGCCCGAACGGGCGCGACGCAACCGCGATGTGCGTAGTCCACCACGCGCTCCGGGATCGAGCAATAAAAACCACCAAACAGACAGCCCTCGAGCCACTCACGCGCGTCATCCAGACAGCCGTTGCGACCGATGCGATCCAACAGCACCTGGACTTCATCGTCCGAAAAACCGAACCATCGATCACACCAACTCGACAGCGGCGTAGCCGACCGATAGGAAACCCCACGTTGGGACAACGCGAACTCGGCAGGACCGGGGCGCTCGCCCATAAGACACGTCAATCGCAACGAGTCGCCGGCGTCGGCAATGGTGTCGAACAACATTCGGCTGAGCGACTCAAGGGAATCCACGCTACCGTCGTCCTTAGCGTCCAAACGCTTTGGACATACCGCGTCGTAGTCGTCTATCAGAAGAACAACCCGCTCATCGAAAGCCGTCTGGAGCAGTTTAATGAGCACGCAAAGCGCCGCATCGGTCTCATTATCGCTGGCCACCCCACGCGCCGCCCTCTCGATAAGACGAACCTCACGTCTTGACAGATCAGGCGCGGCAAGCAGCGGCAGCAATCGGGCGCACTCGTGCGCAACAGCGCTGCGAATAGCCACCGCAGGACCAGCGTCGCCCCTCACAGCGGCAGCCGAAAAGTCGATCATGATGACCGGATAACACGCGTACTCATCACGATAGCGACCGCCGCCCGCCTGCCAAATCTGGGTGCCGACGAACGGGCTTCGATCCGGCCGCCGGTAATCAGGTCGTTCCAAATAGCATTTGAGCATCGATAGGTTCATGCTCTTGCCAAAACCCTTGGGCCGACAGCAAAGCGCAACAGGTGCTTCGCTGTCCAATATATCGGCAATAAACATAGTCTTATCGACGAGTAAACACCGATTGATTGCATCGGAAAAGTCGTGTACATCAACCGGCAGAGCTGCGTTATCCGCATAACTGAGCAACCGTGCGCCAAACGCATGAGCAACACCATAATTCGCCTGTTCAGACACCGTAAACTCTCCTTCTAACGCAGCACGATGCCCATTGTAGCGAGCGGGTAGAGCGCAACAATATCGACATGCAAACGTTTCGGGCAACGGTAGCAACAGACCCCCGAGGGGGCATAACAAATCGTTGCACAACAAAAACGGGGCCCGATGCCGCCGCACCGGACCCCGTCCCAAACTCTTATAGAAAACGATCTGGAAGATTACTCCTCCAAGCCGTCCTCCCCTGAAGCCTTGTTCTGCTGATCGAGTTTATGCTTGCCACTCACAATAGACGTGGCGCCCAGCGTGGCCAAGCTTGCACTGGCAAGGCTCGCCATCACAATCAGATCGCCCGTCTTGGGCATATTGCCGCCAGATGACTTGGTAGTTGTAGTCGTCGTGGTTGTAGTGGTCACCGTCTTGGAGTCATCCTGCTCCTGGACCCGGTTGTCAGCACCGCTCTTGTCGTCGTCTTCGGACTGTTTCTTTTCGCCCCCGGCCTTGCTCTTGTCCTTCTCCTCAGATTCAGACTTCTTATCCTCGCCCTTCTTCTGTTCGGACTTGTCGCTCTTCTCCTCAGAGCTAGAACCCTTATCGGATTCGGTCTTCTCGGAAGCCTCGTCCTTGGAGTCGCCCTTTGCGGCTTCGGTCTTTTCCGCGGAAACCTGATCAGAGTTGTCCTTGTACTGGGTCGAGCCGTTATTGACGCCAGCCATCAGCGAAGAGCCCAGCGTAGAACCAAGTTGCACGGAGAAAGAAGGCTTCTTGTCCGGCGAAGCAACGGGAACGTCCGGCGCCTTATTCGAGTCATCCTTGGAAGCATCGGAACCAGGGGTTGCGTCAGAGCCGGAGCCGTTGTTAGAGCCGGTGCCAACGGACGAATCGCTCGAGCCGGTGGATGAGTTAGAGGTGCCAGCGCCGGTCGAACCAGAAGTGTCGCTGTCCGTATTGTCGACAGAGCTTGAAGACGAATCGCCCGCAGCAGAGCCGTTCGAATCAGAGCCGTTCGAGGTAGAGCCGTCGTTGGTAGTGCCACCAGCAGAGCCATCACCGTCAGCACCGGTCGAGGGCGCATCCATCCTGTCATCGTTGGCATCGTCACTCGAGCCGTCATTCGAATCAGGCGTCGGCGAGGGCGCCGGCGTGGGCTCGGGCTGCACGGGCGTCGCAGCGGCAGCCTCGTCCTCAGCGATATAAACCAAGCAGTCCTTTAGCTCGTTGCGGTAGCGGTTCTTCCAGCCCTCATGATACTGGGGCTGACTCGAAAACTTAGTGCCGACATTGTTGACTACGCTATTGGAGAGCGCCGTCACAAACTCGCGGTCGGACATATCGTTGGAGAGATTCGCCCAACGGAAGAAGTCCCTGCAGCCACCGGTGCCGCACATGTTGGTGATGCTCCACACCATGCCCTTGACGCAATCGGCGCGGCCCGAAATATCAATGCCCAAGCCGCTCTTGAGCCACGCCTCGGTCACCGCATAGTACGAGTTGTACGCATACGCATCCTGCAGAGCCGAAAACTCAGCAGGGTCGGTGTTATAAGCGCCCTGGAAGGCCTCCTGCGCAATACGGCCCAACTCGGTGAGCTGGCCATTCTCGTACATGGCATTGCTCGTGTTGGAAATCTCGCTGCCGCGATCAATCGCATCCTTGAGCATGCTGTATTTTTCGGGGTTGTAGTTGTAGGCCTGCTTCATAAACGGAATGAGCGACCATCGACGGTCGAACTGGTAATAACCCAGCGCGTTATAGCCGTCGCCATACGAAAAGCCCTGATTATAGTTGCCATGGCTCTCGTACTTGGTAAAGTACTTCATCTCGGGGGTCACGTTAACAAACGAAACGCCCTGGACCGACCTCAGCACGCCCGAGAAGGACTGCTGGGTATAGAGACCCTTATCGATATCGGTCGCATCCGAGGCAACGCCCGGTGTGGGCTCCTCGGCGGCAGCGGGTGCGGGTGCGGTAACGGCGCCAAACGAAAGCGCCAGCGTCAGGCCCGCGACAATCGCAGAATGCTTGGGCTGCATAAGATCCTCCCTGCATTGGTGTAGTTAAAGTGCAGTTTGCAAAGATAGAAATAAGTATTGCAGCTCGCCCGTTGTTGCACAACAACCCCTCGGTAAACGGCAACAACCCTCCGTGAAATCTTAAGGAATTGCGCTCAACCTACAGTTTGATGTCGAAGTTAATCTCGGGGACGGCAGCAAGGTCGGCCAACGACACGCCGTCGACGTACTTTTCGATCACGTCGTCCAGACCGCGCCAGAATTTGACGGTCGAGCAAAGATCGCTGCGGGCGCAGCTGTTGTCGATGCCATCGCATGCCACCGGAGCCGTGCTGCCCTCGACGGCGCGCAGGATGTCGCCGGCACGCACCTCGGCCGGGTCCTTGGCCATCATGTAGCCGCCGCCCTTGCCGCGTACGCTCTTAAGCAGGCCCGCCTTCATAAGCGGACGAACCAGCTGCTCCAAATACTTTTGCGAGATATGTTCGCGGTCGGCGACCTCGCGCAGGGCAATCTTGCCCTCGGCGTCGCCCAGCGCCGCGATATAGATCATCAGCCGGAGGGCATAGCGGCCCTTGGAAGAAATGAGCATACCTACCCTCCCATTGCATCTGGGACAACATAACCAGGTTTGTTTGTCCCAAATCTTAAGTAAGTGGGACAAACACAACAGGTTATTTTGTCCCACATCTAGAAAAGTCGAGTGGATTAGTCGGGTTTTCCCTTGACTAACGCCGAACCCATAGTAACTTTATTCCGAGAAGATTCCTAGGGTTTCGTACACCCATGAGTACACCATATACAGAGAGGGACAGCATGAGCGCAAATCCGCTGCTTTCCATCGAAGGTCTGACCGCCTCCGTGGACGAGAAGACCATCCTCCACAACGTAAACCTCAACGTCGCCGCCGGCGAGACCCACGTGCTGATGGGACCCAACGGCGCGGGCAAGTCCACCCTTGGCCACCTGGTCATGGGCGATCCCGTCTACACGGTCAACGACGGCCGCATCGTCTTTGACGGCCAGGACATCACCGAACTCACCACCGACAAGCGCTCGCGCGCCGGCCTGTTCCTGAGCTTCCAGGCCCCGGTCGAGATCCCCGGCGTGCCACTGTCGAGCTTTTTGCGCGCCAGCATCGCCGGCCGCCCCGGCCTGGAGATGAAGGGCAAGGAGTTCCGCCGTCGCGTCAAGGAGCTCGCGGCCGAGCTTAACATGGATACCGCCTACCTCAACCGTGAGCTGGGCGTGGGCTTCTCGGGCGGCGAGAAGAAGAAAGTCGAGATGCTCCAGCTTCTGCTGCTGCAGCCCAAGCTCGCCATCTTGGACGAGACCGACTCCGGCCTAGACGTCGACGCCCTGTCCACCGTCAGCCACGGTATGGACGCCTACCGCAAGAGCTGCGACGGCTCCATGCTCATCATCACGCATAACACGCGCATCCTGGAGCACCTGGATGTCGACCGCGCACATGTTATGGTCAAGGGCCACATCGTGCGCGAGGACGATGCCTCGCTGATCCCTTGGATCGACAAGAACGGCTTTGAGACCTTCGAGCGCGAGGCAGCCGAGCAGCGCGCCCTGGCCGAGGCCGCCGCTGCCGAGCAGCAGGCGTAAAGGGGCGACGCAATGACCAAGAACCGCACCGAGGTCGCGGACATCGACCGCAGCCTCTACGACTTCACCTATGGCGAGGAGGGATTCGAGCGCCTCGACGCCGGCATCACGCCCGACATCGTGCGCGAGATCAGCGCCAAGAAGGACGAGCCGCAGTGGATGCTCGACCTGCGCCTCAAGTCCCTCGAGATCTTCAACCGCTTCCCCGACCCGACGTGGGGCCCCTCCATCGAGGGCCTGGACATGGACAACATCGTCACCTACGTCAAGCCCAACACCGACCAAAAGCACGACTGGGAGTCGGTGCCCGACGACATCAAGAACACCTTTGAGCGCCTGGGCATCCCCGAGGCCGAGCGTAGCTACCTGGCGGGCGTCGGCGCGCAGTACGACTCCGAGTTGGTCTACCACAACATGCAGGACACCGCGTCCAAGATGGGTATCGTCTATTCCGGCATCGAGGAGGCCCTGCACGATCCGCAGTGGGAGCCGCTCATCCACGAGAAGTTTATGACGCTCATCCCGCCCACCGACCACAAGTTTGCGGCCCTGCACGGCGCCGTGTGGTCGGGCGGCTCGTTTGTCTACGTGCCCAAGGGCACCAAGTTGGACTTCCCGCTGCAGAGCTACTTCCGCCTTAACGCCAAGGGCGCCGGCCAGTTTGAGCACACGCTCATCATTGTCGAGGACGACGCCGACTTGCACTTTATCGAGGGTTGCTCCGCGCCCAAGTACAACGTGGCCAACCTCCACGCCGGCGCCGTCGAGCTCTTTGTGGGCAAGCGTGCGCACCTGCGCTACTCGACCATCGAGAACTGGTCCAAGAACATGTACAACCTCAACACCAAGCGTGCGCGCGTGGACGAGGACGGCGACATCGAGTGGATCAGCGGCTCTTTCGGCAGCCACGTGGGCTACCTCTACCCCATGAGCGTGCTCAACGGCCGCCGCGCCCGCTCGAGCTTTACCGGCATCACCTTTGCCGGCGCGGGCCAGAACCTCGACACCGGCTGCAAGGTCGTGCTCAACGCGCCCGAAACCTCGGCGACCGTCGAGACCAAGGGCATCTCCAAGAGCGGCGGCATCCAGACCTTCCGCAGCTCTATCGTGGCCACGCCCAAGGCCGAAGGCTCCAAGGCAACCGTGAGCTGCCAGTCGCTCATGCTCGACGACCAGAGCCGCTCCGATACCATCCCCGCCATGGACATCCGCGCCAAGAACGTCGACATCGGCCACGAGGCAACCATCGGCCGCATCGGCGACGACAAGGTCTTCTACCTCATGAGCCGCGGCATCTCGGAGGAAGAGGCACGCACCATGATCGTCAACGGCTTTGCCAACCCGGTCTCCAAGGAGCTGCCGCTGGAGTACGCCGTTGAGATGAACAACCTGATCAAGCTCGAGATGGAAGGAGCGATCGGATAATGAAACAGACCACGAACACCGCTGCTACCACGCTTGAGCAGGTCAATGCGATGCCCGCAGCTACCTGGGGCTGGCTGAAGATGAACCAGACCAAGCTCGAACTTTCCGACGAGCTTGCCACCGCTCCTGCCGAGGCCGTGGAGGTCGAGGGCCTGGACGAGCAGTTCCTCGGCGCGGACGACGCGTTCGACACCGCCATGAACGCCATGGCCGAGCGCTTCCCCGAGCGCCGCGCCTCCGCCCCCGGCGATGCCGCCGATCGCGCGCGCATCACGCCCGAGACCGAGCTCGACGTGCCCGCAACCTCCGTCTACCAGGCCGGAGCCATCAAGCTCGAGGAGGAGCTCTCCCCCGCCGAGACCTTCGAAACCGGCATGGGCGAGGCCGCCTACGCCTACCTGGCCGACCACGCCACTAAGCGCATCGTCATCGATGTGCCCGCATATAAGCACGCCACGGCTACCATTCGCGTGAGCGGCGTCAACGCAGCGGCTGCGATTGCCGCTATCGACGTCGTCGCCCGTCCGCAGGCCACGCTCGACCTGCACATCGCCCTGGACTCTCCCGTTGCCGGCGAGGGCGTCGTGGGCTCCGCACTGCGTGTGTGCGCCCACGAGTACGCCACCGTCAATGTGAACTGCACGCAGACGCTCGACGATAGCTGGATCGCACTCGACGACACCGGTCTGTTTTTGGACGAGGGCGCTCGCGTCAACGTGCAGCACACCGTCCTGGGTGCCGGCGCCAGCGCCACTGGCCTTGCCGGTGACCTGCTGGGCGATACCGCCAAGGTCACCATCGATACCGACTACCTGGGCGCTCGCGAGCAGGTGCGCGACTTTAACTACGAACTGCGCCACCGCGGCCGCAAGACCGAGTGCGAGATCGACGCCAACGGCGTGCTGACCGGCACGTCCAAGAAGGTCTACCGCGGCACCATCGACCTCGTGCACGGCTGTAAGGGCGCAACCGGCACCGAGCGCGAGACAGTGCTGCTCGCCAACAAGGGCGTCGACAACAAAACCGTCCCTGTCATCCTCTGTGACGAGGACGACGTCGCCGGCAACCACGGCGCCACCATCGGTCACGTCCGCGACGAGCAGCTGTTCTACCTCGCCTGCCGCGGCCTTGACCAAAACGCCGCCGAGGACCTGTTCATCCGCGCCAAGCTGGAGGACGCCGCGCTTTCCGCCACCGACGAGCGTACCCGCGCCGCCGTCGTCCGCTTGGGAAACAACCTGATCGACAACTTTGAAGAGGAGCTCGCATGATCGACACCGAGCACGTTAAATGCGACACCTGTACCGCCCCCGAGCCCATGGAGCTCGACGCCAGCGACGAGGCCTCGCGCGGCTGGCCTACCGTAGACATCGAGACCAACCCCTACAAGGCACAGTTCCCGCTGTTCCAGCAGCATCCCGAGATCGCCTTCCTCGATAGTGCCGCCACCGCGCAGCGTCCCGCCTGCGTGCTCGACGCCGAGCGCGATTTCTACCAGCGCATGAACGCCAACCCCCTGCGCGGCCTGTACTCGCTGTCCGTCGAGGCCACCGAGGCCATCGCGAAGGTCCGCCAGCAAATCGCCGACGTCATCGGCGCCCCCAACGCCAACGAGATCGTCTTCACCCGCAACACGAGTGAGTCGCTCAACCTGGTCGCCAAGAGCTTTGCGCCCACAGTGCTCGAACCGGGCGACGAGGTCGTCATCACTATCATGGAGCACCACTCCAACCTGATTCCGTGGCAGCAGGTCTGCCGCGAGACCGGCGCCAAGCTCGTCTACCTCTACCCCACCAAGACCGGCCAGCTCACCACCGAGGAGGTTCTTGCCAAGGTGGGTCCCAAGACCAAGATCCTGGCCGTGGGACAGGTCTCCAACGTGCTGGGCGTCGAGAACCCGGTCAAGAATCTCGGCAAGCTCGTGCACAAGTACGGCGGCTATCTGGTCGTCGACGGCGCGCAGTCGCTGCCGCACATGCCGGTCGATGTGGCCGACCTGGGCGCCGACTTCTTTGCCTTTAGCGCGCACAAGGCCATGGGCCCCATGGGCATCGGCGTGCTGTGGGGCAAGATGGACCTGCTCAACGCCATGCCGCCCATGCTTACCGGCGGCGAGATGATCGATTCGGTCACCGAGCAGGACGCTGTCTGGGCTCCTGTCCCCGAGAAGTTCGAGGCCGGCACGCAGGACGCCGCCGGCATCTTCGCCACGGGTGCGGCACTCGACTACCTGGTCAACACCGTGGGTTACGAGAACATCCAGGCACGCGAGCAGGCACTCGTCCACTACCTGATGGGCGAGCTCATGCAGCTCGACTTTGTCCAGATCATCGGCTCCATCTACTGGGATAACCACCACGGGGTCGTGAGCTTTAACGTCCGCGGCATCCACCCTCACGACGTCGCGAGCATCATGGACATGGACGGCGTCTGCATCCGCGCCGGTCACCACTGCGCGCAGCCGCTGCTCACCTGGCTGGGCGTCGAGAACCTTGCCTGCTGCCGCGCCAGCGTGGTCTTCTACAACGACAAGGCCGACATCGACAAGTTCATCGCCGGCCTGCATCACGTTTGGAGCACGTTCAATGGGTAATCTGTACACCTCCACCACATTTATGGAGCACAACTCGCACCCCGACTACAAGTACGAGATGGATGCCCCCACGCACGAGCACGACGGCATCAACCCCAGCTGCGGAGACGAACTCACTCTGCAGCTACGTGTCGAGAACAACGTGATCGAGGAGGCCTCCTTTACCGGTCACGGCTGCGCCATCAGCCAGGCAAGCGCCGACATCATGGCCGACCTCATCACCGGCGAGACCGTCGAGGAAGCTCGCCGCCTGGCAGAGCTCTTCCTCGCCATGATCCGCGGCGAGCAGCTCTCCGAGGAAGACCTGGAAGACCTGGACGAAGCCGCCCAACTCCAGGACATCTCGCACATGCCCGCCCGCGTCAAATGCGCCGAGCTCGCCTGGCGCACCCTCGACGGCATGCTCACGGGACAAAATAATCAGTAGTATTTGTCCCAAATCTTAAGAATTTTGTTGGCCGAATCGCTTGACAAGAGTGGTTCGGCCATTTTCTATTCCGAGCCCTCAGCCTGAGCATTCACCCGCGCATAAGCGCGCACGATACGAGAGACGGTACTCTTGCTGATTCCCGTATACCGTTCGATCTCGCGCACCGTGTAGCCGCCATCGTGCAGGGCGAAAACGATTCCGTCTCGCCGCGCGGGTGCTACGGTCTTGAGTTCGTTGAGCGGCACACCCAGGCGCTTCGCCATCTTGTCGGCAAACGCACGCCACTCCCACTCTGTCTCATCCATATCGTGAATCACCGGATCGGAACCATCGGGCATCGACAGAGAGTAATCCAGAAACCCCTTGGCAGACTCAAAGAGCTCGAGCACACAAGAAGGGTCCGAAAATCCCCTCGTCGTATCGTTGTCATACGCTCTCAGATACTCGGCAAAGCTGCTCCAGGGATAACGCTCGATCAGGGCGATACCCGCCTCCTGCGGATTAGCGTGAACATAGCGAATGGCAGCCATTAGATAACGGTCGGTATCGAGCGAGCGCCGGTCAAAACGGTTCTGGAACAGATGACCCGTGCGCCCCGTGCGTTTATTGAACCGCCGCGCGTACGTCAAAAGCAGCCGGTGCATCGCCGCGCTCATCGCGTCCTCGTAATCTGCAAGCACCAGATGCACGTGATTGCCCATAAGGCACCAGGCGATAACCGTCACGCCCGCCTCGCGGCAGCACTCGCGCATCAGCTCCAAAAACTCCCACCGGTCTTCATCACCCTCAAAGATGAGCTGCTTGCCCACACCGCGGGCACAGACATGGTAAAAGCCGGTAACCGTTCTCCAAACGCGCTGCATGGCGCTCCCTTCGCCGGGATCTGATTGCCATCCAATACAGCACGATTGAAGCGTGCCATCAAAACATTCACGCAAAACAATACACTCGCGCGGCCAAAGGCGGTAAACGGGCGGCGAACGGCACCGTTGAAACAGGTCAGACCCCGCAACGCATACAAGAGCTGACCAAAAGCTTGCCCAAGACGAACCCCCTTTACGGAGGTTCGCGACCACAGAATATAGAGTTAAACCGCTTCAATTAAAACTTCCGGACTTCTCGCTACGAAAACTGAGCCGTTCGCCGAATATTCCGTGCATTTCGCGGTATTATAGGGGCTGCATGTCATGTCCCTTTCGAAGGGTCGCCCGGCAATCGCCAGCCACGACCCCCAGACGGGACGCCAACACGATAGAGAGGAGAGGCATGCAGTACTCACAGGAAGTGGAGAACATGTGCCCCGTTGCCAAGGGTGCATACCACGGCCCCGCACCCATCCCCGAGGAGGGCAAGTGGGTCCAGGCTAAGGAGATTTCCGACATCTCCGGTCTTACGCACGGTGTGGGTTGGTGCGCACCTCAGCAGGGCGCCTGCAAGCTCACGCTGAACGTCAAGGACGGCATCATCGAGGAGGCCCTCGTTGAGACCATCGGCTGCTCGGGCATGACCCACTCTGCCGCCATGGCTTCCGAGATCCTTCCCGGTAAGACCATCCTCGAGGCCCTCAACACCGACCTCGTCTGCGACGCCATCAACGTTGCTATGCGCGAGATCTTCCTGCAGATCGTTTACGGCCGCAGCCAGACCGCGTTCTCCGAGGGCGGCCTGCCCGTGGGCGCCTCCCTCGACGACCTCGGCAAGGGCCTTCGCTCTCAGGTCGGCACCATGTTCGGCACCAAGGCCAAGGGCGCTCGTTACCTCGAGCTCGCTCAGGGCTACGTCACCCGCATGGCTCTCAACGACAAGAACGAGATCATCGCATTCGAGTTCCTGAACCTCGGCAAGTTCACCGACGCCGTCAAGGCCGGCAAGACCCCCGAGGAGGCCATCGCTGGCGCTATGGGCCACTATGGTCAGTGGGAGAACGCTGCCAAGTACATCGACCCGCGCACCGACGAGGAGACTCACTCCGTCGCCAGCGTGTTCCCGGTTCACGAGTAGAAAGGGAGGGAAATAACTATGACTGTTACGTTCGAAGGTTACGAGCGCCGCGCTGACAAGATCAACAAGTGCCTCGCCGACAACGGCATCGCCTCCCTCGAGGAAGCTCTGCAGATCTGCACCGACAAGGGCTTCAACCCGCGTGAGATCGTCAACAACACCCAGTCCATCGCCTTCCAGAACGCCGAGTGGGCCTACACCCTCGGTTGCGCTCTCGCTGTCAAGCGTGGCGCCAAGACCGCTTCTGAGGCTGCCGCCATCATCGGCGAGGGCATCCAGGCCTTCACCGTTCCCGGCTCCGTCGCCGAGGACCGCAAGGTCGGTCTGGGCCACGGCAACCTGGGCGCTATGCTGCTCTCCGACGACACCGAGTGCTTCGCCTTCCTGGCCGGCCATGAGTCCTTCGCTGCCGCTGAGGGCGCTATCGGCCTGGCTCTAAACGCCAACAAGGCTCGCAAGAAGCCGCTGCGCGTTATCCTTAACGGTCTGGGCAAGGACGCCGCCCAGATCATCGCCCGCATCAACGGCTTCACCTATGTGAAGACCCAGTTCGACTACTACACGGGCGAGCTCAAAGTCGTCGAGACCATCCCCTACTCCGATGGTCCCCGCGCTGCCGTTAACTGCTACGGCTCCGACGACGTCCGCGAGGGCGTTGCCATCATGTGGCACGAGAACGTCGACATCTCGATCACCGGTAACTCCACCAACCCCACGCGCTTCCAGCACCCCGTCGCTGGCACCTACAAGAAGGAGCGCCTCGAGGCTGGCAAGAAGTACTTTTCCGTCGCTTCTGGTGGCGGCACTGGCCGTACCCTGCACCCGGACAACATGGGCGCCGGCCCTGCCTCTTACGGCATGACCGACACCATGGGCCGCATGCACTCCGACGCCCAGTTCGCCGGTTCTTCCTCCGTGCCTGCGCACGTCGACATGATGGGTCTCATCGGCATGGGCAACAACCCCATGGTCGGCGCGACCGTGGCTGTGGCTGTGGCTATTGAGGAAGCCAGCAAGTAAGTTTCCGCATGAAAAAGAGCCCGTCCCCCCGGACGGGCTCTCAGCTTGTCGAAAAAGTCCGCCTGCGGCGGCCTTTTCCGCCAAAACACGTTTCCCCTGC
>CABUNB010000032.1 GCA_902492755.1 uncultured Collinsella sp. | reverse complement strand
GGCGATAGTGCCCACGCCACGGCCCTGGACGTAGATCCGATTTGCGTGCAGCAGGGGGGATTATGCCAGCTCGCAACAAGGTTTTCAAGCTCGTCCCACAAATATATATAGGTTTATTGAGCGTAGGGCTCCGTTTACGGATTGCTCTGTATTTATGCTCGCAATTAAGCTCAAGGTTGGCTACACTATCCCTTGACCATTAAAGGGGTACGAGATACCCACATGGAATTACATAGCTGCCAAAGAGCAGCCCTTCCTGTGGGTGTCTGGTCCGCTTTGAGCGGTCGGGCATCTATTTTTTTGACTGTGTCAGCAGTCAAGACATGTGAGGAAGGAGATCGATGGGCACGACTTCCCCCAAGGCGGTCATCATGGACGAGACCGCCGTCAATCGAGCGATGACCCGCATCGCGCACGAGATTCTCGAGCGCAACGAGGGCTGTGAAGACCTCGCTCTGGTCGGCATCGTCACGCGCGGCGACCTTCTGGCAAAGAAGCTCGCCGAGGAGATCAAGGAGATCGAGGGCGTCGACGTTCCGCTCGGCAGCCTGGACATCAGCTTCTACCGCGATGACTATGCGACCAATTTCGCTCCCGCGATCCACGCTACCAACATTCCCTTCAGCGTCGACGGCAAGCGCGTCGTGCTGGTGGACGACATCCTGTATACGGGCCGTACCATCCGCGCCGCTCTGGACGCCGTTATGGACCTGGGCCGTCCGAGCCGTGTTGAGCTGGCAGTTCTCGTTGACCGTGGCCACCGTGAGCTCCCCATCTCGCCGGACTTTGTCGGCAAGAACGTTCCCTCGTCGCATGAGGAGAACGTGCACCTATATATGAAGGAAGTCGACGGCCACACCGCCGTCGAGATTAACGACGTCGCGCCGGGTTCCCACGTGGGCTCCGCGCCGCTGGGAGGTGAGTAGTACCGTGGCGTTCAACCATAAGCACCTGATCGACATTACCGAGTACTCCGAAGAGGACATCAAGCTCATCCTCGAGACCGCCAAGGCGTTCTCTGAGGTCAACGAGCGTGCGATCAAGAAGGTCCCCACGCTCAAGGGCAAGACCATCGTCAACATGTTCAACGAGCCTTCGACGCGCACCCGCAGCTCCTTCGAGCTTGCCGAGAAGCGTCTTTCGGCCGACAGCCTCAACTTTGGCGGCTCCTCGACCTCTACGGTCAAAGGCGAGAGCCTCGTCGACACCGTCGAGACCCTCAACGCCTACAAGATCGACTGCATCGTCGTGCGCGATAAGCACGCCGGTGCTCCCTACATCGTCACGCAGAACTCGCCCGCGAGCGTCATCTGCGCCGGTGACGGCAAGCACAACCATCCCACGCAGGCCCTGCTCGACCTGTACACCATCTGGGAGCACAAGGGTGACTTCCACGGTCTGAAGGTCGCCGTCGTCGGCGATATCGCCCACTCCCGCGTCTGCGGCTCGCTGATCCCCGCCCTTAAGATCATGGGCTGCGAGACCTACGCCGTCGCCCCCGGCACGCTGCTGCCGCCGGCGCCCGAGGTTCTGGGTTGCGACCACGTGACGAGCGACCTCGATTCCGTCCTGCCCGAGCTGGACGTCGTCTACATGCTGCGCGTGCAGCAGGAGCGCCTCGAGGGCGCTCCGTTCCCCACGATTCGCGAGTACCACAAGCTCTTCGGCCTGACCAAGGACCGCGAGAAGCTCATGAAGCCCGATGCGATCATCTGCCACCCGGGCCCCATCAACCGCGGCGTCGAGTTCGACTCCTATATGGCTGACCACCCGCAACGCTCCGTCATCCTGGAGCAGGTCTACGCCGGTATCTGCGTGCGTATGGCTATCCTGTATCTGCTGCTTGGAGGTGCCGATAATGGCCTTGCTTCTTAAGAATGCCCACGTCGTCGACCCGTCCGTCGAGCTTGACGGTGTCGTCGACGTCCTGATCGACGGTGACAAGATCGCCGAGGTCGGCGAGAATCTCGCCGTCGAGGGAGCCGAGGTCCGCGACCTTTCCGGCAAGTACCTCGTCCCCGGCCTGGTGGATATGCATGTGCATCTGCGCGAGCCCGGCTACGAGGTCAAAGAGGACATCGAGAGTGGTACCCGCGCTGCTGCCAAGGGCGGCTTCACCGGTGTGTGCGCCATGCCCAACACCGATCCCGTCACCGATAACGGCACCGTCGTGGAGTTCGTCAAGTCCCGCGCTGCCGAGGTCGGTCACTGCCGCGTCTATCCGTCGGGCGCCATGACCCGCGGTCTTAAGGGCGAGGCCATGTCCGAGATGGGCGATATGGTCGCCCACGGCGCCGTCGCCTTCACCGACGACGGTCGTGGCGTGCAGGGCGCGGGCATGCTCCGTCGCTGCATGGACTACGGCAAGATGTTCGGCAAGGTCTTTATGAGCCACTGCCAGGACGAGGACCTGGTCGGCCACGGCCAGATCAACGAGGGCAAGGTCTCGACCCGTCTGGCTCTCGAGGGCTGGCCGGCTGCCGGCGAGGAGCTCCAGATCGCCCGCGACATCGAGATTGCCAAGCTGACCGGTGCCAAGCTGCACATCCAGCACATCTCCACCGCCCATGGCCTGGAGATCGTGCGTGCCGGTAAGGCCGCTGGCGTTCAGGTTACCTGCGAGGCCACCCCGCACCACATGTTCCTGACCGAGAACGACCTGGACGAGACCTACAACACCTCGCTCAAGGTCAATCCGCCGCTGCGCACCGACGAGGATGCCGAGGCCATCCGTCAGGGTGTCATCGACGGTACCGTCGACGCTATCGTTACCGACCACGCTCCCCACACCCCGTGGGAGAAGGCCCGCGAGTTCGAGCTCGCGCCCTTTGGAATGATTGGCCTCGAGACTTCGCTGTCGCTCGTGCTCACTGAGCTGGTCAACACGGGCAAGATGAGCGTGAGCCGCATGGTCGAGCTCATGGCCATCAAGCCGCGTGAGATTCTGGGCCTCGATCAGGTTCAGGTCAAGGCGGGCTCTGTCGCCGACCTGACCGTGTTCGACCCCTCCGCAACCTGGACGGTTGGCGAGGACGGTTACGAGTCGCGCGCCGAGAACTCCGGTTTTGCCGGCCGCACGCTCACCGGTCGTGCCACCGATGTATTTGTCGGCGGTAAACAGACGCTTGCCGACGGCTGCATCTGCTAGCATAGCCTTATCGCTTTTGTGCGCGGCGCCCTTGCGGTGCCGCGCTTTCTGTTCGCCTGAACCATGCAACCGCATGGGGGATTGGAGCGTCTATGCCCACACCTTCCACTGCACGCATGCACGACTTCGAGGTCGTCTCGAACCAGGAGATCGCCGACGGCATCTTCTCGCTCGTAATTTCGGCCCCCAAGCTTGCAAGTGCGCTCAAGCCCGGTCAGTTTGTGAACATTGCCGTGCCCGGCGATGCCTCCTCGCTGCTTCGCGTGCCCCTGAGCTTCTATCGCGCCGACGCCGAGGCCGGCACCGTCGAGCTGTGGTACGCCGTCGTGGGCGACGATACCCGCCGTTTGTCCCAGATGGGCCCTGGCTCCACCTCTAACCTGTTGGGCCCCGGTGGCCGTGGCTGGATGGTACCCGAGGGCACCAGGAAGGCACTGCTCGTCGCCGGTGGCATCGGCGTTCCGCCTGTGCTGTGTCTTGCCGGCATGCTTGCCGAGCAGGGTGTTGATGTGGACGTGTGCCTGGGCTTTGGCACCGCTTCCAAAGTCGTGGGTGTCGATGAGTTCCGTGCGCTGGGCGCCACGGTTAACGTGTGCACCGACGACGGTTCGCTCGGCACGCACGGTTTTTGCACCGATCCGGCAGCCGAGCTGCTTGGAGAGGGCGGCTACGACTACGTCGCCAGCTGCGGCCCCGCCGTCATGATGAAGAAGGTCGCCGCCGCTGCCGCCGAGGCCGGTGTGTACTGCGAGGTGTCGCTCGAGCGCATGATGAGCTGTGGCTTTGGCGCCTGCAACACCTGCAATGTCGAGACGGTCGACGGTATGAAGGGTGCTTGTATGTGCGGCCCCGTGTTCGATGCTTCCAAGGTGGTGGTCTTCTAGTGGGTACCGTGAACATGGCCGTCGATTTCGGCGGCGTCAAGATGCAGAACCCCATTAACACCGCAGCCGGTACCTTTGGCTACGGTTGGCAGTTCCAGAACTTCTTTGATGTTTCCCAGCTGGGCGCCATCACCACCAAGGGTTGCGCTGCCGAGCCCTGGCCCGGCAATCCCGCGCCCCGCATGGCCGAGATTCCCGGCGGTATGATCAACTCCGTGGGTCTTCAGAACCCCGGCGTGGCCGCCTTTGCCCGCGAGTCCGGTCCGTGGCTCGAACAGCTGTCTAAGGACGGCTGCCAGGTCATCTGTCAGGTTGCCGGTCACTCCGTTGACGAGTTTGTCCGCGCACTCGAGATGTATGTCGAGCTGTGCCCCTGGTCTGCCGGCTACGAGATCAACGTGAGCTGCCCTAATATCGCCGCCGGCGGTGCCGCCATGGGCTCCACGCCCGAGGGCGCCTCTTCCGTTATGGCTGCCTGCCGCAAGGTGACCGATAAGCCGCTGTTCGTGAAGATGGCGCCGGTCAACGTTGCCGAGATTGCCAAGGCCCTCGAGGCTGCCGGCGCCGACGGCCTTTCGGTCATCAACTCCATCCAGGGCATGGCCATCGACGTCCATACCCGCAAGTCCCGCGTGGCCAAGCCCAAGGGCGGCCTTTCGGGCCCGCTGTGCCACCACATCGCCGTGCGCATGGTCTGGGAGGTTGCCCAGGCCGTCGATATCCCCATCAACGGTGTCGGCGGTGTCATGACTGGCGAGGATGCGGCTGAGTTTATCCTGGCCGGCGCCACCTGCGTGTCGGTCGGCATGGCCAACTTCGTCGATCCGTGTGCTTCGCTTAAGATCGCGCATGAGCTCGAGGCCTGGGCCGAGTCCCAGGGCGTAAAGGACATCAACGAGCTGGTGGGTGCTTTCGAATGCTAGAGAATGATGCCCGCGACCGTGTTATCGTCGCCCTCGACTGCGACCGTGAGCGCGCGCTCGAGCTCGCCCACGAGCTTTCGGGCCATGCCGCCTGGCTCAAGGTCGGCATGACGCTCTATTACGCTGAGGGTCCCCAGATCGTCAAGACCTTTAAGGACCTTGGCTTTAAGGTCTTCCTCGACCTTAAGTTCCATGACATTCCGCATCAGGTGCGCGGCGCTGCCCGCTCGGCCTCGCTTGCCGGTGCCGACCTGCTTTCGGTCCACGGCCTGGGCTCGGGTGCTATGCTCGCTGCCTGCCGCGAGGGTGCCGAGGAGGCGCGTGAGGACCGCGCCAAGCTCGTCGCCATCACCGTGCTCACGAGCATGAATCAGGATGCCTTGAGCGAGATCGGCGTCGAGTCGCCCGTGGCCGAGGAGGCCGCCCGCTTGGCAAAGCTTGCTCAGGCCAACGGCATCGATGGCATCGTGTGCTCACCGATGGAGGCTCACGACATGCGTGAGCTGCTGGGTCCTGATGCCCTGATCGTGACTCCGGGTGTGCGTCCGGTGGGTTCCGCCCTTGGTGACCAGTCCCGCGTGGCGACGCCTTCCCAGGCTATCGAGCGTGGCGCAAGCCACATTGTGGTGGGCCGTCCCATCACCGGTGCCGACGATCCGGTTGCCGCCTTTGACGCCATCGTCGCCGAGCTGGTCGAAAACGTCGCGTAAAAGATTCCCCTAAGTCACCACTTTTGGGTCTCATTAGCACAAAATAGCCCCTGTGCCTGCGTAAACTTTCCCATCCTTTGTGTGGAATCGCAGGTCAGGGGCTTAACTTTGGGCGCAGTATATTGCACTTTTTGCGGGTATCGTCTAACCTATGGAGCCGCGATTGGGCATTTTGTACGTTCTACGTGCTAAAATGCCAATTATTGAATCAGATATAACCCAACTATTTGGAGGTACGAATGGCACTCCCTCAGCTTACCGACGAGCAGCGCAAGCAGGCTCTTGAGAAGGCTGCTGCCGCACGTCACGCCCGCGCTGAGCTTCGCGAGCAGATCAAGAAGGGCGAGAAGTCCCTCGAGTCCGTGCTCAACTCCGATGACCCCATCGCTTCCCGCATGAAGGTTTCCACCCTCATCGAGTCTCTCCCCGGTTATGGCAAGGCCAAGGCCGCCAAGATCATGGAGGAGCTCGGTATCTCCGCTACTCGTCGCGTCCAGGGCCTCGGCGTCCGTCAGCGCGAGCAGCTCCTCGAGCAGCTGACCAAATAAGTGAGCGCTCAGGATTCCAAGCTCTTTGTGATTTCTGGACCGTCAGGCGCAGGCAAGGGTACGCTCGTCACTCGTGTGCGCGAGCGCCGCTCGAACCTGGGTCTGACGGTTTCGGCTACCACGCGAGCACCACGCAAAGGTGAGGTCGACGGCGTCAACTACTTTTTTCTGACGCGCGAGGAGTTCGACCGCCGCGTGGCAAACGGTGAGTTTGTTGAGTGGGCCGAGGTCCACGGTAACTGCTACGGCACGTTGGTGAGCGAGGTCACATCCAAGCTCGCCTCGGGCTCGTCTCTGATTTTGGAGATCGATGTCCAGGGCGCCCTGCAGGTGAAGGAGCGTTTCCCCGAGGCCGTGCTGATCTTTATCAAGCCGCCTTCGCTTGAGGTGCTCCGCGAGCGTCTAGTCGGTCGCGGTACCGAGACGCCCGAGACGATTGAGCTGCGTATGGCAAACGCCGCCGATGAGCTTGCCCTTGCCGACCGCTACGACGACGTCGTGGTGAATGACGATCTCGACCGCGCGACCGATGAGCTCGTTCGCGTTCTCGATATGCATGAAAGGATCTGAGGTCCGTGTCCGTTGTAAAGCCTTGCATTGACGATCTTCTGGAGAAGACCGATCACAACCGCTTCCTGCTCGCTTCGCTTGCCTCCAAGCGCGCCTGCGACATCAATAGCATGCTGCGTGGCCAGCACAACCGCGTTCTTGCCGTCCAGGATGTCGATGACATCACCATCGGGCTTTCCGGTGCCGATACCATCTCGATGGCTATGGACGAGATTGTCGACGGCGACATCTCTTATGACGAGGCCCGTTACGAGAAGGCGCTCGGCCACAAGGTTGCTGAAGCCTAAATGGCGGCTCGCGTCTGCCTAGTCCACTATCACGAGGTTGGGCTGAAGGGCAAGAACCGCGCACATTTTGAGCATATCCTCATGGATAACATTAAGGCGGCCTTGGCCGCCTTTTCCGTGAACGCCGTGTCTCGAATTTCCGGTTATATCCTCGTGACCTTTAACGAGCATCAGGCCGACGAGGCGGCGCGTGTCATCCGCACCGTCCCCGGCGTTGCCCGTGTGTCTTTGGCGTATCACACCAACCGCGACCCGCAGGAGTACTGCGCCGCCGCCGTGAAGGCGCTGCGCGAGTTTGGTTCCTTCGATTCGTTTAAGGTGCACGCCAAGCGCTCCAATACCGACTATGAGCTTACCTCGATCGATATCAATCGTCAGGTGGGCGAGGTGCTGTGTGAGGCCTTCCCCGATAAAAAGGTTCAAATGCACGACCCTGATGCAATGGTGCACGTACTGGTGGTCCAGGGTAGCGTTTACGTGTACGCACGCTCCGAGCGCGGTGTGGGCGGTCTGCCGGTGGGTTCTGCCGGCAAGGTCGTGACGCTGCTGTCCTCGGGTATCGATTCTCCGGTGGCGACCTGGATGCTCGCGCGCCGCGGCGCGGTTTGCGTGCCGGTACATTTCTCCGGTCGTCCGCAGACGCCTGATACGAGTGAGTATTTGGTGCAGGACATCATCCGTGCGCTTGAGCCGGGTGTCCAGATCGGCCGCCTGTACGTGGTGCCGTTTGGCGACTGCCAGCGTGAGATTTCGGTCACCTGTCCCAGCAACCTGCGCGTGATCATGTATCGCCGCATTATGTATTCGGTTGCTGAGCGCATTGCACACATCGAGGGTGCCAAGGCCATCGTTACGGGCGAATCGCTTGGACAGGTTGCCTCCCAAACGCTTGAGAACATCATGGCCGTCAACGAGGCCGTGAAGATCCCCGTGTTCCGTCCTCTCATCGGTTCGGACAAGCAGGAGATCATCGCGCGCGCCGAGGAGATCGGTACGTTCGATATCTCGACTGAGGCCGCTCCCGACTGCTGCACGCTGTTTATGCCGCGCCGTCCCGAGACGCACGCTAAACTCGATGCCGTGCATGAGGCCTGGGAACTGTTTGATCACGAGGAGATGATTGAGCGCCTGCTCAAGCAGACCGAGTACATCGACTTCGAGAGCAACACATATAAGGCCCCTAAGACCTTAAAACGCAAACATTCGGAGCTTGCTCCGCGTGAGATTTACCAAGATCACGAGTAAATTTGTGCATAGACCGACGATGCGCCTGTATCGTCGGTCTTTTGCTATCTGGGCATTTTGCGACTAAGTGTTCATTTGTCGACGTGTGCCTGAATAAATGGACATTATTTCGCAAGGTTTTGGTCAGCTTTTGGTTTGACCGCAAAAACCGGTTTTGGGGCGTGGCTGTTGTGGAGCTCCTTTCCTGACACGATGGTGTTGGGAGGTTTTGCTATGGCGCAGCGCGAACAGCACGAACGAGTCAAAAAGATGGATCGCTGGGCGGGCAAACTGCTCGGTCATAAGGCAGTGGTGATGACGATACTGGTCGTCATTGCGATGGCGAGTGGACTGGCGATGGCGAACCTTGGCGGCGGTGCCGGCGGTGTGTCGTTTGAGCGCACTGATGGTTCGGGTTCGTTGGTGGATCCGGGATCCGGCGATGCCTCGAGCGGAAAGACATCCGAAGGCTCTTCGTCTAAGGCATCTGCCGCGGCAGAGGTTTATGTCGATGTTGATGGCGCCGTTGTGTCGCCCGGTGTATATCGCCTCAAAGACGGGGCGCGGGTGGCTCAGGCGATTGATGCTGCCGGCGGGCTGGCGCCCGAAGCAGACGTTACGGGGCTTAATCGTGCATCTAAAGTCGTCGATGGACAGAAGATTCACGTTCCAACGGTAGGGGAGCAGCAGGCGTCCATTGCGGAAGCCGGTGTTGATGGTGGGGCTTCCGCATCGTCGGGCGTTAGTGGCGCAACAGGCCTAGTAAACATCAATACGGCAAGCGCAGAAGAGCTGCAGACGCTTTCGGGCATCGGCCCCTCCATGGCCCAGTCGATTATCGATGAGCGGACAAAGAACGGTGCTTTCGCCTCGGTTGACGATCTGATGCGTGTGTCGGGAATCGGCGAGAAGAAGCTTGCCAAAATCAAAGATTGCATCTGCGTATGAGTGCGACCGAGCGCGAGCATGTGATGCCTCCGCGGCCCCTGATTCCGTGGACGATAGCCTTGTGTGCCGGCCTGTGCATGAGCTGCGTCTTGGTGCTCAACATGGCCGCTGATGCGCTGCTGAGGGAGCGGGCGCCGGCGTTCGGACCGCTATGGGCCATTCCCGTTGCGTCGGCGGTATTCGTTGTGCTGGCTCAATCTTGTGCGCGGCTTGCCCCTTTGAAGCGGTGGCTGTATGCTGCGTCCGTCGGTCTCGTAGCGGGAGCGGTCGTCTCGGCGTGGTTGGCTGTGGGCGCGCTAAGCGCCTCGAAGACGCTCGACGGTCGAGCGGCAAGCAGTCTCGAGTTTGTCGTGCAGGGTGACCCATCCATAAACGACGTCGTGTATTCCTATACCTGCGAGGCACGCGCGGACGGTAAGAACTTGGCAACAGTTCGCCTATCGTGTGATCGTGAGCTCAAGGTCGGGGCGTGCGTACGTGTTATCGGCCGCGTTTCACGTTTTGAGAACGATGCGTACGGACGATCGCGCGTGCTCCGAGGCGAGGTACGCAAGGTTAAAGCCGTTCGGATTGTGTCGGTCGATGAGGGCCCACCGGGGCCGTTGCTTCGACTGCGAAATGGGCTGCTTGCATCCATCGCGCCTGCGACCGATCCGGCGCGTGCGCTCATAGCCGGTGTCGTCTGCGGTCGTTCGGCCGAGCTGCGCGCCCAGCCGGCGGGCGACTGGTTTTCGGTGACGGGAACGGCGCATCTTATCGCCGTCTCGGGCAGCCATTTGGCTATCGTGGGGTTTGTAATCGAGGGTGTATTGCAAAAGACTCGGTGCTCACGTGGCCTTCAGCGGGCGATATTGGCGATAGCGCTTGTGGGTTACGCTGCCTTTACGGGCGCCTCTCCCTCGGCCGTGCGCGCGTGCTGCATGGTGTTCGTGACGCTTGTCGTAAACGGCGCGGGGCGTCGCCGGCACGGCCTTTCGGCACTCTTCGTAACCATGTCCATCTTTGTGCTACTGCGGCCGACGGTGCTGTTCGAGATGGGCTTTCAGCTTTCATGTGCCAGCGTCTTTGCCATTCTGTGCTTTTGCCCCTATGCGACCTACGCTTTGAGTGAGCTGGGTGTGCCATCGGGCGTTGCCAGCATGCTTTCCGTCACGCTGTGCTCGCAGTTGGCGACGCTCCCCATTACCATTCCTGCCTTCGGTACATTCTCGCTCATTGCTCCGTTGGCAAATGCGGTCCTCGGTCCGGTGGTGAGCGTACTGCTCGCTGTGTCGATCGTGCTGGCTCCCTTTTCGCTCGTGGGACCGTTGCGGACTTGGGCGCTCGTTGTGCCCATGATTGCCGCCCGTTGCGCGCTGTTCTTCGAGCAGCTGTTTGCCGCCATGCCGGGTGCATCCGTGAGCGTGCCGCCCGATAGCATGTGGATTTACCTAGTGCCGTGTTTGCTGGCGGTTCTGCTGGTCTGGTGGCCGCGTCCCCGTGTACGTCCTATGGCGGTGGGGCTTGCATGCCTGGTGCTCTTGGCTGCGATTCCGTACGTCTATTGGGATCGATTTGCTCCGCCTTCGGTGACGGTGCTCGATGTGGGCCAGGCCGATGCGATTCTTATCCGCCAGGGCGGCACAGTAGCGCTCGTCGACTGTGGGCTCGACGAGCGTGTGGTGGCGGCGTTGGTTCGCAATAACGTGCACCATATCGATGCCGTCTTTGTGACGCATTGGGATGAGGACCACTGGGGTGGTTTGCCTGCCGTGCTCGAACAGTTTTCGGTCGGAACGATTGCCGTGGCGGCGGATGCGCTGGAGGATGCCCCTGCCGAGGTATTGAACCGACCTGGCGTGGGGTATCGGCAGGTGCGCCGTGGGGATACGGTTGACATCGGCTCATTTTGCGCCCGCGTGATGTGGCCATTCGAGTCCGTGGATGGCGAGGGAAATGAGGACTCGCTTGTCCTGCTGCTTTCTTATGTTCAGGAAGGCAAGGACCTGCGCATACTCCTCACCGGCGATGCCGAGCTCGACCAAGAACGGGAATTCGTGCAGGAAGTGGGGGATATCGATGTCCTTAAACTTGGGCATCACGGCTCCAAGGTTTCAGTCGATGGCGAGTTGCTGGACGTCCTGAAGCCCGAGCTTTCCCTCGCGAGCGCGGGCGAGGGGAATCGATACGGCCATCCGTCCGATGTCTGCATCGATGCCGTTAAGGAAGCGGGCGGCGTGTTCACGTGCACCATCGAACACGGCGACATTACCGTCACGCCGACTGTGAATGGCTTTGCGATGCGATGCCAGAGACCGTGACGACGTCGTTGGCGTGTGGTGGGCCCCTGGGCTAGAATGGCACGGAACGAATGCGAAGGCCTGCGGGAGGGGAGCGCAATGTCCGAAACCGGTTTGCTGCCGGCATATCTGATCGTCGGTACCGACGGAGTTAAGCGCGACCACGCCGTCTCGCGTATGAAAGCGCGTCTGGAAAAGTCGGGTATGGTCGAGTTCAACCTCGACGAGCGCGACATGACCAAGGACCCCGATGTCGAGTCTATTATCGGATCGCTTAACACCTTTCCCATGGGCAGCGAGTTTCGCTTGGTAATCCTTGATGGCTGCTCAAAGCTCGCTAAGGCGGTCTCGGAGCCGCTCGTCGAGTATCTGGCGAGTCCCAGTCCCACAACGGTCTGCCTCATCATCGCCGACTCGCTTGCCAAGAACACGCGCCTGTATAAGGCGATCGCCAAGATCGACAAGAAGGCTATCGTCGATTGCTCGGGTACCAAGCGCTGGGAACTGCCGCGCCGTGTTCAGCAGATGGCGACGCAGCGCGGTAAGTCGATTTCGACGGCGGCCGCCGAGGAGCTCGTCTCGCGTTCGGGCGAAAACACGCGCATGCTCGATAACGACTTGGCTAAGCTTGCCCAGATGGTCGAGGCGCCCCAGATTGAACTTGCCGATGTTGAGCGCTGGATTGTACGTACGGCCGAGGTCCAACCCTGGGACTTCCTCAACGCCGTCTCGGCTCGCGATATGCGGCGTTCGCTCGAGCTCTTTAAGCTCCTGCCCTCCAAGAGCTACGTGTGGACTTACACATTGCTGTGCGGTCGCATCCGTGAGCTGATCGTCGCCAAGGCGCTCGATGCGCGCGGACAGGGTCGTGAGCTGGCCGCAACGCTCAAGCTCCAGTCCTGGCAGGTCAAGAATCACCTGACCTGGGCACGTCGCTTTTCGATGGCAGAGCTCGTCGCAGCGCTCGAGGGTGCGGTCGATGTGGAACTCGCACTCAAGGGTTCGGCCGATTCTCAGACTGCGCTTTTGCTCTGGATTACGAACATCTTGAGAAAATCGTGATGATACCTGCCTATTTGACAAATTCGTTCTATCCCTTTGAGGGGGAGCGTGCTATAGTAGGCGCTTGCATGACCTCACCGTGTCTCAGAGGTGTCATACATTTTTTGCAAGGAACTCGAAAGGAACTCCAGAAGTGGCAAACATCAAGTCTCAGAAGAAGCGTATCCGCACCAATGAGGCAGCTCGCATGCGTAACAAGGCTGTCAAGTCCGAGCTCAAGACGCTGACCAAGCACGTCCAGTCCGCCGTCGCCGAGGGCGACGCCGAGAAGGCCCAGGCTGCCTTCAAGACCGTCACCAAGCGTCTCGACATGGCTGCCGCTAAGCATGTCATCCACAAGAACCAGGCTTCCAACCGCAAGTCCGGTCTTGCCAAGCTCGTGAACAGCATCAACGCCTAAGTTGTAAATTTCACACCACACAGATTACGCGCATAAATGGAGCCTGTTTTATGGAACAGGCTCCATTTTTTGTACCGCTCGGGTAAGATAGTCCGCATGAATACTTCAATTGACATTTCCCACATCCGCAACTTCTCGATTGTTGCGCACATCGACCATGGCAAGTCCACGATCAGCGACCGCATCCTCGAGCTCACCCATACCGTCGACGAGCGCGACATGGAGTCGCAGCTGCTCGACACCATGGATATCGAGCGCGAGCGCGGCATTACGATCAAGTCCAATGCCGTCCGCGTTTCCTATGACGCCGACGATGGTGAGACGTATCAGTTCAATCTGATCGATACGCCGGGCCACGTTGACTTTACCTACGAGGTCTCGCGTTCTCTGGCCGCCTGCGAGGGCGCGGTGCTCGTCGTCGATGCCACCCAGGGTGTCGAGGCGCAGACCGTCTCCAACGCGACGCTCGCCATGAACGCCAATCTGGACATTGTGCCGGCCATCAACAAGATCGACCTGCCCTCGGCCCATCCCGATGAGGTTAAGACCGAGATCGAGGATGACCTGGCGATTCCCGCCGATGATGCCGTGTGCGTCTCGGGCAAGACCGGCGAGGGCATCCACGATCTACTGGAGTCCATTGTCTTTTTGATCTCTCCGCCTAAGGGCGATGCAAACGCTCCGCTCAAAGCGCTCATTTTGGATTCGTACTTTGACGAGTATCGCGGTGTGGTGGCTACGGTGCGCGTCTTCGATGGTTCCATCAAAAAGGGCGATACCCTGCTTATGATGCAGGCCAAGGGCGACTTTTTGGTCGATGGCGTGGGCGTCAAGCGTCCTGCCGAGACCCCGGTCGACGCGCTGACGGTCGGCGAGGTCGGATATGTGGTCACGGGCTTGAAGGACCCCGAGGCCGTTCGCGTGGGCGATACCCTTACGTGGGCGTCGAACCCCTGCCCCGAGCCGCTTCCCGGTTATCGCGAGGCCAAGCCCATGGTCTATACGGGCCTGTTCCCGATCGACAACAAGGACTACGAGAACCTGCGTGACGCGCTCGATAAACTGCACGTCAACGACCCGTCGTTGGTGTGGGAGCCCGAGACCTCGGTGGCGCTCGGCTTTGGTTTCCGCGTGGGCTTCCTGGGCCTGCTGCACATGGAAGTCGTCAAGGAACGCCTGGAGCGCGAGTTCAACCTGGACCTCATTGCCACGAGTCCCTCGGTTGACTATCACGTCTACAAGACCGACGGCGAAATGATCGATGTCCGCAGTCCGCAGGACCTTCCCGAGGCCACACGCATCGATCGTATCGAGGAACCCTACCTCAAGGCAAAGATCATCTGCCCGCCTGAGTACACGGGTGCCGTCATGCAGCTCGCCATCGAGCACCGCGGCGTCACAACCGACATGATCCACCTGACGAGCAAATCGGTCGAGATGCGCTTCGATATGCCGCTCGCCGAGCTCATCTTGGACTTCTTCGATCAGCTCAAGAGCCGCACCAAGGGCTATGCCTCGCTCGACTACGAGTTCAACGAATATCGCCCCTCCGAGCTCGTCAAGCTCGACATCCTGCTTTCGGGCGACGAGGTGGACGCGCTGTCGTTTATCGTCCATAAGGACAAGGCATATGGCCTAGCCCGTGGCCTGTGCGACAAGCTCAAGGAGATCATCCCGCGTCAGCTGTTCGAGGTGCCCATCCAGGGTGCTATCGGCAACAAGATCATCGCCCGTTCCACCGTCAAGGCGCGTCGCAAGGACGTTCTTGCCAAGTGCTACGGCGGCGATATCTCGCGTAAGCGCAAACTGCTTGAGAAGCAGAAAGAGGGCAAGAAGCGCATGAAGGCCATCGGCTCGGTCGAGGTCCCGCAGGAGGCGTTTATGGCGATCCTCAAGGTGGACGAGTAGGTCTATGGCGCTTTCTGAATACAGCAAGCGGCTGCTGGGTGCCTATGCCGAGCAGCCGTTCCTTATGGCTCCCATGGCGGGCGTTACCGACCCCGCCTATCGCATCATGTGTCGCCGCCGCGGTGCCAACCTTGCCTACAGCGAGATGGTGAGCGTGGCAGGCCTTGCCTATGCCAGCAACAAAACGTGGCGCCTGGTGCTGCCGGCCGACGAGGAGCAGCAGATTTGCGTGCAGCTCTTTGGCTCCAAACCTGATCAGTTTGCGAGCGCCGTCGCCGCCGTCGAGGAGCGCGTTGGCGATCGCCTGTCGCTCATCGACATCAATATGGCATGCCCCGCCCGCAAGGTCGTTACCAAGGGCGAGGGATCGGCGCTCATGCGCGCGCCCGACCTGGCGGAGAAGATCGTCGAGGCCACGGTGGGCGCGGCGCACGTGCCCGTGACCGTCAAGATCCGCAAGGGCTTTTATGCCGAGGACCGTAATGCCGCGACGTTTGCCCAGATGCTTGAGGGCGCAGGGGCTGCCGCAGTCGCCGTGCATGGTCGTTGCGCCACGCAGCTCTACACGGGCCAGGCCGATTGGTCGGTCGTCGATGAGGTTGCCGACGCTGTCGAGATTCCCGTGATTGGTTCGGGCGATGTGTTCTCGGCCGAGGACGCTGCTGAGCATCTGCACGGCTCGGGTGCCAGCGCGGTGTTTATCGCGCGCGGCATCTACGGCAATCCGTGGGTGTTCGGCGATGCCCGAGCCCTTGCACTCGATGGCACGCCGGTTCCTTCTCGCTCCTCGGTCGAGCGCCTGGAGGCTCTGCGCGAGCACCTGACGTTGACGCACGAGCTTCTGCCGCTCATGTCGCGCGCCCGCACGTACGCAAGCTGGTACTTAAAAGGCATGCCCCATGCCGCCGCCTGGCGCGCTCAGGTGGTGCGTTGCTCTACGTACGAGGAGTTCATGTCGCTGGTCGATGATATCGAGCACGATGTGGTGGCCTGCGAGGCCGCGCTTGCCGCCGGTGAGTCGGTGCCCGCTCATCCGCTGGAGGCTTAAGGGTGGCCGTTACCGCGCTGTACGTGCACGTGCCGTTTTGCGCTCAAAAATGCCGCTATTGCGACTTTGACTCGCGCAGCTTTGCTCTGTGTGATTTGGATGCTGCGCTCGATTCCTATTTTGAGCAGCTGTATGCGCGCCTCGATTCCTTTGGCGACGCCGGGGCGCTTGCGCAGGTCCGCACGGTCTATATTGGCGGCGGCACGCCCTCACTGGCTGGGGAGCGCCTGGTGAAACTTGCCCGTCGTATCTCCATGTGGTGCAAGCCCGTTGAATTTACTTGCGAAGCCAATCCTGAGTCGCTGACCGCCGAGCTCGCCACCGCGCTTGCCGAGGCGGGTGTCACGCGCATCTCTCTGGGCGTGCAAACCCTCGACAATACCGAGCTGGCTGCTATTGGCCGCATTCACGATGCTAATCGCGCACTTGCGGCTATCGCGACGGTGAAGGACGCTGGCCTCGATGTGTCGTGCGACCTGATGTGCGGCCTTCTCGGGCAGACGGCCGCAAGCTGGCGGAGCACGCTCGATGGCGTGTTGGCGGCGGCGCCTCATCATGTGTCGGTCTACCCGCTCACGCTCGAGGAGGGTACGCCACTCTATCGTATGGCGTGCCGTGACGAGTCGCTCGAGCCCGACGAGGATTTTCAGGCTTCGTGCATGGACGCGGCGCGTGAGCGCCTGGGTACGGCCGGCTATCATCCGTATGAGGTGGCAAGCTACGCGCTCGACGGCCATGAGTGCGCCCATAACATTGCCTACTGGACCGGACGGGGCTACCTGGGCCTGGGTCGTTCTGCCGCGGGCATGCTCGACGACGAAGATTTCGACCGTCTTGCAGGTTTGTTCCCCGGCGTGTCTTCTCGAGGCGATGCGTACCGCGTGCGTCTGGTGCAACGTGACGATGACGCGACGGCGTTCGAGGCCGAATATCTGTCGCCACGCGAGGCAGCGGCAGAGGACCTGATGCTTGCTTGTCGCATGACGCGCGGTGTCGCGTCCGATCTGTTGGTTCGTGCAGCGTGCGTCATCCCAACAGGCGAGCTGGCAGCTGCCTGCGATCGCGCGCTCGAATTGGGTCTTGCCACTTGGGTGCCCGAGACGCTCGGGGTCCATGAGGGGCCCTTCACTTCGGCAGATGTCGTCGCGGGCCATGTTCGAGCTTGTCTGGCGCCGACCCATCTGGGCTGGCTCGATGGAAATGTTCTGTTCGAGCTGTTTTGGGATCTAGCTTAGGCCGCTCGGGTAGAATTACCGAAATATATACGCTGCTGTGAGCAGGAGGTTGCCGCGCATGGCGACGATGAACGAAAAAGATTACTACGAGATTCTGGGTGTCTCCAAGGACGCCACCTCGCGTGATATTCAAAAGGCCTTCCAGCAAAAGGCCCGTAAGCTCCATCCGGACGTCAATAAAGAGCCGGATGCCGAGGAAAAGTTTAAAGAGGTTTCCGAGGCCTACGCCGTGCTTTCGGATGAGCAAAAACGTGCGCGCTACGACGCCATGCGTTCTGGCAATCCGTTTGCCGGTGCTCCTACGGCTTCGCCCTATGGTGGCGGCTACGCCGGCAACACGGGCTATGGCAATCCCTTTGAGGGCGGCTTTCCCTTTGGTGGCGCCTGGGGCCAGCAGCGTCGCGGCCAGGCTGCCTACAATCCCGAGAACGGCGCCAACGTGGTCGTCGATATCAAACTCGACGCCAAGGAGGCCAAGGGCGGTGCCCGCAAGACCGTCCGCTACACGCGCTTCGATACCTGTAGCAACTGCAGCGGCTCTGGCTCCGTTTCGTCCGAGCATGCACATACCTGCCCGAGCTGCGGTGGCCGCGGCCACATCGACGTCGACCTGTCCTTCCTGTTTGGTGCGGGCACGTTCCAGTCGGTCTGCCCCGAGTGCGGCGGTTCCGGTAAGGTCGTGGCCGATCCCTGCCCCGATTGCGGTGGCAGCGGGCGAACCCGTGTGACCTCCGAGCAGACGATTGAGTTTCCTGCCGGCACGCACGATGGCGACGAGGTCCGCATTAGCGGTATGGGTCATGCTGGCACCAACGGTGCCGCGGGCGGCGACCTGGTCGGCCGCGCCCATGTTGAAGCCGAGCGCTTGGAAGGCAAAGCTCGTACCGGTTTTTACCTGATGGGCATCGTGGCGCCGTTTTTGGTGCTGTCGGCCATTTCGGGCGTGTTCTCGGCCTTTGCCGTGATGTGCTTTATTCCGTTTACCATGGGCCTATTTATGGTGCTTTCGGACGGTGTGCTTCATCGCAGTCTGCTGTGGTGGAAGCGCGGCGCGATGCAGTTTGCCAACGGTTTTGCCAACGGCTTCATGTTCGCGCTCGTGTCGGTTTGGTTCGCGAGCTGCTCGCAACGGGCCATGCTTTCGCCGTACCAAATGCAATAACATCAAACCCTCTGTTTGCGGTCGCCCCAGCTTGGGTATAGGACGCACTGTGACAATAATGAAAGTCGGAAGGATTCGGTCGTGTCGGAAAATAGGGATTACTACGAGGTGCTTGGCGTCGACAGGGATGCCGACGCGCGGACGATTAAGCGTGCGTTTCTAAAGAAGGCCCGTACCGTACATCCGGATGTTTCGGACGATCCCGAGGCCGAGGCCAAGTTCAAGGAGCTCAACGAGGCCTATTCCGTTCTTTCCGATGAGCAGAAGCGTGCTAACTACGACCGTTACGGCACTGCCGACGGTCCTGGTGGTTCGGGCTATGTCGACATCAACGATATCTTTGGTGGTATGGGCATGGACGACCTGTTCTCGTCGTTCTTTGGCGGTGGCGCCGGTGGTGGCGCCCGCAGCCGTCGTGAGCGTCGTCGCGGACGTGACATGGCCATCTCGCTTTCGGTGACGCTCGAGGAGGCGGCACTCGGCTGCAAAAAGACGATCAGCTATGATCGCCTTGCTCCTTGCGAGGACTGCAACGGTACCGGTAGGGCCGAGGGTGCACAGGAAAAGCAGTGCAGTCGCTGCCACGGTACGGGCTACGTCACGACGGTTCAGCGATCGTTTTTGGGCCAGGTTCAGTCTTCCTCGCCTTGTCCCGACTGCCATGGCGAGGGCACGGTTATCGACCATCCCTGCGAGACCTGCGACGGTCAGGGCCGCACGCCTTCGCACGAAAAGATCGACATCGATATTCCCGCCGGCGTTTCGACCGGTCGCCAGCTGCGTGTGAGCGGCTTTGGCGAGGCCGGCCTTCGCGGCGAGCCTTCGGGCGACCTGATTGTCAACGTGCGCGTTGCCGACCATGAGCGCTTTAAGCGCAACAGTGACGACCTGTACCTGGTGAGCGATATCTCGATTGCGCAGGCTGCGCTCGGCTGCGAGATCGAGGTCGAGGGCATTATGCCCGACGAGGTCGTTAAGGTGACGGTTCCCGCCGGCGCCCAGTACGGCGACACCGTGAGCGTCAATAATTACGGCATGCCGCGCATTGGCGGTGGCGGTTCGCGTGGCCGCCTGATCGTGCAACTGCGCGTGGTCGTTCCCACCAATCTTTCCAATAAGCAACGCGAGCTGCTCCGTGCTTTTGCCGACGAGATGGGCGATGACGTCGCTTCCGGTAAGAAGTCGGTGACCGACCGTATCAAGAGTGCCCTCGACGATATCCTCGATTAAGGAGCCCGCGTGCTCGCACCCCATATTTCCGTCGTCAACCTCGGCTGCCGTGTCAACCGGGTTGAGTCTGACCGTATCACTGCCGATCTTATACGCTTGGGCTTTGCTATTGTGGAGCCCCAGGATGCCGATCTGATCGTCATTAACACCTGTGCCGTTACGGGCGAGGCCGAGGCCAAGACCCGTAAGGCCGTCCGTCATGCGCTGGCCCATCCAAACGAGCCCTATGTGGTCGTGACCGGATGCGTGGTCAATTTGCATCCCGAGGAGCTGTTGGAGCTTTCGGATCGCGTGATTGCCGAGCCGTCTAAGATCGATGTCGCCGAACGTGTCTGCGATGTGCTGGGCGTTGAGTCCGATAGCGTTCCCGCCTGCAGCGATGGTGACGTGGTCGATGCGCTCGGTCGTTCGCGGCTGGGCGTGAAGATCCAGGATGGTTGCAACCACCGTTGCACCTATTGCATCGTGTGGAAGGCCCGCGGCCCCGAGCGTTCCGTGCCCGTCGAGTCTGTGCTTGAGCAAGTTCGCGAGGCCCAGGAGGCCGGCGTGCCCGAGGTGGTGCTGACCGGTGTGAACCTGGGTGCCTACGATGGCAAGAGCGCGACCGACGAGCATGTCGAAATCGATGAGCTGCTCGAGGCCATCATGGAGCGCACGACTATTGCGCATGTGCGCATTTCCTCGGTCGAACCCATGGATATCTCTGAGCGCCTGCTTAAGGTTATGGCGCGCTATCCGCAGCGTATTGCCCCGTTTTTGCACCTGCCCGTGCAGTCCGGCTGTACGGCGACGCTGCATCGCATGGGTCGTCCCTATAGTGCCGAGGCCTTTGAGGACACGGTGCGCATGATTCGCGCCATCCTGCCGCAGGCGTCTCTTTCGTGCGACGTCATCGTCGGTTTTCCTGGTGAGACGGACGAGGAGTTCGAGGAGTCGCTGGCGCTGTGCCGCCGCGTGGGGTTCTCGCGTATGCACGTGTTCCGCTACAGCAAGCGTCCCGGTACCCTTGCTGCCGACATGCCCGACCAGGTGCCGCCCGAGGTTATGGCCGAGCGCAGCCGTCGTATGCGAGACACGGCGCAGGAGCTCGCTATTGCCGATGCTCGTCGTCGCGTGGGCACTGTCGAGCGTGCCGTGCTCGAGTATGGTGACAACCTGACGCTCGGTTCGTTCCATCATGCCCGTCTTGACGATACCTGTGGACTTACAGCCCCGTGCCTGCTCGATGTTGCTATCATCGGAGTCGATGATTCCGGCTTGGTCCATGCGCGCAGGGAGGTCCATGGAAGCCTCGAAGATTAGACTTACCGTTCCCGAGGGAGTTGATCCCTCGCGTGTTTTGGGCGCCGGCGACGGCGTCCTTCGTGCGCTCGAGAGCTTGGTTCGCGCTCACGTGGTCGCCCGTGGCGATAGGATCTCCGTGAGCGGCGACCCGGACGAGGTCGAGCTCGTGGCTCGCTTTTTCGAACATGCTTTTCGCGAGGCGGCGGCCGGTCGTACCCTGTCTGCCGACGATGCCTCGCGTTGCCTGGCCGTCTTGCGCGACGGCGAGCATGAGGCCACATCGCTTCGCGATGACGTGCTGCTTTCATACCGCGGTCGTGTCATTCGTCCCAAGACCCTTGGGCAAAAGCGCTATGTGGATGCCATTCGCTCGCATACCATCACCTTTGGCTTGGGTCCTGCCGGTACCGGTAAGACCTATCTGGCCATGGCGCTCGCCGTTGCCGCGCTCAAGCGCCATGAGGTGGGCCGTTTGATCTTGACGCGTCCGGTTGTCGAAGCAGGGGAGAACCTGGGCTTTTTGCCCGGCACCCTCGAGGAAAAGATCGATCCGTACATGCGTCCGCTCTACGACGCCCTTTTTGACATGATGGATCGTGAGCGCACCGATGAGCTTATGGAGCGCGGCGTGATCGAGATCGCCCCGCTCGCCTACATGCGCGGTCGTACGCTGAGCGATGCTTTCGTGGTGCTCGACGAGGCACAAAATACCACGCCCGAGCAGATGAAGATGTTCCTGACACGCCTTGGATTCAACTCCAAGTTCGTGATTACCGGCGACCTCAGCCAGCGCGACCTGGTGGGTCGTCGTGGTGGCTTGGCGGATGTCGAGAAGATTTTGGGCCGTGTCGACGATGTGGCGTTTGCACACCTGGAGCGCGCCGATGTGGTGCGCCATGCCCTGGTGGGTCGTATCGTCGAGGCATACGATGCTTATGATGACGTGCGTGAGCAGCGCTCGCGCGACCGAAAGGAGTCCCGTTGAGTGTATTGATCAGCAACGATGCCGAGCTCGATACGCTGCTCGACGCGCAGGAGGTGGTGCACATCTGCGAGGTTGTGCTTGCCGCCGAGGGCGTTGAACGTGAAGTCGAGATTTCCCTTTCGTATGTCGACGAGGACGAGATGCACGAGCTCAACCACGAGTGGCGTGGCATCGACCGCACCACCGATGTGCTCTCGTTTGAATGCGACTCGGCCTTTGACGAGGATATTCCCGCCGACGAGACGCTCGAGCTCGGCGATATCATCTTGGCCCCGCAGGTCATTGCCCGTCAGGCCCCCGGCTTTGGCAATAGCCCTGCCGACGAGTGCCGCCTGATGCTCGTACACGGCATGCTGCACCTGCTGGGGTATGACCATATCGAGGAAGACGAGGCCGAGGTCATGGAGGCCCGCGAGGACGCTATCCTGCGCGATCTGGCGCTCGAGCGCGGCGAGGACCCCAAACTCGTTCACGTCGGCCCCATCACCAGTCATGCCCACGACTAGGAGCCGTTTATGATTCCCGGATCGAACAAGGACCATCCGTCCTTTTTAAAGTCGTTCTCATACGCCATGGAGGGCTTCGTCACTGCCGTCAAGACCGAGCGCAACATTAAGGTCATGCTCGTGGCAGGCGTGTGCACCGTCATTGCTGGCTGCATCGTGGGGCTCGACATTGCCGAGTGGGCAACGATTATCATCTGCTGCGGCCTGGTGATTCACGGCGAGCTGTGCAATACCGCCATGGAGGCCATTGTCGATCTGGCGACCCAGGAGCTCCATCCGCTGGCAAAACGCGCGAAGGATATCGCCGCCGCCTCTGTATACGTTCTTTCCATTACCGCCGCGATCGTGGGCTTGCTTGTCTTTGCCCACGCGCTCGACTTTATTTAGAAAGGGATTCCCATGTCCGACAATATGCAGCCTACCGATGAGATTTTGGACGAAGAGTCCCTGGATGCTAAGGCGACCGAGGATTGCGATGAGGTCGAGGAGTTCGACCCGTTTGAGGGCATGAGCGACGAGGAACTCGACGCCCTGTGCGATGAGGACGACAGCCTTGCGGGCTTTGGCGACGTTGAGCCCGGTTTCCGCAGTGGCTTCGTGGCCCTGGTCGGCCGCCCCAACGCCGGCAAGTCCACGCTGCTCAACGCCTGCTATGGCAAAAAGGTCGCCATCACCTCGCCGGTGGCCCAGACGACCCGCCGCCGCATGCGCGCCGTCGTCAACCGCCCCGGCTACCAGCTGGTCTTTGTCGATACCCCGGGTATCCACAAGCCCAAGGACGGCCTGGGCTCCGAGCTCAACAAGAGCGCGCTGTTCGAGCTGAACGATGTCGATGTTGTCGCGTTTTTGATTGATGCCACCAAACCGATCGGCAGGGGAGACGCCTGGGTTGCCGAGCGTGTCAAGAATGCCCGTTCCAAGAAGGTCCTGGTGCTCACCAAGGCCGATGAAGCCGACCCCGCACAGGTCATGGAGCAGCTTAAGGCCGCCCACGAGCTTATGGAATATGACGACGAGATCGTGACGTCGTCGGTCAAGAACTTTAACGTCGATGCCTTCATCGAGACCGTTGCGCACTTTTTGCCCGAGGGTCCGCGTTGGTTCCCCGAGGACATGGGTACCGACGCTTCCGATGAGACGCTCGTTGCCGAGTTTGTGCGCGAGAAGGTCTTGCGCCGCACCCGTGATGAGATCCCGCACTCCGTGGGCGTGATTTGCGATGCGCTTGAGCAGACCAAGAAGGTGCTGCGCGTGCACGCCACCATTTACGTCGAGCGCGAGGGCCAAAAGGGCATCATCATCGGCAAGGGCGGCGAGATGATCAAACATATCGGCATCGACGCCCGTCGCGACCTTGAGCGCATCTTTGGCACCCAGGTCTTTTTGGAGCTGGACGTGAAGGTCAAGGCCGGCTGGCGTGACGACGAGGCCCAGATTCGCCGCTTTGGCTATAACGCCGAGGACTAAGGGCGCGCGGCGCGCATGGCAGGCTCCCGGACATATCGCACGAAGGTGCTCGTCCTCGATAAGACCAAGCTCAAAGAGACCGACCTGATTCTGACGATGCTTGACGAGCGGGGTCGGCAGGTTCGTGCCGTGGCAAAGGGCGCGCGCAAACCCGGCGGGCGCTTGGCGGCGCGCTGCGAGCTGTTCTGTACCGTCGACATGTTGCTCGCACATGGACGCTCGCTCGACGTGGTTTCTCAGGCCGAGCTTATGGAAGCGCCGCTCGGCGCCGCGCCCGATTACGAGACGACCTGCGCCGCAAGCGCGATCGCCGAGGTCGCGCGCGTGTGCTCGTTCGAGGACGCCGAGGACCCGTTTACCTTTGCCATCACGCAGCGAGCGCTTGCCCTGGTGGGCAGCGGGCTCGACGCGGCGCATTTGGATCTACTTGTGGCGGCATATGTCTTTAAGCTGCTGTCGCACGTTGGCTATCGACCCGATTTTTCGGCCTGCGTGCTGTGCGGAGACCCCATGCTGTCGTATTTTTCGCCCCAGGCGGGCGGTCTCATGTGCGGGTCGTGCGCGTCGAGCGTTCCGGGTGCCGAGCTGGTGTCGACCGGTGAGGTCGCGTGGCTGCGCGCCCTCATGTCCATGACCTTCGATGCGCTTATGGTCGAGAGGATCGACACGCATACGGCGGCGTTCTTGCTCGGGCTTTCGCATGTGTGGGCTGCGACGCACACCGATCAGCGCCTCCGTGCGATGGAATTCATGTTGGGTCGGTGATGATGCGCAGGCACGGGCTGCTTGTGGTAACATACCGACCTGTTGGTACCTCGACCTTGGTTGCTCGCTCCACCGGCGGCTTCCCAGTCCGAGGCGAATCGAGTCGCCCGTGGGCGACGCAAAACGAAAGGTGAAACAATGACTGTTTCCAAAGAGCGCAAGGCGGAGCTGACTGCCCAGTTCGGTAACACCCCGGTCGATACCGGCAACCCCAAGGTTCAGGTCGCCATCCTGACCGAGCGCATCAAGGAGCTGACCGAGCACATGAAGTCCCACCAGAAGGACTTCCACACCCGTCGTGGCCTGCTCATGCTCGTCGGCCGTCGTCGTCGTCTTCTCTCCTACATCAAGAAGAACGACATCGTCGAGTACCGTGAGCTCATCAAGGCTCTGGGCATCCGCGACAACATCCAGTAGGATTTGTACATGCTAAGAGCGTCCTGCGCAGCGGGGCGCTCTTTTTGTGTAAGGGCGCGAACAATCACGCTCTGAAGCGTGGCGGGGGCAGGGGGCCCGCGTCACATGAGAAGCCTGCAGGCAAGGGGCCTGTGGGGTAAAGGAGAACAATGACACTCGTATCCAAGACCTTTGAGCTGTACGGCAAGACCTACACCTTTGAGTCGGGCGAGCTTGCCAAGCAGGCCACCGGCGCCTGCCTGGTCAAGCAGGGCGACACCACGATGCTCGACACCGTGGTCGTCTCCAAGGAGCGCAAGAACTACGACTTTTTCCCGCTGACCGTCGACTTCAACGAGAAGATGTACGCCGCCGGCCGCATCCCGGGTGGTTACCTCAAGCGTGAGGGCCGTCCCAGCGAGAAGGCCACGCTCACGGCCCGTATGATCGACCGCCCGATTCGTCCGAGCTTCCCGGACGGCTTCCGCAACGAGGTGCACATCGTCGCCACCTCGCTCGTCGCCGACCAGGTCAACCCCTTTGACGTCATCAACGTCATGGGTGCTTCCCTGGCCATGACGCTCGGCGGCGTGCCCTTCGAGGGCCCGCTTGCCTGCGTGCGCATCGGCCGCAACGTGGAGACCGGCGAGTTTATCGTTAACCCCACCTATGAGGAGCGCGAGAACTCCGATCTGGACCTGGAGCTGGGCGGCTCTGCCGACTTCATCTCGATGGTCGAGGCCGGCGCCGAGGAGATCTCCGAGGACGACATGCTCGCCGCCATGAAGTTTGGCCAGGAGGCCCTTGCTGCCTTCTGCCAGGCTCAGGACGAGTTTGTCGCCGAGTGGGAGCAGGTCAACGGCGCTATCGTCAAGAAGGAGTACCCGCTCGACCAGCCCGTCGAGGAGGTCCAGGAGCGCATCTTCGCCCACTACGACGAGATGGCAGCCGCCCTTCGCGACGCCGACAAGCTCTCCCGTATCGGCAAGGTCGAGGCTCTGAAGGAGTCCATCCGTGCCGAGTTCACCGAGGAGGAGCAGTCCGCTTGGGAGCGCGAGATTCCCGTGGCGCTCAAGAAGCTCGAGAAGAAGGCTATGCGTACCATGGTCGTCGAGACCGGCGAGCGCGTCGACGGCCGTGCCGCCGATGAGATTCGCCCCATCATGGTGAAGGATAACTACCTGCCGCTCGTTCACGGCTCCGGTCTGTTCCAGCGTGGCCAGACCCAGGTGCTTTCCGTCCTGTCGCTCGGTATGCTCAACGAGGGCCAGCGTCTGGATACCATCGAACCCACCGAGGGCAAGCGCTATATGCACCACTACAACTTCCCGCCGTTCTGCACCGGCGAGACCGGCCGCATGGGCAGCCCCAAGCGCCGCGAGATCGGCCACGGCAACCTGGCCGAGCGCGCTCTGCTTCCGGTGCTCCCCGACGAGAACGAGTTCCCCTACGCCATCCGCGTCGTCTCCGAGGTCATGGAGTCCAACGGCTCCTCTTCGATGGCTTCGACCTGCGGCTCCACGCTCGCCCTTATGGACGGCGGCGTGCCCATTAAGCGCCCGGTCTCCGGTATCGCCATGGGCCTGATCCAGGAGGAGGGCAAGACCGTGGTCCTGTCCGACATCCAGGGTCTCGAGGACTTCCTGGGCGACATGGACTTTAAGGTCACCGGCACCACCGAGGGCATCACTGCCCTGCAGATGGACAACAAGGCCACTGGTCTCACCTTCGACATCTTGGCCCGCGCCCTGCAGCAGGCCAAGGAGGGTCGCGCCTTCATCCTGCAGAAGATGCTCGATGTGATCCCCGAGCCGCGCCACACCACGCGCAGCACCGCTCCGCGTATCGTCTCCATCCAGGTTCCGACTGACAAGATTCGCGACGTCATCGGTTCCGGCGGTAAGGTCATCCGTGGCATCCAGGACGAGACCGGCGCTTCGGTCGACATCCAGGAGGACGGCACCGTCTTTGTCGGCGGCACCGGCGAGTCCGTCGATCAGGCTGTCGAGCGTATCAAGCTCATCATCAAGGTTCCCGAGCCGGGCGAGGAGTACACCGGTCGTGTGGTCTCCATCCAGCCCTTTGGCGCCTTCGTCAACCTGCTGCCTGGTAAGGACGGCCTGCTGCACATCTCCCGCGTCGCCAAGGGCCGCGTGGAGAAGGTCGAGGACGTCCTTAACGTCGGCGATGAGGTCAAGGTCGTCGTCATCGAGGTCGACGATCGCGGCAAGATCTCGCTCGATCGTCTTGACAAGCCTGAGGCTCCGGCTCGCGCCGAGGGTTCCTCCGAGGGCGACGGCGAGCACTTCCAGCGCCGTGAGCGTCCGCGTCGCGAGCGCTCCGAGCGCAGCGACCGTCCGCGCCGTCCCGGCGACAACGGAGGCCGCAAGCCCCGCCGTCACCACGACGCTGAGTAACAGCCGTACATAAGCAGCTCAACAAGGGCGACTCCGGACAGGGGTCGCCCTTTTGCTTGCGCCCGGGAGGGCCGCATATGAAGTTTCCTGCTCTACAGTCCTGCGCAAGACGGAAAGCACATTAAGTGCTTTCCTTTGCGTGCGGAACTCGCGA
>CABUNB010000031.1 GCA_902492755.1 uncultured Collinsella sp. | reverse complement strand
GGACTTGCAGCGACGGACCTCAGGACGCTCTTACACCACGTCTGCGCGCGCGACCCCCCTGTGGTCAAAAAATGCCAAATATGAGTACTGTCACCAATTTAGTAACAGCAATTTTGCTACGTATGGGTGTCGAAAGTCTACATTTGTTCAAAAATTAGATGATGTAATTCCTCATAGGTCCAATAAAATAGGCTCTCTATCGATAATAAATATCGTTAGAGAGCCTATTTGACCTAAAATATATGTGACTATCTTGGCAACAGTACTCATATTTGGCATTTTTTGTCCACGGGGTATAGAACTAACCCCTCAAACAGCCCAAAACGCCTATTTCGATGCGCGTTCGGCGGCTTCGATCACGTGTTTGACGAGGATCGCCGTCGTCACAGCGCCCACGCCGCCCGGCAAGGGCGTGATGGCGTTAACGACCGGCTCTGCAGCATCAAAATCGACGTCCCCGACCAGCTTGCCAGCGGCCTCGTCCCAATTAATGCCAACATCGATGATCGTCTGGCCCTCGCGAACCGCATCCAAGCCAATCGTACGCGCGCGTCCAACGGCGGCAACCACAATGTCGGCAGCACGGCACTCGGCAGCAAGGTCGTGCGTATGCGTATGGCACGTCGTCACGGTCGCATTGCGCGCCGTAAGCATGGCGGCAACAGGACGCCCGATCACCAGCGAGCGCCCGACCACAGCAACCTTAGCTCCATCCAGCTCAACGCCGTAATGATCCAGCAAAGCAAGCACGGCTTCGGCTGTGCAGGGGGCAAAACCCTCACCGCGCCCCGAAAGCGTAGTGAGCAGCGAAGCCGGCGTCATGGAGTCAACGTCCTTGGCGGGATCGAGTGCCGCGGCAACCGCATCCTCATCAAGCCCAGCAGGCAGCGGGCGAAACATCAGGCAGCCATGAACAGTCGAGTCGGCATTTATGTCCTCGATGGCCGTCAACAGCTCGTCCTGCGAAACATCGGCGGGAAGCAAAACGCGGCGAGCTTCAATGCCAACCTTCTCGCAGCGCTTGAGCGCACCGCGCTCGTAGGATAGGTCGTCCTCGCGTTCACCCACACGCACGATAGCCAACGTCGGAACAACGCCCCGCTCGCGCAGGGCTGCGCAGCGAGCAGCGAGCTCCTCAGTCAAAGCGCGAGCAACGGGAGCACCCTTCAGCAGTTCAGCCATGGCTATCCTCTCTTCCTTGCAGCGTCGGCGGCGCGGCGCGCCAGCGCATCGGCGCGCGGCAACCACGTGTCGAGCAACTCATCACACGCCGTCTCGAGCTCCTCAGCACGAGCGCGATCCTTCATAGACGTGGTGTTCGCAAAGAGCGTCAAGCTCGCGCCCTGCATAGCAGAACGGCAGAACACGGCGCCGCACGCCACATCGGACAGCAGCTGACGCGAACCCTTGTCGGCCATGTCCTCGAGCAGCGCCAGTGCACGCCCGCAGGCATCCATAATGCGATACGGCGGCATAGCGGCCACATGCAGCGCATCCTGAATCGCGGTCGCTCGAGCCGGATCGTCACGCGGAATACCGTACGCCGCGGACACCTGCCCATAGGCACGAACGTCCTCGGCAACCAACTCGACAAGCTCCTGGGCTAGCTCATCAGCCTGGGCAAACGCACGCGTCAGGTCATCCGCGCGATCGGCAAGCGCGGGATTGGTCGCGCCGTAGCGCGCGACCATCCCGCACAGCGAGGCGCCCAGCGCACCCACAAAGGCGCTCGCGCTGCCGCCGCCGGGCACCGGCTCGCGCGCGGCAAGCGCCTCGGCAAACCCGCGGCAGGTCTTGTCCATCATCTCTTGGCTCATACGCATGCACCTTCAAGTCATATACATCGGTCGGGTGGCAACCGCCGACCGACCGCATCGATCACATAATGGTGCTAAGTCTAGCCCATAAGCACATGGGCGTCAGCGCACCTGGCCATCGCGGATTTCTATGGCACACGATAGGCGACAGCAACGCAAACATGGGACACATGGCCCACCTTTCGAGACTTCCGGGCAGCGGCAACTGGGGCATACATATAGATAAGGAGCCCCATGTTGGGGCAACGCTCATCACGGCACCGGACGACGAATGGAGGAATAACCGCACAGTAAACAAAGGCATCATGTGCATGCGTAACCGCCGCCCCAGCGATCCGCGGCACACGATGTCCCTGGCAGACAAGGAGGACGCCACCATGAAGAAAAAGACCCTATCGATTCTTTCCCTTTGCATCGCCCTCTTTGCCGCGTTTGCCCTTGTCGGCTGCGGCGGGAGCGCATCGGGCGGAGGCGGCAGCACCGCCAAGAGCGAGAGCAAGGAAAAGGCCCCCGTCGCCAAGAAGACCGACTTTATCTGGTTTAAGGTCGAGATGCCCAAGGGCGTCGGCGTAGGCGACTCCGCCGGCAAGAATGCCGACAGGGTCCAGCTCACCTTCCCCGAGAACGAGAATGCCTCGGCCGATCGCTTTATCCCCGTTTGGAAAAAAGCGCTGACGGCCGAGGAATCCCACGCCGACCAGGCGGAAAAGAAGGGGGATACGTTCCAGTGGAAGGATGGCGGGTCCGTCGAGTATAACGGCAGGACGTGGCTCGTCGGAACATACGAGGACAACAGCGGCATCTCAACCATGCTTTTTACCGACGTTGAGCCGGGAAGCGTCTACGTCCTCATCTCGAACTTCGACCAGCACAAGAAAGAAGCCGAGGCGCTCCTCAACTCCATCGAGTTCCCCGATGACATGGCAGAGGCAGTTTCCGAGGCACGCGAAGTCGAGATTTCGAGCATCGAGATCAAGTAACGGGACGCCCGCACGCGCCTACGCGCACCAGCGCGCATGCGCCCATTAAAACAACGGGCGCCCAACCCGGGGAGGCCCGACAGCATCGGCCCTCCCCTCTTTTGCGCCCTCGCATATTGCCACTTGTCGGCGCAAATCCTGCCCCCAGAATGGGACACATGGCCCACCCGAATGAGCTGCTCACGCGTACAGTAAAGACAGGTAATCCATGGGCGGTTACAGATCGAGGAGGACACGACCATGAAAAAGAAGGCCTTTGCGATTCTCACCCTCTGCATGAGTCTTTTTGCCGCGGTTGCCCTGGTGGGTTGCGGCGGAAGCGGCGGCGCTACCGGCAGTGGCGGTGGCGGCGGCGCAGAAAAGCCAGCCGTGGATATGAGGACCGACTTCATTTGGTTTAAGGTCGAGGTCCCCGAGGGCGTCGAGATCACCGACGTCGCCGGCGATACCGCCGACAGGGCCCAGTTTAAGTTCACCGAGAGCGAGCACGCCAGCGACCGTTTCATCCCCGTCTTTGACTCCGACAAGAACGCCGACGAACTGTTCGACTACGAGGCCAAATGGAATGCCAGCTTTGAGTGGACCGAGAACGATCCCGTCAAGTACAACGGCAAGACCTGGCGCAACGCTTCCTACACTCATTCGGGCGGCGTGACGACCGAGTACTTCACCGAGGCGGGCGGCGGCAGTGTGTACGTGCGTATCGACAACGTCGAAGAGCACAAGGACGCCGTCGAGACCATGATGAAGTCCCTTGAGTTTGCCGACGATATCGCCGAGGCCAAGACCGAGGCCATGGACGTTAAGCTCGATGACATCGAGATCAAGCGCTAAACGACTGGCGAACGCAACGGGAAACACGAATGCAGTGTAAGCAAGTGACGTTGTCCCAGCGCTTCGTACCTAGGGAGGGCCGGTAAACCGACCCTCCCTTTCTTTATGCCGGCAGCCGACGAACGCGAAGATGCCGGACTCCGAAACCATCCCAGACACGGTAGCAACACAAATAGACAAACACCCCAACACGTCCGCCCGCCGATTTATTGCGCCGCGCAGACAATTAAACCGGCACCTTTAAACATCTGGGCAGTATAGTGACCCAAACGAGTGCATAACCGCACCCTGCGAATGGAGGAGTTATGACCGAACACCACGCCATCAGTCGCCGAGCGTTTACGTTGGGCCTAGGACTCGCGGCGTTGTCGCCGCTTGCAAGCCTGCCCGAAACCGCGACGCTGGGTATTCCCCTGCGAGCGGCATTTGCAGAAGACACGCCCACACCGGCGGCCAACCTCGACAAGTTCGTCATTCGCCTTCGCCCCGCGGGCTATTTTCGCACCGCGAGCGTCAACGAAGACGGCAACGTCATCGGCAACGTCTGCCACCTGTTTAATGACGGCACGTCCAGCAAGCTCATCCTTGAGCACGTAGTGACCGATACAGAAAATACAAATTGGTATGCCATCCGCACCCTGCTCAATTTCGAAGAGCACAAGAAGACGGGCTACAGCATTTGGTCGGTCGATGGCGACTCGGACAAAGATGGAAAGGTCATCCACGTATGGAGTGGCGAGCATGACGGCAAGGCCAGCCGCTCTTTTGCGTTCGACCGCCAGTCAAACGGAACCTACATCATCCGAGACCGCACAAACGAGAAAAAAGACATTAATTACCTGGCCATAGAAAAGGACGGCAAAGACCAAGACAACAACAAGATCTGCCACAAGAGGAAGAGCATTCCGTGGGAGCTCGAACTTGTCGGTTACGACAAGGGCGAGATCAATACCACGGTTAGAAGTATCGACTGGATCACGTATAGCAGCTACGTCGACGGACCATGCTGGATGAAATACGTCGACGGCAACAAATACCTCGACGAGCTGAGCATCCCGGGCACGCATGATTCGAGCACCTGCAGCGTCGACAACGACACCGAGCCCCAAACCTCGCTTGCAAAGTGCCAGCAGGATTACATCCCCACGCAGCTGCTCGAAGGCATTCGCTATTTTGATATCCGACTTGGAAAGAACGACGATAAAGGCGACCCCGGCATCGACCATGGAATATGCTACCTGCTCAAAAAAGACGGGGGCTTTATACATCTCTCCGATATCATCGGTTACTTCAAAACATTTTTGAACGAAAACCCGTCAGAAGCGCTCATCATGCTTGTGTCACGAGGCAACGACGAAGCCACCGACGACAGTGTTACGACGGCTTTCGCCAATGTTATGGACAAGAACCCCGATCTGTTCTATACGTCGAGCCATGTCCCCACACTGAACGAGGTGCGCGGAAAGATCGTCCTGCTGCGTCGATTTAGGCTCGCCGGCAACAGCGTAGACGGCCACACGTGGGGCCTCGACCTCACCGAATGGGACGACAAAATCAAGGCGCATTCCGGAAAGTCCATGTGCCTCGTGAAATACGAGCAAGGCTTTGAGGCTGCGGGCAATACGGGCGACAAAGAGCCCTATAGCACAACGGTATATGCCCAAGACCATTACAACTGCACGGGGTCCAGTAAAATCGACTGGGTCGATATGGCCCTGAAGGCGGCGGCCGAGTTCAAGCGCAGCACCGTAGATATCACCGCCGCGGACGGGACAACGGTGCAGGCAACGGAGCGCTGCTGGTTTATCAACTACACTAGCTGCACGCAAAACAACCCTTTTACCGCAGCGCGAGTGGTCGACGAGCACCTGTACAAGAGCTCGTATATAAACAATACCGGAGTTGAGAGCACAAAAGAGAACTGCTGTAAGCACATTGGCATCATCGCGTCCGACTTTGTTGATGCGGCACTGGCCCGAAGCATCTACCAGCGCAATTACGATTACGATACACAGCACAAGCAGACAGCTTCGTACTACCTCCCGACCCGTATGCGCATGACATACGGCGACTCGTTGAGCGATGCCTCACTCCAGGATGGCAAGACCGTTGGCGAGGGCCATTTCCGCCTTGTCGACAGCAGCAACGTACTCAACGTGGCGGCTTCGGGCCATGCGTTTGCCATTGAATACGTGGATGTTGATGCCCTGGGCAACGAGACCGTTACAAGTCTGCAGGGCTTTGTGCCTATCGATATCGATCCACGCGCGGTGACGCCCCATTTTGAGGGACTCGAAGGCCTTAAGGCCGGCGAAGACGTGCGCGCCAAGATTGCGGCATCACTCGAGGGCAAGCTCGAAACCGATGCCTGCACGGCCCAGCTCGAGTTTGTGCACGACGCGAACGGCGCTCCGGGCACGGCAATGGCCGAGGGCGAAACATTTGCCGCAGGGACGTACTGGGTGCGCGTGAACGGTCTCTTGGGCAACGCGGCGCAGAACTACACGCTCGCCAGCGACGGAGCCGCAAGCTTTACCGTAGCGGCCTCGGGCAGTGCGGGCGGCACCGGCAGCGGCACCGACGGTGGCACGGGTTCCAACGCAGGCAGCGCTGATAAGAACGGTAAGGGCAACAAGGGCAAGAACTCGGGCGGAAAACTCGCCGACACGGGCGACGGCTCCGGCATTGCCGCCGGGCTCGCTGCCGCTGCCGTGGCGACGACGGTCGCCGGCGCAGCAATGCTTGCCAGTGACCGCGAAAACGCTGGGGACGGTAGCGAATAGGCAAGCCGGCCTTTTAGACACATCGACTCGATCGGGGGCGCAGGACACCGTTCTGTGCCCCCGATTTTTACCTTGGCCCGAACGCCGCTATAGGCTACATCACCATGTTCAGCGCGTTCACAAATTCCTGGGCCTTCGCACGGCTACTCAGGCTAAAGACGCAAGCGGTCAACAGCCTGTTACGCAGAAAAACATCGCGGCCCTTGATCCTGTTGACCCCCGTAATGTCCTTAAGATAGACAATCTCGGTGTGCTTGCCACCAAACGTGCCCTTCTTGAGCACCTCGATACGGTTGGGGTAGATCTTGACGTCTTTAAACCTACCCGAACCCTTGTCCTGAAACAGCAAGGTGTTGTTGTCCATGCGTGTCACTCCCGTGGGGTTCGCTAAAACTGTCTCTATGGTCACATTTTAGTCACTTCGGGAATCCTGCACGAAGGCGCTAGGCAACATTGGAATTCGATTCCGCGCGAGGCTTCAAGATAGACATGATCGGCTGCATCGATGCGACTGGAATATTCTAGGAGCACGCCTCGTATTATTCGCCATTAGAGGAGGTCTTACCTGGTTTACGTATGGGAATTCGAGTTCTTTGATTCGGACGGCATTGAACTTCCCGTGCCAGACTTCGGACATGAGCCGCGACGCGGCGGCAAAATTGTCGCTGTAGCCGTCAGCCGCGAACTCGGCGACATTCCCGCCGTCACCGCAGCGGATGCCGCGCGTATGCTCGGTGTTAGCTTAGCACGGGTGTCACAACTGCTAAATGCAGGACTACTGGATTCATGGAAGGATGGCACCAAGCGCATGATGTCCAAAGCCTCCATCGAGGCACGACTCGCCGATGCACCAAGGGCGGGACGCCCCAAAGAGGCCCCCGTTGCCGTGTAAGGCGATGCCGCTGTGGACTATCATCACCTGACATGCATGGCAGCCAGGAACGCTCGATTCGGGACTCACTGCGCCCCGAATCGAGTTGGGCCCATTGCTGCAGGCTGATTCGCATCCCCGATCCCAAGAAAACAGAAGCGCCACTTGCTTCGTTGAGCCCCAACATCCGACCCCGGCTCCCCCTCGTATCCCCAGCGGCATTTCAACTCCAGGATATGTCGCGATCATGCCCGGTCATCCATGCAAATGGACACCACTCTAACACTGGGGTCAGATATCCCCCGCTGCGGCGTATAGGGTAAAATCTTGTCTGCCGCGGAATCCGCCTGCGGGCAACGCTCCGATCTCCGATTGGGGTGAAGCCTATGAACTTGTTTCTTGAAATCCTGCGCCTCTCGATGTATGTGACCGGCATTGCCCGGAACCTCTACTCGATCTGGCGGGAATATAAGCAGTAACGGATAGCGAAGGGAGTCATAGACGATATGAGAAAGCCATTGGGGTCGCCTCCCCCGCGTCGCAGCTTCTTTCCGCGGGCTCGGGGTGCCACAATGGGCTTTGAGTATCGGCCCGTGCGGTAGCCCTTACCGCACCTGCGGGGAGGAGGCTTCCCATGCCCCATGTTACCTCCATCGGCCTGGACGTCCACGCGCGATCGGTCGCCGCCGCGGCGTTCAACCCCTTCACCGGCGAGGTGGTGCACCGCGACTTCGGCACCGACGCCGCCGAGATCGCGGAGTGGGCCCTCGGGTTCGAGGAGCCCAGGGCCTGCTACGAGAGCGGTCCCACCGGGTTCCACATGGCGCGCGAGCTGCGCGCCCTCGGCCTCGACTGCGCCGTGGCCGCCGTCTCGAAGATGCAGAGGCCGGCGGCGGACGCGCGCCGCAAGAACGACCGGCGCGACGCCGAGTTCATCGCCCGCATGCTCGCCACCCACAACATCGTCGAGGTCCCGCTGCCGGACGCGGCCGTCGAGGCCGCCCGCGACCTCGACCGCGCCCTCGACGACGCCACCGTTGAGTACCGCCGCGCCAGGCAGCGCCTCAACATGTTCCTGATCAGGCTGGGATACGTCTGGGACGAGCGCAACGCCGACGGGACGAGGAAGAAGGCCTGGACGCGCGCCCACTGGAGGTGGATATCCGAGATCAGGCTCGAGGGCCCGCAGCGCGACGCGCTCGAGTACTACGTCACGGCCGCCCGCTGCGCGGAATCGGACAGGCGGCAGCTCGAGAGGAGGGTCGTCGCGCTGGCCGGCGCCGACCGGTGGCGCCCGGCCGTTGAGGCGCTCTCCTGCATCAAGGGGATCGACACCCTGACGGCCTTCAGGCTCGCGGCGGAGGCCGGGTCCTTCAGCAGGTTCCGCTCGGCACCGGCCTTCGCGAGCTGGTGCGGGCTCACGCCGTCGGAGCACTCGAGCGGCGAGTCCGAGCGGCGCGGCGGGATAACCAAGGCCGGCAACGCTCTCGCGCGCACGGCGCTCATAGAGTCCGCATGGCACTATTCCATGTGCTCCCCGAGGCCCAAGGCCCCCACCCCCGGCACAGACGTGCCCCCGGCGGTACGCTCGAGGGCGGACGACTGCACCGCCAGGCTCCACCGCCGCCGCGAGGCGCTCGCGCGCGCCGGCAAGCCGGCCTGCAAGGCCAACGCCGCCGTGGCGCGCGAGCTCGCCTGCTGGGTCTGGGAGATCGGGTGCAGGTCCGAAGGGACCATCCTCTAGCGGCCGGCGACAACCGACTCCCGCCGGGAGGGCCCGCGCCTCGACGCATCGCCGGCGCGAGTTCACGGCCTCTTTTATGGGCAGCCCCCGGGCCGCGCCCGACAAAAGACTGGATTCGCACGATCGCGCCGGACGGAGAATCGAAATGCGGTGGGGTGCGCGGACATACCGGGCTGACCGCCGGCAGCGCACCCGAAAGAGCCCGCGGATATTAGCTTGCCGGGCAAGCGTCGACTAAACGTGCAGCGTGCGCGGGCCCTCCCGACGGGAAACGAAAAAGCCCGGTTTTAAACCGGGCTCAAACGAACATGCCTATTGACAATAGCTTTCTCATATTAAAAAAGGGCCGGTTGCAGCCGGCCCTTAAGACACTTGTACCTGCGTTGCCCGCGCTTCCAAAGTTGACCGACTGAGGAGCGGGTTCCGCGGCACAACCTGATTTTACCCGGTGGGGCGGCTCTTTTGCAGCCGCTCCACTGTTTATTTACATCTGGCACCCTCAAACAATCAGACGGCAGCCCGCACTCCTGAGAGCCGCCCCGCACCCCCGGCCATCACGTTACGGCAACAACCGGCGCTACTCCCCTACTTCCCAAATATCGCAGCGAACAATCCCTTGCGTTTGGGCTTTTCTTCTCGGTAGGAACCCTCGACGGCGGCTGCAACCTGGCGCGGCTGTTCGCTGCCTCCGCGGCGCACGATCTGGTACAAAAACGGCGACTTAACGTATTTGACCTCGATGGGCGTGGCATGCACGGTGCTTTCGTTCGACAGATGCAAGCTCGGATTGAGCGGTGCCACCACATGCGTCTCGCGCTTATCGCTAAACACCACCGCGGCAGCGCGGCCCGTCTGGCCGTTTACGGCGATGCGCACCTGTTCGCCGTCGCGGCCATCCGACACCGGGCGATCAACAAAGTAGACGGGCACCATAACCAGGCCGTCCTTATGCTTGCGGGCCTTGCGCGCCCAGGTGCGGATGCTCTTTTTATTGAGCCCCAGGGTCGCCTCGGCATCGTTGCCCGCAACGTCGAGCGCCAGCTTGTCAATAACCACCTGGTCCTTGGTGGACGCATCGACGGAGACGACGCGGAAGTCGCCCTCCTGCATGGCGGGATCGAACGGTCCCACCTTGGCAAAGTCCCACGGCTCCAAAATGCCCATTAGACGAACGTCCAGATAGTTTGCCCTGGGATATGCCCAATCGAGCACCTCGTAGTACACCAGGGTCTCCTTGCTCAGACCCTTGCCCGGGAAGGACGCCATCATGCGCAAATCCGCGAGCGCCATGGGAAAATAGAAGAGCATCATGTCGTTTTGGATCGCATCCTCCACGTCGTGCCCGGCAAAGGCATCCGGATACTGACGCACCAGCTGCAGTGCGTTCGCACGCGCCTGCTGCGGTGATATCTCACACGGAATGCCCTGCTCTGGCACATACTCGGCACCCACGCCCATGGTCAGGCGCTTGCTAAACGTGCCGGGCTTGAGCAAGTCGGCCACACCAATCTTGTTGCCGCACGACGGGCACTCAAACACGCGTTGCGTTGACTCGCCCTCAAAGGACGCACCGCAGAAGGGGCAGGGAATGCTCACGTGCGTAGCCTCTTGGAACTCCTGCGCTGTCCCGCGATCTTCCCACAGCAGATGCTCCAGAACCGACTGGTTACGCCAGTGCGAATTAAAGAAATACCAGTCCGGGTCCTCTGGGCGCTCGAGCTGCGACACATGCGTGAGTTTGAGCAACCCGTCAACCACCGTCAGCGGTGTATGGCGAATGCCCAGAGCACTCTTAGGCTCCCTGGCGTCCGCTTGCCACGGGACGACCGTTCCGCAATAGGCACATTCAAAGCTGCGCTTTGCCTGGTGCGAATACATGGGGCCGCCGCAGTTTTGGCATTTAATGGCAAACATCTCGTCCATGGAAACGTCCTCCTTTGCACAGGGACTGTCGACATTAAGTATGTCGAGCAAACAAGCGCATGCCCATACCCATGTGGCCCAAAATGGAGCACCCGAACGGACGAGAAGGCGCAGCGGACTTGCAGCCGCGCGGACAACCACTCTTCTCCGCCCCGTGCTCGTTAGCACCGGCAGACCATTGCTGCATTTTTTGAACATCGGCCCGTAACGCACCCGTCCGAGCTACACTATCCCCTTAAACACGATTGTGAGGACGACCGTTATGCTATTTGTAAATCGGCTGGTACATACGCTTGTTCCCGGCAGCGAAAGCGAGCCGGTCGATACCTCCTGCCGCACCCGTGCCGGCTTTGCCGCGAGCCTTATCTGCATTGGGCTCAACATCACCCTGTGTCTGGCCAAAGGCATCGCGGGCCTGCTCGCGGGCTCCGTGTCGCTTGTCGCCGACGCTTTCAACAACCTCTCCGATGCCTCGAGCAACATCGTGAGCCTGCTCGGATTCCGCCTTGCCAGCCGCCCGGCCGATGAAGGGCACCCTTATGGCCACGGCCGCTATGAGTACCTGGCAGGGCTGTTTGTCGCCGTCCTCGTTTGCGCCGTTGGCATCAACCTGATCTTGGAGTCGGTCACTAAAATCATCAAGCCCTCCCCCACCGCGTATTCGGCGCTCTCTATGGCAGCTCTTATTCTGTCCATGCTCGTCAAGTTTTGGATGGCGGCGTTCAACCGCGCGCTGGGCAACCGCATCGATTCCGAGACGCTCATCGCCACGGCGCAGGATTCCAAAAACGACGTCATCACCTCGGGCTCGGTCCTGGTGGCAGCGCTTATCTCGCAAACAACCGGCTTTGACCTCGATGGCTGGGCAGGCCTGGGCGTGGGCATCTTCATCTGTATCAGCGGCATGGGTCTGGTGCGCGATGCTATCAGCCCACTGTTGGGACAGGCGCCCGACCCTAAGCTTGTCCAGACAATCCGCGACAAGATCATGTCGTATCCGCAGGTCCTGGGCACGCACGACCTGATGGTGCACGACTACGGTCCCGGTCGCCAATTTGCCAGCGCCCACGTGGAGATGCCCGGCGAGGGCGATGCATTTGAGCATCACGAGATCCTGGACACCATCGAGCACGATATCAAGCGCCAGATGGGCATCGACATCACGCTGCACTGCGACCCCATCGCCACAACCGGCGACGACCTGCGCGGTTGGGTCAAGCGTGGCATCATGCAGATCGACCCCGCGCTCTCCATCCACGACCTGCACGAGCACGACGGCTTCGTTTCGTTTGACCTGGTGCGTCCCGACGGCTTTGACATATCCGACGAGGAGCTGCTGGAGCTCGTCACGCGCATCGTGCACGAGCGCCGGCCCAACGTCTCGTGCGTCGTTACGTTTGACTCAGGCTTTAGCTCGCCCGACCGTCCGGCCGAGCAGCTGTAGCCCGCTTAACAGCTAGTTTCCCTGCGCGCCCGAAATGCCGTTTTGCAGGGCATCCCAGGCGTTCGTTGCCATATCGCCCAGGCTCTGCGCGGTATCGCCGAGATTCTGAGCCGTGTCACCCAGCTCTTGGGCCTTATCCCCAAGCTCCTGCGCCTTGTTGCTCAGGTCTTCCAGCGTGTTGGAGCTCGAGCTGTCGGTACCGCTTTGGCCGCCGGACGAGTTGCCCGAGCTGTTCTTGTGCGTGAGTTGAATTTCGAGGTTGCCGTTGTCGTTATAGTAGGCAGAAGTAACGACCCAGTTGGCATCGACGACGGGCGTTGAGCCATCATCAGTCAGGACCAAGGCATTCGAAAGATCGGCGCCGCGCGACTTGAGAAGCTTCTTGGCGTTGGACCAGTACTGCCCCGGGATATCGCTCAGATCGACGGTGCTAGACGAGGCGGACTCGGTTTGCTCGGCAGTGGTATCGGCCGTTGAACTCCCTCGCTTGTTGAGCATGCCCGACACGATGGCAAACACAACCGACAGCGCAAAGAAGATCGCCAGCACGATGAGGATCTTCTTGATCACGCTCGACGAACGCGACGGCTTCTTCTCCTCGTCCTCGCCATATTGCGGAATCGACTTGGGGTACTCGCGATACGGCTCGCGCGACTCGTAGCGAGGCTGCGCCGTGCGAGGCATATACGTCGTCTGCTGAGGCTGCGGAATGGGATTCTGCGGCAGGTCATCATAGGGATTCGGCGTCGAGGCGGCATAAGAATCCTGCGGCGCGTAATCAAACGGGTCCGAAGCTGCGTTCGAAGCTGCGTTGCCATAGGGGCCTTGCGAAGATGCAGCGTAAGAATCCTGCGCCGTGTCGCCATAGCCCATAACCCGGGTGGGCTCGGCAGAAGGCTGCGTCGCGGCGGGGTCGGTATAACCGGGGTTGGGAACAACGCGGGTCGCATCGGCGCTATCGCCAGCCTGCGCGGAACCGTAGCCGCCCATCACGGTTGTCTTATCCTGGTCCATGCAACGATTCCTTTCCGTCACCCGTAAGCATCAAGTTATCCATGCATTCTACCCGCGCAAAAGCCCGTGACGTACAGAGCCCGTCCATATCTACAAGACAAGCGCGGCTAGAAAACAAAAGCCCCGCCGGGCCTTGGTAGGCGCGACGGGGCGGGCAAGCAGCTATGGGCAACAGGCTTAGAACAGACCGGTGATGTTACCGTCGTTATCGACGTCGATGTTCTCGGCCGCGGGAACTTTGGGCAGGCCCGGCATGGTCAGAACGCTACCGGTCAGCGCGACCACAAAGTGGGCACCGGCGGAAACCTTGAGTTCGCGCACGGTGATGCGGAAGTTCTCGGGCGCGCCCAGCGCCTTGGCGTTATCGCTAAAGCTGTACTGCGTCTTGGCGACGCACACCGGCAGGTTGCCAAAGCCGTTCTCGCGCAGCTCGGCGAGCTGGCGCTTGGCAGCCGGCGTAAAGTCGACGCCGTCGGCGCGGTAAACCTTGGTGGCGACGGCCTCGAGGGCATCGGCAACATCGGCGCCGTCCTCGTAGGCAAACTTGAGCTCGCTCGGCTGCTCAATCAGACGCATGACTTCATCGGCCAGGTCGAGCGCGCCCTCGCCGCCCTTGGCCCAGACCTCGGAAAGCTTAACGTTGACGCCGAGCTTCTGGCACTCGGACTCAATGAGAGCAAGCTCAGCCTCGGTGTCCGTCGGGAAACGGTTGATGGCGACCACGCAGGGCAGACCATAAACGTTCTGGATGTTGTCGACGTGACGCAGCAGGTTGGGCATGCCGGCCTTGAGCGCCTCGAGGTTCTCCTCGTTGAGGTCGGCCTTGGCGACGCCACCGTTGTACTTCAGCGCACGAGCGGTCGCGACGACCACGACGGCGCTGGGGTGAACGCCCGTCATGCGGCACTTAATGTCGAGGAACTTCTCGGCACCCAGATCGGCACCGAAGCCGGCCTCGGTAATGGCGACATCGCCAAAGCGCATCGCCATACGCGTGGCCATGATAGAGTTGCAGCCGTGGGCAATGTTGGCGAAGGGACCGCCGTGGACAAACGCGGGCGTGCCCTCGAGCGTTTGCACCAGGTTGGGCTTGAGCGCGTCCTTAAGCAACGCGGCCATGGCACCCTGGGCCTTAAGGTCGCGGGCACGGACGGGCTCGCCGGCAAAGCTGTAGCCGACGACGATCTCGCCCAGGCGCTCCTTGAGGTCGTTAATGCTCGTAGACAGGCACAGGATTGCCATGACCTCGGAGGCGACGGTGATATCGAAGCCGTCCTCGCGCGGCACGCCCTGGGCCTTACCGCCAATACCGTCGATGACGTGGCGCAGCTGACGGTCGTTCATATCGACGACGCGCTTCCAAGTGATGCGCTTAACGTCAATACCGAGCTGATTGCCCTGCTGAATATGGTTGTCGAGCATGGCGGCCAGCAGGTTATTGGCGGCGCCGATAGCATGGAAGTCACCGGTAAAGTGCAGGTTGATATCCTCCATGGGGATGACCTGAGCCCAGCCGCCGCCGGCAGCGCCGCCCTTAACGCCAAAGACGGGGCCGAGCGAAGGCTCGCGCAGGGCCACGGCACTCTTGACGCCGCGTCGGCGCAAGCCATCGGCCAGACCGATGGTCGTGGTGGTCTTACCCTCGCCAGCGGGTGTGGGGTTGATGGCAGTCACGAGGACGAGCTTGGCCTGGTGGTCAGTCGGCTCGTTGAGCAGTGAATAGTCGACCTTAGCCTTGTCGAAGCCGTACGGAATAAGGTGCTTAACGTCGACGCCGGCGTTCTTGGCCACCTCGGTAATAGGCAGCGGCGTGACAGAACGTGCGATTTCGATGTCAGTAGGCATGGGCGGTCCTTTCGTTACCGAATGAGAAAAAGACCAATTCAGCATAGCACGGGCGCGCAATAGTAAAACACCCATAACCGATGAACGGCGATATGTTTACCCGATGCCCAGCGATAGCCCAACAGCCCGCCAAAACAAAGCGCCCTAAACGGTAGGTTCAATCCCCAGGTGCTCAAAGGTGCGAAGGGTTGCCTGACGGCCCTGCGGCGTACGAATCATCAACCCGCACTGCAGCAGATAGGGCTCATAGACATCCTCGAGCGTGCCCGGGTCCTCGCCCACCGCGCTGGCAAGGGTCGTAAGTCCCACGGCACGACCGGAGAACGTCTTGGCAAGCGTCTCCAAAATGCGAATATCCATCCAGTCCAGACCGAGCTCATCGATCTCAAAGAACTCGAGCGCCTGGCGACAGATATCGAGCTCGATGGGACCGTTGCCGCGCACCTGTGCGTAATCGCGCACGCGCTTGAGCAGGCGGTTGGCAAGACGTGGCGTGCCGCGCGAACGCGAGCCGATCTCGAGTGCACTGGGATGGTCGATCGTCACGCCCAGGATAGTCGCCGAGCGCGTCACGATCTGCGCGAGCTCCTCGACCGTGTAGTAATCCAGGCGATATGAAATGCCAAAGCGGTCGCGCAACGGGCCGGTCAACATGCCTGAGCGGGTCGTTGCCGCTACCAGCGTAAACTTGGGAATATCGAGGCGAATCGAGCGCGCCGCCGGACCCTTGCCAATCACGATATCGAGGGCAAAGTCCTCCATCGCGGGGTACAGGACCTCCTCGACCGAACGGTTGAGGCGGTGGATCTCGTCGATAAACAGCACATCACCCGGCTGCAAGTTAGTAAGGATGGCTGCCAGGTCGCCGGTGCGCGCGATGGCAGGACCACTCGTGGTCTTGATCTGAGCGCCCAGCTCGTTGGCGATAACCGTAGCCAGCGTGGTCTTGCCCAGACCCGGAGGGCCCGAGAAGATCACGTGGTCGAGCGTCTCGCCACGGCTCTGCGCCGCTTCGATCAACACGCGCAGGCTCTGCTTGATATGCTCCTGGCCGCAGTAATCGTCCAGGCGCTGGGGGCGCAAAGTGCGATCGACATCGAGGTCCTCGGCCGTCAGCTCCGAGCCCACCATGCGCTCGCCGTGCGCCATGGATGCCGCCGGCGAGTTGCCGGGCGTCGCCCACAGGTCCTGAGAGTCATCGGCTTCCCACATCACGCATCCATTCCGAGTCGCTTAAGCGCCGCGCCGAGCAAATCCTCGACACGCATATCCTGCCCATCATACCCGCTCAGAGCGACATCGGTCTCCTGCGGGCTAAAGCCCATGGAAAGGAGTGCCGCACGGGCATCATCAATGGCCGAGGGAGCGGCAGCGGGCACGGGCATCGCAACCTGTCCGGGAATCACGTCGACCGGCACAAAGCCCTTATCCTTTGCAAAGGTGCTCTTGAGCTCCAGGATCAGACGCTGCGCGGTCTTTTTGCCCACACCGGGCACCTTGGCCATGCCCTTGTCGTCCTCGGCCATCACCAGCGAATACAACTGGCCCACGGTATAGGTGGAGAGCACGGCAAGCGCCAGGCGCGGACCGACGCCCGAGACGGACACGAGCCGGTCGAACATCGTGCGCTCATCCTTAGAGGAAAAACCGAAAAGTGTCATGGCGTCCTCGCGCACCTGCATGCGCGTGTAGAGGCGGACCTCGCCGCCGGGCGTCGGCAACGTGGCCGCAGTGCTGCCCGAGATGCCGAGTTCAAAGCCAACGCCCGACACGTCGACGACAGCAGAGCTCATCGTGGCCTCGACAAGCGTTCCGTGGAGCTGGGAAATCATCAGTATCCGGTTCCTCTCTGTTGATAGAACTCGCCGCCGGTAAGCGCCCGGGTGCGGCTGAGGTTAACGTGGCAGATGGCGCAGGCCAAGGCATCGGCGGCATGGTCGGGATGCGGGTCGTGATCGAGCTGCGTGAGCGTGCGCACCATGTAGGCGACCTGCCGCTTATCTGCGGCACCGGTACCCACCACAGCCTGCTTAATCTGCATAGGCGTGTACTCGCCGATCTCGAGTGCGCATTCCGAAAGAGCCACGAGTGCAGCGCCGCGGGCATGCGCCGTAGGGATGGCCGAGCGAACGTTGGCGCCAAAGTAGATGCTCTCGATGGCAGCGGTATCGGGTCGATAACGCTCCACGACACCCTTGAGGTCGCGGGCGATATGCGACAGGCGCACCGCGAGCGGACTACCCGCGCTGGTCTCGATACAACCGTAGGCACGGCAGCGAACCTCGCCACGCCGCTCCTCGATAATCCCCCAACCCGTATGGGCCAAACCGGGGTCAATGCCCAAGATAACCAAGCCAACCTCCCCTCGCCACAAGCGCAGCGCAAGACAAGGCCCCGCGCATCATTCACGAACGTCTGTTCTAGAATAACACAACGGGGTCAAGATGCTTAGTTGAAGTATCGGGGTTGGAAGCGAATCCCATCCCCAGTTTAGTTCTGCGAGAAGAATGGGAACTGTCGGGGATCAACCGGCGGATGCGGCATCGGGCCACCCTGGGGACTACCTTGCGGTCCGCCCTGACCGCCCATCATCTTATCGATGGCGTCCTGGACCTCGCCCTCAAACTTCTTCATGCCCTCGTGCAGGCGGCGCTGGCCGTCCTCGGAGCGCAGCTCCTCCATCTGCTCGGGCGAAATACCCAGCAGCTCACCCAAAATGCCCATCATCTCACCGCTCATACGGTCACTCGTATCGTCGTCGGCAAAGCGACGCACCTCGGCGCGCGCCAGCGAATCAACCGTCATGCGCTCCTTGCCGTTGAGCCCCAGATCGGACCACGCAAGCATGTACGGCCAGGCGCGCTCGGCAAACGAACGGGCAGAGACGATCGGCACCGTCGGCAGCATGCGGCGGGCGGCCTCGCCCTGACGCACGAGCATCAGCAGCAGCGAGCAGGCCTCAGGCTTGCCAGCGGCCATCGGGATGTCGTCGAAAGATCGATTGCGGTCCACGTGCGACTCGAGCGCACCATCGACCTCACCCGGCTCAAGCCCGCCGAGCAGCTGTGCCGCGCGGTCAAGCATATCGACCGGACCGTCGAGCGTCGAGAGCGCCTGCGCCAGCACGCGCTCCATACAATCTTCCACCGCGTTGAGCGTCACGAGCTCTTGGGGCACCACGGCAGACGTGCGGTTGCGCACGCGCGCCACAAACTCAAGCGTCGACAGGTACACATCGCCAAAGGGCGCATAATCGCCCTGGTAGCCGCCGCAAAGCGCCGGCGCCGCCAGCGCGTACTCGGTTTTGGACAGCGGGCTCAGCGCCATCGCACCCAACTCGATCGCCGTGTCCTCCAGCATGAGGCCCAGCGTACGCGAGCGCAGACGCTCGGCATCGCCCGCCGACACGTCGCGATCGAGCACACGCGCCGCATCCGGCGCATCGCGCTCGACGATGCGAATGTGCAGACGCTCAGCGATGGCGCGGACGGCGGCACAGCGGGCAGCCTCGGCCTCTTCCTGCGCCGGCGTAAAGATACGGTTGCGCCCCAGCACCAGGCCAATCACATTACGCGGACCCAAGGCGTCGACGGCAAGCGCCGCCAGCAGGGACGACGGCAAGTCGCCCTCGAGCGCTACCACGGCGCGCGACGTACCGTGGGCTCGGGCGTTGTCGCGCACGGCGAGCACCAGCGCCTGCCACAGCCACTCCTCGGAACGGAACTCGGGCAGTTCGTGATCTTCCAGGGCATCGAGCATCACGCCGCGCTGAATCTCCTGAACCAGCAGGCTCTCCTCAAAACACGGCGCCTGGGCCACCACGCGACCACAGTCGTCGAGCACAAACGAACCGCCGGTATACACCGACTCGTCATAGGCACCGACCGGCGCCATGCAGGCAAACCACACGCTGCGCTTGGATGCGATCTTGCGGTAGGCGCCGCTGCGTACGGCGGCAATGGCGGCAGTCTCGCGGTCGGTCATGTCAAACGCGTTGAATTGGAAATACGCAATGAGGTCAACACCGGTCGGCAACATCTCGAGTTCGCGGTCCAAGTCAAAAATCACGGCAATGCGCACGCCGTCCACGTCGAACACCGGCGGCGCCCAACGCGTGTCGTTGTTCTCACCACGCTGCAGGGCAATGCTCGAACGCGCCGGCACCACATGACCGTCCTTGAGCATCATGTAGTCGAGCAGCGGCTGGCCCTCAAACGAAACCGCCGCGGGCACGATGCAGATCATGTCAAGCTCCTGGATACGCTCGGCGACACCAGTCAAGCCGGCAAGCATGTCGTGCTCAAAGTCGGCAGTGCCCACCAGGCCCCCGGGCATGGCGCCCATAAAGAGCGGAGCCGGAACGCACAGCACGCGCGCCCCGCGCTCGTGGGCCAGACGAGCCTGGTCCTCGATGCGGCCGCAAATGCCCTCAATATCACCCAGGCGCATATCGATCTGTGCAAGCGCGAGCTTCATGGCTCAGCCCTTTCCGTCGTAAACCATCGTTGTCGTAGTAAAAGCGCCGGCCGCATAATGCAGTCGGCGCTCGCATGTGCATATGCTAGCTATGATACCCCGAGCGGGGGCGCGCTCCTAGAACGTCGCGGACCACAGCCCGTGCAGGTTGCAATAGGCATAGACGGTACCGGTCTTGGAGCCGCCCGCGAAAAACGTCGCGGGCTTCATGCCGGGCTCAAGGTAATGGACCTCTAAGCGGCCCTCGGCCTCAAGGGCGATCCACTCAATATAGTGCTCGGGCAGGCTGGGGTGCTCGACCGAGCCAACGCGTGCGCGAATCACGTGACCGTCGCGCTCGGTCTCGACAACAGGCACGTGCTTCTCGTGCGCCGCGTCCTCAGTGTTTGCGGTCAGTTCCGTGCAACCGGCAGGGGTTGCAACGTCGTTGCCAAGGGCGGCAATGAGCTTACCGTCGGAGTCCTTAAAGAATTTCGCCATGATGTTCTCCTTTGCTGACGTGCCAATGTTCTTGATGGTTCTTATGCCCAAAGGCAGACAAACCATCCACGACATTGCAAATGAACACATAACGGGCGGGGACGATGGGGCAGCGCGCGCTATCCGCCCTGGCAGCCCCACCCGAGCGGGTTAGCGCCCGTCGCCGCCCAGCAGCGCCAGAACATCCTCGCGGGTAAACAGCGCCGAGGAGATGCCGTCGCCGCCGAGCACGCTGTTGACCAGGTCGCGTTTGGACTCCTGCATCTGCATAATGCGCTCCTCGATCGTGTCCTTGGCGATGAGCTTGTACACGGTCACGGTATGTTGCTGGCCAATACGGTGCGCGCGGTCGGTCGCCTGGTCCTGCGCTGCCACGTTCCACCACGGGTCGTAGTGGATGACCACGTCGGCCGCCGTCAGGTTAAGGCCCACGCCGCCCGCCTTGAGCGAAATCAAAAAGACCGGAACCTCGCCCGCTTGGAACTGCGCGACCATCTTGGCGCGGCTCTCCTTAGACGAAGCGCCCATGAGCTTAAGGAAGGCGACGTCCTCCTTGGCCAAGCGCTTACCGATGATATCGAGCATACCCGTAAACTGGCTGAACAACAGGATGCGATGCCCGCCGTCGAGTGCGCCGTGCACGAGCTCCATACACGTATCGAGCTTGGCGCTCCCCGCCTTGTAATCCTCGTAGTGTAGACGCGGGTCGCAGCAGATCTGGCGCAGCTTGGTGAGCTCGGCGAGCACCTTGAGCTTGTCCTTCTTAAACTCCCCAGCCTCGCGGTGCTGCACCTGCTGGGCGATGCGGTCCTGGTTGGCCAGGTAGAGCTTGCGTTGCTCGCCGGTAAGCTGTGCCATGACGGTGTCCTCGATCTTCTCGGGCAGGTCGGCCACCACGTCTTCCTTGACACGGCGCAGCACAAACGGCGACACGAGCGCCTGCAGGCGAGCGGCGCTATCGCCCTCGGCATGCTCGACCGGACTTTCGAAGCGCTTGGCAAACGACTCGCGCGTGCCCAGCAGGCCCGGCATCAAAAAGTCGAAGATGCTCCAGAGCTCGGACAAGCGGTTTTCGATGGGCGTGCCCGTCAGGGCAAAGCGCACGCCGGCAGGCAGGCGCTTTGCGGCGCGCGCCACCTGCGTGAGCGGGTTTTTAATGTACTGGGCCTCATCGAGCACCACGCGGGCAAAATCCTGCTCGACGTACTCGTCGATATCGCGCCGCATAAGGTCATACGACGTCACAACCACGTTATGCTCGGCCACGCCGGCAATCTGTACACGACGTTGAGCCTTGGCGCCCACAATGGCGCACACATCGAGCGACGGGGCAAAGCGCTCCAGCTCGGCAGTCCAGTTGTACACGAGTGAGGCCGGGCATACCACGAGCGTGGGCTTGGTGTCCCCCGCCTCCACGCGCGCCAGGATATGCGCGATCATCTGGAGCGTCTTGCCCAGGCCCATGTCGTCGGCCAAGATGCCGCCAAGGCCCAGGTGTTCGAGCGAGCCGAGCCACTGGTATCCGTCGACCTGGTAACCGCGCATCGTTGCCTTGAGCGATGCCGGCACCGTAAAGTCCATCTTGCCGAGCGTGTCCAGGCGCTCGACGGTACGGCGGAACGCAGCGTCGCGATCGGCCTCGAGCGCCGGCGTGCGCGCGAGCATGCTATCGACAAAAAGGGTGCTCGACGCGGGGAGCGACACGCCGTCGAGCAGGTCGACGGCATCGACACCCAGATCTTCGGCAAGGCCAAACGCGGCGCGCGCTCCCTCATCCAGGCGCACGATGTCGCCAGACGTCAGGCGCGCAAACGTCTGGTGGCGCTTGTACGAGTCCAGATAGATGGCAAGATCTGCCGCCGAAAGCCCGCTCGCGCCCAGCTCGACGTCGAGCAGGTTACTCTTGACGGTCGCACGCACCGAAAGCTTGGGCGCAGGGCGGACCGAGACCTGGCGCAGGCGGTCGCTGAGCATGACCTCGCCCAGCTCGGACAGGGCGGACAGACCCTCGGTCAGCAGGCAGAACAAGCTCTCATCATCGCGCTCCTCAAACGCCAGGCCGCCCTCTTGGAAATCGAAGTACATGGCAGCCGTATCCATAACGCGAAACTCTGCCACCTCGTCGCGCGGCGGCACGCCGGGACGCTGCTCTTCGAAGGGGCTGCCCGGAGCGCCCAGACTAAAGAGGTCTGCCGACCAGTCGCCGTAGGTAACCGTAATTTTGCAGGTCACAAGCCCATCGTCGACGCCGATCGCCATAGCAAAGCTCGGCTCGGGCGCCACGGTATCGAGCGCGGCGGGCGCGGTAAGGTCGGTGTAGTCGCGCAAAATGGGCAGCGCCATACGACAGAACTCCCCCACCTGGTCGGCAGCGATATGGATCGGCGTGCGACAGGGCAGCAAGCGCGACAAAAAAGGTGCGGCATGCTGAGCAAATGCAGCGTCAGTACGGCGCGCGCGGCGCGTGTCAACCAAGTAGGCGGCATCGCCCGACGCAAAGCAGTACATATCGGCGGGCAGGCGCAGGTCATAGCTACCACCAGCCGCCGGCGCGATTTTGGCGGCAAGCAGCGGTGGGCGCTTAGCGGATGCCTCGTCCTCCCCTTGCGGAGACAGCTCAACCGCCACGTCGTAGGTGCGATGCGTCGTCATCCCCCGCGACCAGGCGGGCTCAAAGGAGATGGTCTGGCCGCGCAGCAGGTCCAGCACATATACGATGCTATACTCGGACAGCGGCAACTGACGCTCGGCAACAAAACCACTGCGGGCAAAGTCGTACGACGCTGAACGCGAGCTTGTGATGTCATCGAGATAGGCAACTGTCGTCGCAACAAGGTTGAGCAGCTTTGCCGATGTTTCGTCAAAGGCCTCAGGTGAATGGACAAACGTGAGCTTCTTGCCATAGGAGAACGTGCCGCCGCGCACGTAGGCATCGGCCATGCCGTCGATGTCCTTGACCACGTAGGAGACCGATCCACAGCGAATGCGGAACTCGAGCGCCCAGCTAAAGCGGTCAGCGAACAGCGGATTGTAGTACGGCACCAACGAGGGCTCCAACGCCGCTTTGGGGGCGTCGGGATCAACAGCACCGGCAAGCTTGCGGCGCATGCTCGCCAGCTCATCCATGCGCGCGTCCGAAAGATCGGAGAGCGCCGCCACAAGGCTCGGGCTCGTGGGGACGGGCGCCGGAAAGGGAAAGTTGGGGTTGACGGCCGGCGCTTTGGGTGCGGTGCGCGCGGGCTGTTTCGACTGCGCCGTAAACGTGCGAACCGGCGTGCGCAGCCCCTCAACAGGCTCAATGCCGCTGGTGTCCAGGTACGCCAGCGCTGTGGCGATGGCGTGCTTGCACATGCCGGGGTAACGATAGGCAGCGGGACAATCGCAATCGTAGTCGATTACCTCGTGCTCGTCCATGTCGAGCGCCACGTGCGTCTTGTACAGGTCGCCGCGCGAACCGCGCACCGAGCCCTCAACCGTCACGTTTTTGGAGAAGCGCGAGCCGCTGTCCTCAATCGACAGCACGGCGCCGTTGAGCATGAGCGAGCGGCCCTTCATAAAGGTGCCGCTCAACGCCGCCTCTTTGCGAAGCGCCTGCACAAACGTCCCCTGCGCCATCACTTCCTCCAATCTCACCCGGGGTAGCTTAGATCACCGTCACGCGGCCTTGGTTACCCACGATGGCCTTGGCCTCGGCCAGCAGCGGAATCGAGCGCGCGTTGACCTTGGCAGGCACCTCGGCGCGCAGCACGCGCCCGTCCACCTGCTCGATAAAGATCTCCACGCGATCGCCACCCGGGTTAGCGGTGAGCACCGTGGCCAGGCGCGCCATATTGCCCTGGCTAAAGCGGCTGTTGGGCACCATGACCTCAAACACCTTGGGCTTGTTATTCTCCTCGTTGAGCTCCAGCGGCACAATCTCCTGCGCGATGATCTGGTCACCGCGGTCCGAGCGCTCGAGCTTGCCCTTGATGCGCACAAAGGCGTCGGACAGCTGCGCGCCTGTCTCGGGATCGACCTCGCCGTACAGGTACCCCTCGGCCTCCTTGTAGGTCTTGGGGAACACCACGACGGTGGCCTCTCCTTCCATGTCCTCGAGCTGCACGATGCCCATGGGGTCGCCGTTTTTGGTCACGCGCTTGGACACGCTCGAGACCATGCCGGCCCACCACAGCGCCTTACCCTCGGGAATCTCCTGGTTGATGGTGCCGCCCGTAGGATTCTGAACTTCGTAGCCGGTGTCGATCTGCGAGAACGAGAAGTCGCGCGCCTTGGCTAGTGCATACTCAAACGGGCGCAGCGGGTGGTCCGAGACATAGATGCCCAGAACCTCCTTCTCCTGGCTCAGCTTGAGGTGTCGGTCCCATTCCTGGCCGTCCGGATCGGGCACGCTCACCTCAAAGCCCGAGCCCTCAACGTCGCCAAACATATCGAAGAACGACGTCTGGCCGCTCGCGCGATCCTTCTGGCGCTTTACCGCGGCATCGATGATGTTCTCGGGGTTGTTCTTGTCCACAAAGTGCATCATCTGGCGACGCGGATACCCCGTGGAGTCGAAGGCGCCTGCCTTGATCAGCGATTCGATCACGCGACGGTTGGCCTGGCTCGAGTCCACGCGCTCGACAAAGTCGTGCAGCGTCTTAAACGGACCGCCTGCCTCGCGCTCGGCGATAATCGCCTGCGCCACGCCGGTGCCCACGCCTCGAATGCCGGCCAGACCAAAACGCACGCCCTCCTTGGTAGCCGTGAACTCGGTACCGGACTCGTTAACATCTGGCGACAGCACGGGAATGCCGTCGTGACGGCACGCCGAGACGTAGTGAACGATCTTGTCGGTCTTGCCCGTGTAGGACGTCAGAACGGCCGCCATGTACTCGTGCGGATAATGCGCCTTGAGCCACGCCGTCTGCATAACCAAAATGGCGTAGCCGGCGGAGTGCGACTTGTTAAAGGCGTAGGACGCGAACTCAAGAACATCGTCCCAAATCTTCTGGGCAACCTCGCGCGTGTAGTTGTTCTTGATGGCGCCGTTCATCCAGTGGTCGTAGGTGGTCTCGTCCGAGCCATCCTCCCAGTGCAGCACCGTCGACGTGAGCAGCTTGATCTTTTTCTTAGCCACAGGCTTACGGATACGCGAGTCCGATTCGCCCTTGGAGAAGCCGCACATCTCGACGGAGATGAGCATAACCTGTTCCTGGTAGACCATGGTGCCGTAGGTTTCGCCCAGGATGTCGTCCAGACGGTCGTCGTAGGAGACGGCCGGCTCCTTGCCGTTCATACGGTTGATGTAGGACGAGACCATGCCGGCGCCCAACGGGCCCGGGCGGTACAGGGCGATCAATGCTACGACGTGCTTGTACTCGGTGGGCTTCATGTTCTTGATCGTGGCCGTCATGCCGGCGGACTCGACCTGGAAGACGCCGGCGGTGTGGCCGGAGCCCATGAGCTTAAAGATCTCGGGATCGTCAAAGGGAATCTCTTCCTCTTTGATGTCGATGCCGAAGTTCTTTTTGATGTTGGCCTTGGCCTTGGAGATAACCGTCAGCGTGCGCAGGCCCAGGAAGTCCATCTTGAGCAGGCCCATGTCGGCAACGGTATGGCCCTCGTACTGGGTAATCTCGACGCCGCCCTTGGTGTCGAGCTTGGTGGGCACATGTTCGTTGACGGGGTCGCGGCAGATCAGAACGGCGCACGCGTGCACGCCCTCGCCACGGGTGAGGCCCTCGATCGAGAGCGCCGTGTCGATGATGCGGCGGGCGTCGTCATCCTTTTTATAGGCCTCGGCAAAGTCGGGGTTAAACAGATCCTCTTTGCCGGGTTGCTTGTCGAGCACCTGCTTGAGTTTGACCTTGGGGTCGCTCGAGACCATCTTGGACAGGCGCTGGCCCATGTAGACCGGGTAGTCCAGGACGCGCGCGGCGTCGTTGATGGCCTGTTTGGCCTTGATGGTCGAGTAGGTGATGACGTGGGTGACCTTCTCGGGGCCGTAGAGCTGGCGAACGTGCTCCACGACCTCGAGGCGCCGCTCATCGTCGAAGTCCATATCGATATCGGGCATCTCGGTACGCTGCGGGGACAGGAACCTCTCGAACATCAGGCCGTTCTCGAGCGGGTCGAACGCGGTGATGTTCATGGCGTAGGCGACGATAGCGCCGGCGGCCGAGCCACGGCCGGGGCCGACGCCGATGCCGTTGTCCTTGGCCCATTGCACGTACTCGGCGACGATGAGGAAGTAGGCGGCAAAGCCCTTGTCGCAAATGACCTTGTATTCGTACTCAAAGCGCTCTTTGATGTTGACGCCACCGATCTCGCGCGTGGCCCAGTCGTCACCGTAGTGCTGGCGCAGGCCCTTCTCGCACTCGCGGCGGAACTGGCTCTCGTGCGTCTCGCCGGGATCGAGCAACGGGAAGCGCGGCAGGATGATGGAGTCCCAATCGAGCTCGACGTAGCACTTGTCGGCGATCTCGAGCGTGTTGTCGCAGGCCTCGGGGCAATACGGGAACATCGCCCGCATCTCCTCCTCGGTCTTCATGTAAAACTCCGAGCCGGTCATGCGCATGCGGTTGGGGTCGTCGACCTTGGCGTTCATACCAATGCACATGATGACGTCCTGCACGGGCGCGTCCTCGCGGCGCAGGTAGTGGAAGTCGTTAGTGGCGATGACCTTGACGCCCACCTGTTTGGCGATGTCGATGAGCGTACGGTCCATCTGCTCGTCGGTCAGACCGTTATCGGTGGTAATGCCGTGTTCCTGGATCTCGATGTAGAAGTCGCCAGGCTCGAAGGTGTCGCGGAAGGTCTCGGCCCACTTGATGGCGCCTTCCATGTCGCCGCGGTCGATGTACTTGGGGATGATGCCCGCGATGCAGGCGCTGGTGCAGATCATGCCCTTGGCGTGGCGGCGCAGGTTGTCGAGCGTCACGCGCGGCTTATAGTAAAAGCCCTGCACGGCGGCCTCGGAAACCGTCTGCATCAGGTTGACGTAGCCCTCCTGGTCCTTGGCCAGAAGGATCATGTGGTAGAGCTCGGGCTTATGGTCGCGGGCAAGGGTCTCGTCCGGCGTAAAGTAGACCTCGCAGCCAAAGATGGGCTTGATGACCAGGGGTGGCTTGAGCTCGTCGATGTTGCCCTTCTCGTCCCACATGGCCATGTCCTTCACATACTGGGCATGCTCGCGCGGGTTTGACTCAGGATCGGGCTCCACCAGCTCGTCGCGGCGGTCCTTTTCCAAGAAGGCCTTGTCGTGGCTCCAAGTTTTGTACTCGGGCGTGTTGTGGTTGACGGCATCGCAGGCCAGCGCCAGGTCGGGCACGCCATACATGTAGCCGTGGTCGGTAATGGCGACGGCGGGCATGCCCAACTCTACGGCGCGGTTGACCATATCCTGGATACGGGTTGCGCCGTCGAGCATGGAGAAAACAGTGTGATTGTGCAGATGGACAAATGCCATGTGATGAGCTCCGATGCGGGTTCGTGTTCTGACTGAACGATTTTACCGCACGGCACGGACGGCACCCGAACCTAGCCAAACCCACACGGGTAGTCTTTTTGGGACCTTCAAAAAGGGGAATGAGGGCGTCCAGATATATCGAGTATTACTGGAACCCCGGCGATACGCTGAATGATTTGTGACGAATAGTCATGCCCATCAAGAAGGCTCGACGCTTCGGGCAGCTCGTCAATCGATATATCAATTCTTGGAGACATGTATTCCTACCATTTTTAAAGAAACAGCGGCGGTAATTGCTATCGCGATTGCGCCAATAACACCGAGCGCTATCTGAATGGGATATAACCCCAACACATATCCAAATATGGAGAAAAACATTGCAGAAAAGAGAGCCCTTACCAGAGACGCGACGGAAAGGATCGTCGCGCGGAGATCGTCCGCTATCGCGTCTTGGATTAAGTTTTCCGAAGTGATGTACACCACTTCTGGGAGAAAACAAAGCACCATGCTAAGGCCAAACAAACACAGCGAATTTGAAGCGAACCACGGAAGAATCATGAAAAGACCGGCCTCGATTAGCATCGAGCCGAGCATGGTATTTCTTTTCCCGAAACGCGATGAGAAGAAATCTGCTGCAATGTAGG
>CABUNB010000030.1 GCA_902492755.1 uncultured Collinsella sp. | reverse complement strand
AGGGCAGAGGCGGGGGCATGCCCCCGCCTCTTACACCACATCTCTACGCGCTACCTCCGGGATGCTGAATATTCCGGAATTTGCACGGTGCCGACTGGGGTACCTGCAGGCAAAAGGCGACCGCCCCGCCAAAGTATTCATTCGGCGGGGCGGTTTATGCAAAACAGCGACTGTAGATGCGCTAGCAGCTCGCTAGAACCTGAATCCCGGAACAGGTTACTCGGCGCTCTTGAGGGCGCCGACCATGTCGATCTTATTGAGGGTGCGATTGGTAGCGAGGTTGACGATGATCGTAAAGCCGAAGGAAAGCACCACGGCAAGCACGTAGCTCAGTGGCTCGACCTCAACGTCAAAGTACAATGACGGCATCTGCAAGATGTACGTAAAGCTCTCGGCCAGCGCACCGCCCAGCGGTACACCCAGTGCGGCTCCGATCGCCGTAAGAATCAACGTCTCCTTGTTGACGTAATGGTGTACCTCGCCACGACGGAAGCCCAGCACCTTGATAGTCGCCAGCTCGCGTTCGCGCTCCGAGATGTTGGTGTTAGACAACGTAAATACCACCACAAACGACAGGCACGCCGCCATAAAGGTCACAAGCACCACGACCGAATTGATAATCGTAAAGTTTGCCTCATAGTTTTCCCAATGCTCGGCGGTACTCGACAGCGTAATCCAACCATCGCTCTTAAGACGGTTGGTAAACGCAATCTGATCGGCCGACGAACCCTTAAGCAGCGCAAGGATGCCGTTGAGGCGCGCGCTTCGACCGAACGCGCGCTCATAGGTGCCCTGCGTCATGTAAAGCGTGTTGCCCAGATAGTTAAGCGAAATGTCGCTGACTTTGACCTTGGCAACATTGAGCGACGAATCCTGGACGTGAGCCGTGTCACCCGGCTTGATCCCCAGCACCAGCTGAGAGCTCTTGCTCAAGTACACATCCCCGTCACGCAGGGCGAGCGGTTCTTTGGACTCATCCTCCAGGCGCACGTAATCGCCCAAGTCACCCGTGCGGTCGTCGGGAATCACGATGAGCTGCACGGTCTCGCTCTTACCGCCAAATGTAAAGGTGACGTTGTCTGTCATAATCGGCAGCGTCGAAGTCACGGTCACGTTGGAATCCTTGGCTGCACTGCGCTCATCCAACGCCGCGCACGTCTGCGAAAAATCATCGGGGTTGGCAACCGCCAGCAAATCGTAGCGTGTGATGTGGCCGTACTGCTTGGGCGACAGCGCGACCGACGTATCACGGATGCCCATGCCGCAAATCACAAGCGCCGTGCAGCCCGCAATGCCAAAGATGGTCATAAAGGCGCGCTTTTTGTAGCGGAATAGGTTGCGTGCAGCGACCTTGTTCAAAAAGCCCATGCGGTGCCAGATAAAGCCGATGCGCTCGAGCAGAATACGCGAGCCGGCGCGCGGAGCCTTGGGGCGCATGAGCGAGGCAGGGGTCTCGGCCATCTCGTGGCGGCAGGCGATAATCGTGGCTCCCACCACGCCCACGGCAAACAGCGCCACCGAAACGATCGAGGACACGATGTCGTACGAAAGTAGCATCTGGGGCAGCGAGTACATGTCGTCGAACACCGTAAACAAGAACAGCGGCAGACCCACAAATCCGATGATATTGCCGAGCACGCCACCGATCAGACACGCCCACAGCGAGTAGTCCACATATTTGGACAGGATACGCCCGCGTGAATAGCCGAGCGCCTTGTACAGGCCAATAAGCGTGCGCTCCTCCTCGACCATGCGGGTGGCGGTGGTGAGGCTGATAAGCACGGCGACGATAAAGAAGATGAACGGGAACACCGTGGCGATGGCCTCGATCGAAGAACTATCGCTCTCGACGCTCGAGTAGCTTGCGATATTGCCGCGGTCCTGGATGTACCAGGTGCATTCGCCCAAGTCAGAGAGCTCGGCGCGGGCATCGGCAAACTGCTGGTCGGCGGCGGCACGGCGCTGGTCCAGGTCGGCTTGCGCCTGCGCACGCTCGTCGCTGCCCTCGGCCATACGATTGATGTTGTCCTGCTCGATCCCAAAGACCATATTCGCCTGACGCTCAGCCGCGTCCAAGCTCGCCGGTGTGTCGACCGTCAGCTCCTGGGCGCGCGCCTTCTCACGCTCCTCGCGGATCTTCTCGATATTGCCCTTGACCTCATTGATCTTTGCCGAGTAGGCATCCGAATAGGAGTTGAGGCTCTTGGCTCCCTCGACGACCACGTGGACAGCGGAGTAGGAAGAAGATGTCGCGGCATCCTCGCTCACGTAGAACTTGTAGTCCGCAGTCGAAGCAGCGCGAAAGGCGTTGACTGTCGAGTCGGAGCTCACATCAGTGGGATCGAGGACCTCAGCCGTAATGGTGTAGTCGCCCGCGGCAAATTGATCCTTGGCACTTTGGTTCGACGAGCTCGCATCGTTGGCGGCAAAGCTCACCGTATCGCCGATTTTCTTGCCCGAAGCCTTCAAAAAACGTGAGGTCACTGCCACTTCGCCCGAAGTCTCGGGCAGCTCGCCGCGTACTAGCACCGGTTGGTCAATATTCTCTTTGGAGAGGCTCTGTACGACGACACGCTCGCGCGTCGTACCCACGGCGGTATAGGCGGTCTCGGTATAGATGCCCTCGGCCGTCTCGACGCCATCGACCTCTTGGATCGCGGCAAGATCGTCATCGGTCAGACCATAGGTCGACTGCACGTTGATGTCATAGACATTCTGCTGGTCAAAATAGGCGTCGACCGAATCACACAGGTCCTCGCAGCCCGCCTTAAGGCCGCACATCACGCTCACGCCAAGCGCGGTGATCACAACGATAGACAAGAAGCGTTTGAGGCTGCCGCGAATCGTGCGGTAGATGCCACGGCGAAAAACCGTCGGCACCATATCGTTTGAGCTTTGGGCGGTACGGTAGGTCGTAAAATCCTGCTCGCGCTCCGTGTTCTGCGCGTCGCGGCGCTGGCTGTTTTGGCGGTCCTGGTCCATGGGCGCTACCACTCGATCGTCTCGATCGGCACGGGATTTTGCTGGACCGTCTCGCTCTCCACGCGGCCACTCTTAAAGCGAATCAGGCGATCGGCCATGGGCGCGAGCGCGGAGTTGTGCGTGATGATGATGACCGTAATGCCCTGCTTGCGGCAGGTGTCCTGCAGCAGTTGCAAGATCTGCTTGCCGGTTTTGTAGTCGAGTGCACCCGTGGGCTCGTCGCACAAAAGCAGCTTGGGGTTCTTGGCCAGCGCGCGGGCGATGGACACGCGCTGTTGCTCGCCGCCCGAAAGCTGCGCCGGAAAGTTGCCCAGGCGCTCGCCCAGGCCAACCTGACGAAGCGTCTGTTCGGCATCGAGCGAATCAGGGCAGATCTGTGCCGCGAGCTCAACGTTTTCGAGTGCCGTCAGGTTGGGAACCAGATTGTAGAACTGGAAGACAAAGCCGACGTCGGCGCGGCGGTACTCCACGAGCTGCGCCTCATTGGCGGAGCTCACGTCGCGCCCGTCCACCGTCACAGTGCCGGAGGTCGCCGTGTCCATGCCGCCCAGAATGTTGAGGGCCGTGGTCTTGCCGGCGCCCGAAGCACCCAGAATGATGGCGAGCTCGCCGCGCTCGACCGTAAAGCTCGCGCCGTCGAGCGCGTGGATGCGGGCGTCGCCTTCGCCGTATGCCTTGATGACGTCTTTGAATTCGATATAGGCCATCGATTAATTCCCATCTGGTCGGATAACTCTTTAGTATTACCCATTTCCCACCTACCAAAAAGGGACAGGTTTATTTTGGCAGGTTTTATATGGGGGAACGGCAGCTATAGATAGGGCGCCGGGGAGGCCGAGAAATCATCGACGGGGTCAGGCCGACCGCCAAGCACAACGCACGCATCTCAATCTGTCAGCCAAATCATTCGAACAGCTGTTCGTTTCTATGATATGATTCAACTATCTAAGCAGGCCAATATGCAGAAAGGCGGCCAACATGGCGTTCGACTTTAAGAAGGAATGCAAGGGGCTCTACAAACCTGCAAGCAAGCCGAGTATCGTAACTGTCCCGCCTATGAGCTACGTTGCCGTTCGCGGAAAGGGCGACCCAAATACCGAAGGTGGCGAGTATCAAAACGCCCTGCCGCTACTTTACGGCATCGCCTATATCGTCAAGATGTCAAAGAAAGGCTCAAGGAGTATCGAGGGCTATTTCGACTTTGTGGTACCGCCGCTCGAGGGTTTCTGGTGGCAAAAGTCCCCGAGCGGCGACATCGATTATGCCCACAAGGACAATTTCAACTTTATCTCGTGCATCCGCCTGCCCGATTTCGTCACCCGAGATGACTTTGACTGGGCAGTCGCGGAAGCCACGACCAAAAAGAAACTGGACTTTTCCGCCGTCGAACTGCTTAAAGTTGACGAGGGTCTCTGCGTTCAATGCATGCACACCGGACCCTACGACAACGAACCGGCGACCGTAGACGCTATGCATGAATACACGACCGAGCTGGGCTATGTTCCCGACTTCTCAGACACCCGTTTACATCACGAAATCTATCTCTCCGATCCACGCAAATGCGCACCGGAGAAACTTAAGACCGTGGTTCGTCATCCTATCAAGCGCGCTGAATAGCGTGGGGCGTCATTTCACGCGCTAGGTTTTAAGCCAGCCAACCAGCCGCCTCCTAGGCCGTCCGGTAATTATCTTGACGCGGCCCGTCGCATCTTATAAGTTTGTTTTGCTAAAGCTGGAAAGCCTCTCAACGATGCGCAACTCCAGCTCTTTTTCTATCAAGAGAGCAAGTGTCAGAAAGCAAAATGTCAGAAAGTAGCGCTTTGAGCAGAATCAAACGCCTGGTCAACACCTATAGCGGTCTCGTGCTCATGGGCGCCGTCGGAATTCCTATCGGCGTTATCGTTGGCGCCATCTGTGCCCTTTTTGGTCGTGTGCTCCTGGCAATCGGCGCCTTCCGGGACGTGCACGTCGCGTTGCTGCTCCCCTTTCTCGCTCTTGCGGGCCTTGCCATCGTGTTTGCCTACCGCACCTGGGGCAAGGGCACCGACCGCGGCATGAGTCTGGTGTTCGACGTAGGCCACGGACGCGAGGACGCCATCTCCCCACGTTTGGTGCCGCTCATTATGCTGAGCACGTGGGCCACGCATCTCTTTGGCGGCAGTGCGGGCCGCGAGGGCGTGGCCGTGCAGATCGGTGCAACCGTCTCGCATTGGATTGGCCAGCGTCTACCTTTCCGAGACCCCGGCAACACGTTTTTGCTTATCGGCATGGCCGCTGGCTTTGCCGGACTCTTTCGAACGCCGCTCGCCGCTACGGTCTTTGCTGTCGAGGTGCTGGTCGCCGGACGCATGGAATACCGCGCGCTGTTTCCCGCGCTTACGGCTTCACTTGCCGCAAGCATGACCTCCGGCGCTCTGGGACTCGAGAAGTTCGAGGTCGCCATTACCGCCTCGTATGCGCTCGACCTCCCCGGTCTTGGACGGCTGGCGTTGTTGGGTATCGCGTTTGGTATGGTAGGTGGCGCTTTTGCCTGGTGCCTTGCCCACGCCAAGACCCTTGCGGCGCGGCTGTTCCCCAACCCTTATACGCGCATTGCCGTTATGGGCCTTGTGCTGTCGGCGATTTTGTTCGCGCTGTGGCAAGGGCGATACTGCGGACTTGGCACCAACCTGATATCGGCGGCACTCAACGGTGACGGCAAGGTCGCCATCATGCCTTGGGACTGGGCGCTCAAATTCACACTCACCATTGCCACGCTTGCCGCAGGATATCAGGGTGGCGAGGTAACGCCGCTGTTCTCCATCGGCGCCAGCCTGGGTGTCGTGCTCGCCGGGATTCTCGGCATGCCCGTCGAGCTCTGCGCCGCGCTGGGATACGCCGCCGTCTTTGGCAGCGCCACCAACACGCTACTCGCGCCGATCCTCATTGGCTGCGAGGTCTTCGGTTTCGGTAATCTGCCGATGTTCTTCATCGTCTGCGTTGTGGCTTATCTGTTCAACATGGACAAATCGATCTACGCTCTGCAAAAGCGAGCGTAGAAAGATGTCCAAGCAGGTGGTCTCAACCGGAAACGGCATGCCACTCTGAGGCTGTATTCCGGGACACGGTTTCCGCTAGGCCCTCCAAGGGGAAAGCTCATCCCATTCCGAGGCGTCAAACCGGGACACGGTTTCCGCCCACAGCCTCCTCCATCGACGTTTCCCCAGATAAAACCTGCCAAAATAAACCTGTCCCTTTTTGGCACAGCCTCCTCCGTCGACGTTTCCCCAGATAAAACCTGCCAAAACAAACCTGTCCCTTTTTGCAGGTTTTAGAGGCGGACGGTGAAGGTGATCTGATGGTCGTGGCCAGATACGGTAGCGGAGCCGCCATGGGCCTCGGCGATGGCGCGCACGACGGATAGGCCCACACCCGAGCCGCCTGTCTTGGAGCTGCGCGACACGTCCGCACGATAGAAGCGGTCGAACAATCGATCCAGGTCGCCCTCGGGCAGCTCGTCTACAGCGTTCGATACGACAAGCTCTGCCGAGCCTTTGCCCGCACCGCGCGAAACGGCACGCAAACTCAACTCAATCACGCTGCCCTCGCTCGCATAGCGTGTGGCGTTATCCAGCAGCAACTCAACCACCTGCGTCACCGCCGCAGCATCGGCATGAGCGCGCACGCCGGTCGCGACCGACATCGACAGGCGCTTGCCGCGCGAGACCGCCACCGATTCAAACGGCGCGGCTGCCTTGTCAACTGCCTCCGAGAGATCGATCGACGCCATGGTAAAGCCCGCCGAGCCCTCGTCCATGCGCGCCAAAAATACCAGACGCTCCGTAAGTGCCGTCAGTCGCGCCACCTGCTCGTGAATGCTCTGCGTCCACTCACTCTCGCCGCTCTCAATCTCCTGTACCTCGTTGGCGGCATCGATCACAGCGAGCGGCGTCTTGATCTCGTGGCTTGCATCGGTAATGAAGCGTTTTTGCTTGCTGTAGCTCTCGACCATCGGTCGAATCACGGCGCCCGATGCGACCGTTACAATTGCCAGCACCGCCAGCCAGCCAATGCAACTGATTGCCACACTCGCGCTCAAAAACGAATGAAAGCTCGCAAGCTCGCGCGAACAGTCCACGAACACATAGGTGGTCTTCTCGCCTTGAGCCGCAATCGTATAGCGGTAGTTGCCAGAAAACCCAGAGGTCAGGCCCTTGGAATCCAGTTCCGTGGCAATACGGGCGGCACGCTTGGCGCCCACCGCGGCAATGCGGGCGGTATTGACATCGACCACCTGCCCATCGACAAACGTCACCGTAAAGTAGCGCGTGTCGAAGGGAGACTCCGCCGTCATGCCTTCAAAATGCCCCACGCGAGCGCCCGCTCGATCGCCATCCGCAACCATGCCGGTGTTCGCATCCCCGCCATTGCCGAGATCGGTCCTGGGCTCTTCTTCCCAATCGATGCCGCCCTTGCCTGCCAGGATATAGTCCAAGCGTGCATCGGCCATTTTGCAGACATGCGAGTAATTCACGACATTGATGCCGGCAATGATGAGCGTGAGCACCACGGTCACGGCGCCCATGGCAACGAGGATGAACTTGCGGCGCAAGCGGCGGCCCAATGCACTGGCAACATCGGCGCGCCCTGGATTGCCCGAGTCCGCGCCCATGCCGAGCTTTGCCGTCATGCGCTTGCACCACGCGCGTACGCCCACTCCTACTCGCCTTCCTCGACAACCTCAAGCGAATATCCCTGGTTGCGCGACGCGCGGATGGCCACGTCGGCACCAAGCGCCGTCAGCTTTTTGCGCAGGTACGAGATATAGACCCACACCACATTGGCACCTTCGGGCGCGTCCTCGCCCCAAACCTCGAGCATCAGACGCTCGGTGGGCATACGCGTGCCGGCGTTGCGCATAAAGAGTTCCATAAGCTGAAACTCGCGATTGGCCAGGTGCTCCTCGCCCAAAGGGCCAACGAGCGTGCACGATGCCGTGTCGAGGCGCACGTTGCCCACGCTGAGCGTCGTGGCGTCAATTGCCGTCGCGGCACGCGTCATGGCACGAATGCGAGCGAGCAGTTCCTTGGCGGCAAACGGCTTGGTCAGGTAATCGTTGGCACCGGCATCCAGGCCCTCGACCTTATCGGACACCTCGCTTTTTGCCGTGAGCATGATGATGGGCAGTCGCTTTCCGGCGGCGCGTGTACGCTTGAGCACCTCGATGCCGTCCATGCCGGGCATCATGATGTCCAGGATTGCGGCGTCGTAATCGTTGGTGAGTAGATTCTCGAGCGCCGTCAAGCCGTCGAGGGCGGTGTCGACCTCGTAGTCGCTATGTTGAAGAATCGCGGTGAGGGCGCGGGAGAGACCAGGTTCGTCCTCGGCAAGCATCAGCTTCATAGTTGCTCCTTTGGCGCATGGCTCTACAGGTTTCGATACTGCCGATGATAGCGTACCGTCAACCGCCTTAGCGCAGCCTTAGCTGCTCAACCTGCGCGTTTTTAAATACGCAGGATGTGGCTTAACCAAACTTAAGGCGCACGTGTCGAGCGCTTTGACGCATGCCGGGCGCGGAGGGACAGTGACTCGTCCTTTCACGGCGCCCTAGTTATGCAAAGTGCCCTGGCGTTATTCCTCGTACGCGCCCTCAAGCCGAAGCAGCCACTCCTTGCGATCAAGCCCGCCGGCATATCCGTTGAGCGATCCGTCGGCCGCGACCACGCGATGGCACGGCACGATAATCGAAATGGGATTACGCGCAACCGCAGCCCCCACCGCACGAGGAGACACGACGGGTGCCTCGTTTCCCGGCACACGATGTCGAGCCGCAACACGCTGGGCGACCTCGCCATACGTAGCGACCTCGCCACGCGGAATTGAAAGCAGTTCAAACCAAACTTCACGCTGAAACGCCGTGCCGATCATATGCAACGGCGGCGTAAACCGAGGCTCCTGCCCCGCAAAATAAGCATTCAGCCAAGCCCAAGAACGCTCTAGCACCGAAGAAGCCGCGCCATTTGCCGGACTCACCGAAGACATCCCACCGGTACCGGAAACCGCGTCGGCGCCTTCAACATGTTCGGGGTCTTCCCGGAGAAGCGTGGAACCAAAGTGCTCCTGCCCCTCAAACCAAAGCCCCGTCAAACCGCGGCCATCAGCGGCAAGCAGGATTTCGCCCAAAGGCGAAGCAAATGTCGTCGTGACCACCAGCGGCTCCTTTCAAAACTCCGCACCATAATACCGCGAATTGTGCAGACAACCCCAATCGACCCCAAAGTCACCCAAGGCAGCAGGCACGCAACGCCGCAGCTACCGCACGACCCCAAAGTCCCCGCAGGCAGCAGGCGCAACGCGCCGCAGCTGCCGGCCGCGCCCCACAGTCCCCCAAGGCGGCAGGCGCAAAGCGCCGGGGCCGCCGCCGGGACCAGGGCCTGCAACGGCCACGTGCCCCCACATCAGCCCAGCGGCCCCAACCAGCAACGGCCCCATCGCAGGCCGCTCGCAGCCGAGTCACCGCAGGCGGGGGCCGGGCTTAGTTTTCAGAACACTCCGCAGACCAGTGTGGCGCCTTGTCCGCGGCTCCGAAGGAGCAGGACAAGGCGCCACACATGGTCGAGGACGTTCTGAAAACTAAGCCCGGCCCCCGCCGGACAGGCCACACTACTCGCAGAGCAGCTTAGCGATCTGGACGGCGTTGGTTGCCGCGCCCTTACGGATTTGGTCGCCGCAGCACCAGAAGGTGATACCGCGCGCGGCCTCAGGGTTCGAGATGTCGCGACGCACGCGGCCGACCCAAATCAGGTCCTGGTCGGACGTATCCATCGGCATGGGGAAGCGATCGTGCGCATCTTCGGCGCTCATGTCGTCAACCAGTTTCACGCCCGGAGCGGCAGCCAGCGCAGCACGGGCCTCTTCCACCGTGATGTCGCGCTCAAACTCGAGCGTAATGCTCTCGGAGTGCGAACGCAGCACGGGCACGCGCACGCAGGTGCAGTTCACGCGCAGCTCGGGCAGATGCATGATCTTACGGCCCTCGTTTTGCAGCTTCATCTCCTCGGAGGTAAAGCCCTCCTCCTTGACGCCGCCGATCTGCGGAATCAGGTTGCTCGCCAGCTGGGCGGCAAATGCACGCGGCTCGGGAATCTCCTCGCCGCGGCCCAGGGCGGCCAACTGAGTCTCGAGCTCGGCCATACCGGGAGCGCCGGCACCCGAAGCCGCCTGATACGTCGAGACGATCATGCGCTTCACGCCGGCGAGCTGATGCAGCGGCCACGTGGGAACCAGACCGATGATGGTTGCACAGTTGGGATTGGCGATAAGACCGTGATGCCACTTGATATCGTCGGCATTAATCTCCGGGACGACCAGCGGCACCTCGGGATCCATGCGGAAGGCATGGCTGTTGTCGACCACGACGGCACCGCGCTTGACGGCCTCGGGCAGTAGCTCCTTCGCGATGTCGTCGCCGGCGGCTCCAAGCACAATGTCACAGCCCTCAAAGGCCTCGGAACAAGCCTCTTCGATCACGATCTGCTCGCCGCGGAACTCGACGGTCTTGCCCGCAGAGCGCGCGCTCGCTAGCAGCTTGAGCTTGCCGACCGGAAACTCCTGCTCGTTGAGGCACTCGAGCATCTGGGTGCCCACGGCTCCCGTCGCGCCCAAAATAGCAACCGTGTACTGTTTCATGCTTCCCCCTTTAAAGGTTGTGGCTTTTGCCCGCACGCCAAGCAGGCTGGATATTCTTGCCCAGTTTATACAAGAACGGGGCGGATACAAAACCCGCCCCGTCGAAACGAAACCGAAACGAAACGCCCCGCTGTAGATTTTTGAGACATGACTCAAAAATCTAGCGTGATAGCAGCTACTTGTGGAGCGCGGCCAAGGCGGGATCGACCGGCGCGGAAGCCTCCAGGTCGGAGACCTTTACAATACCGTTCTCATCGGAGAAGGCGCGGTAGATGGTCCGGATCGCCAGATCGAAGTCCTTCTCCTCCACGCCGATGATGATGTTGATCTCGTCGCAGCTCTGCGAAATCATACGCACGCTCACGCCCGCCTGGCCAAGCATGCCAAACAGGTGGCCAGAGATGCCGGCGCGACCGCGCAGGTTGCGGCCAACGGTAGCGATAAGCGCCAGGCCCTCGACAACCTCGATCTCGAGCGGCTCGACCTCCTGCTGAATGTCGCCCACAAGCGAGTACAGCGAATCGTGAACGTCCTGCTCCTGCACCACGGCGCCAAAGCGGTCGACGCCGGTGGGCATGTGCTCAACGGAAACGTCATAGCGCTCGAACACCGAAAGCGCGCGGCGCATAAAGCCGACACGGGGCTTGGTGCGGTCGCGGGCCACATTGATGGCGACAAAACCGCGTTTGCCGGTCACGCCGGTAATGATGGGCTCTGCCTCACCCTCGTCAGCCGTCTCGCTAATGATGGTGCCGGGGTCCTGCGGCGCGTTGGTGTTCTTGATGACCAGCGGAATGCCCGCCTCGCGTACGGGGAACACGGCCTCCTCGTGCAGGACGCTTGCACCCATGTACGAAAGCTCGCGCAGCTCCTCGTAGGTAACGCGCGCAATGGGCTGAGCCTCGGGCACGATGCGCGGGTCAGCAGAGTAGAAGCCCGAGACGTCGGTCCAGTTCTCGTATAGATCGGCGCCCAAGCACTTGGCCAGGATCGAACCGGAAATATCGCCGCCGCCACGGTCGAGCAGCTTGATCTGCCCCTCACGCGTCGCGCCGTAGAAGCCAGGCATAACGAAGCCGCCCTGCTGACCGTACTCCTGCACCAGCTCGGAGGTGCGGTTCATGCTGAGCGTGCCGTCGTGATGGAACGCCACAACCGTCGCGGCGTCCAGGAACGGCAAACCCAGGTACTCGGCCATCAGGCGAGCGGTGAAGTACTCGCCACGGCTCACGAGCTCCTCGGTGGAGTAGCCACCCGAGCGGGCGCGCTCGGCAAAGGCCGCGAACTCCTCGCGGATGGGATAGGTGAGCTCCAGCTCGTCAGCAATATCAAAGTAGCGCTGGCCGATGTCCTCGAGCAGCTCCTCGCACGACACGTGGTACTTGACGTGCGCGTTAACCAAGTAGAGCAGATCGGTCACCTTGGTGTCGCCCTTAAAGCGGCGACCGCAGGCAGAAACCACCACAAAACGGCGGGCAGGGTCGGCGTCGACAATGGCCTTGATCTTCTTAAAGTGTTCGGCGTCGGCGACCGACGAGCCGCCAAACTTGGCAATCTTAATCATGGGCTTGAGGTTACCTTTCTAAAAGCCTCTGCAAACCTGTTTTGCGCGCTCTGATACCATGGTTTCACCGATTGGGACCAAGGCATCCGAGGAGCAGTGTTATATGGGAACTTATCATAGTACACGAGGACGCACTTTATCGTGCTCAAGTAAGGTGGCAATCCGCACCGGCATCGCTCCCGACGGGGGTTTGTTTGTCTCGGACGAGCTCGGCACCCAGCAGGTCGATATCAGCTCGCTTGCAGATAAATCGTACTTTGAAATCGCTCAAGATGTGTTGGGAATGTTACTGAATGATTACACAGCCGAAGAAATTTCGGCGTGTGTCGACGAGGCATACCGCGGCACGTTCGCGAGCGAAGAGGTTACGCCGCTCGTCAAACTCGACGCCGCACCGGGCGCCGACGCCCCGCAAACCTATGTGATGGAGCTCTTTGGCGGCCCCACGAGCGCCTTTAAGGACGTCGCCCTGCAGATGCTCCCCCGCCTGATGGCCCGCACCTCTGCCAAGGACGGCGGCGCCGAGCGCATCATGATCGTCACCGCCACGTCGGGCGACACGGGCAAGGCAGCACTTGCCGGCTTTGCCGACGCTCCGGGCACGGGCATCACTGTCTTTTATCCCGAGGGCAAGGTCAGCCGCGTCCAGAACCTGCAGATGTCCACGCAGGAGGGCGACAACGTCGCTGTCTGCGGCATCCGCGGCAACTTTGACGACGCCCAGAGCGCCGTCAAGCGCATCTTTGCCGATAAGGAGCTTGCCGAGCGCCTGGAGGCCGCTGGCACAGTGCTTTCGAGCGCCAACTCCATCAATGTCGGCCGTCTGGTACCGCAGGTCGTCTACTACTTTGCCGCCTATGCGCAGCTGCTGCGCGCCGGCGCTATCGAGGCTGGCGACGCCGTAGAGTTCTGCGTGCCCACCGGCAACTTTGGCGATATCTTGGCCGGCTACTACGCCAAGCGCATGGGTCTGCCCGTCGCCAAGCTCGTCGTGGCGAGCGACAAGAACAACGTGCTGGCCGACTTCCTGACCACCGGCGTCTACGACCGCAACCGTCCGTTCTTCACGACCATCTCGCCGTCGATGGACATCCTTATTAGCTCCAACCTGGAGCGCATGCTGTACTTCCTGTCCGATGGCGACTGCGAGCTTGTTGCCGGCCTTATGGAGCAGCTGGCACAGACTGGTCGCTACGAAGTTCCCGCCGAGCTGCTGGCCAAGATCCAGAGCGTCTTTGGCTGCGGTTGGGCCAGCGAAGACGAGGTCCGCGCTGCCATCAAGAGCTGCTGGGACGCGAACGGCTATGTGATTGACCCGCACACCGCTTGCGGCTATCACGTCTTTGAGCAGGTCACTCCCGCCGAGGGCGCCAAGGCCCGCGTGTTGCTTTCGACCGCCAGCCCCTACAAGTTCCCGCGCGCCTGCTGCGACGCCCTGGGCCTCAACGTTCCCGAGGATGATTTTGAGGCTATGCGCGTGCTCGAGCAGGCCACCAACACGGTCGCCCCGACCCAGCTCGCCGAACTCGAATCCAAACCCGTCCGCTTCGAAGACGTCTGCGACGTAGCCGACATGGCCAACTACGTAGAGTCTGCAGCAAAAAAGATGGCTACCAACTAAAATCCCTTATAAGGCGCCGGCGAAAGCCGGCGCACTTTCTTTCATCAGATAACCCCCGGGATGATGACGAACGCGCACAGCGTGCCTGGCTGTTTAGTTCGTCGCGAGTTCCGCACGCAAAGGAAAGCACTTAATGTGCTTTCCGTCTTGCGCAGGACTGCCCGAGCAGCGAACTAAACAGCCAGGCACGCCAGGAGGACTCACATGATCAAAATCACCGTCCCAGCAACAAGCGCCAACTTGGGCATCGGCTACGACACCCTCGGCATGGCCGTCAGCCTTTACTCGCACTTCACCTTCGAGCGCGCCGACAAGCTCACCATCACGGGCTGCCCCGAGGAGTTCCAAAACGAGAATAACCTGGTCTATGTGAGCTTTGTCGATGCTCTGGCCGCCTGGGGCGAGCCGGCCTTTCCCGTCGCCATCGACATTCAGACTGACGTTCCCGTCGCTCGTGGCCTGGGTTCCAGCTCCACCTGCGTTGTCGCCGGCATTATGGCCGCCGCCGCGCTGACGGGCCACACCGTCGACCGCGCCGAGCTCGTCCGCATTGCCACCGAGGTCGAGGGCCATCCCGATAACGTCGCCCCCGCTATCCTGGGCGGCGCCGTCTGCTCCTTTACGCCGACCGATTCGCTCCCCCAGTGCCTGCGCTACGAGGTGAGCGATCGCCTGCGTTTTATTACCGTCATTCCACCCTACGAGGTGCACACGAGTGAGGCGCGCAAGGTCGTGCCGCAGGAGATTCCGCTTTCCACCGCCGTATGGCAGATGGGCCGCATCGCCGGCATGACGCGCGGTCTCGAGACCGGCGATCTGGACCTGATTGCCGCCGCCAATGACGACCGTATCCAGGAGCCCTATCGCCGCCGTCTGATTCCCGACTACAACGCTGTGCGCGACACCTGCCTTAACGGCGGCGCCAAGACCATCTGGATCAGCGGCTCCGGCTCGACCCTCATGGCCGTAACCGACGATACCATCGTGGCGAAGTTCCTGCAGGTCAAGCTGCGCGAGCAGTTCCCCAAGTGCGATACGCACATTCTGACGTGCGACACGGAAGGCGCTCAAATCGAGTACCTGTAGACATCCTCCTCATATACCTGTCCGGGACGGTCGGGATGTTCCCTCAAAATCGTCCTCGCGCATGAAGGCCCCTTGTCCTGCTCCTACGGAGCGACGGACAAGGGGCCTTCGCGCTGCGGAATGATTTTGAGGGAACATCCCGACCGTCCCTGCGCCTACCTTGCTGAGGATGTCTACAGGGACCCACGCTTTGAAGGGGCGCCGGGCTGATAGTTGCTTTTTATTGGCAGGGGCTCTTGCTGGTAAGGGGCACTTGCTAGAGGCAGGCCTCGGCGATGCGGCGTTTGAGTTCGTCGATGCCGGTGCCGGTCTGGGAGCTTGTGATGATTACGTTTTCGGCAGGGACGTTGAGCTGCTTTTTGATGGCTGCTGCCTGGCGGGCCTGCTGGGTGCGGCTGAGCTTGTCGGCTTTGGTAAGGCAGACGATAAAGTTGAACTCGTTGCCCTGTAGGTAGTCGATCATGTCGTGGTCGAGCTTGCTGGGGTCGTGACGAATGTCCACCAGCGAGACGACCAAGTTAAAGCTGCGCTCGGAGTCAAAGAAATCGCCGATAAGCTCGGCCCAGCGGTCACGCTCGGCCTTAGAACGACGGGCGAAACCATAGCCCGGCAGGTCGACGAAGTGCACGTCGTCGGCCTCGAAGAAATTGATGTTGCTCGTCTTGCCCGGTGTGCTCGAAACCTTGACCAGGTTCTTGCGGCCAAAGAGCTTGTTCATAATCGACGACTTGCCCACATTGGAGCGACCCACAAAGCTCACCTCGGGGCAGGTGGACTCGGGAATCTGCGAAACCTTGCCGTAGCTGGCGACGAACTTGGCAAGCTGGTAGTTAATGGAATCGGCCATGGACACTCCTTGGTCGTAGGTTCTTACAAAAGAGCGCGCTATTGCGCAGCGGCAATGCGGCGGACGATATCGAGCGTGATGTCACTTGCGACACGCGCATACTCGAATAGATCGAACTCTCGATCGCAAATTGCATCGTACGCCTCGTCACAATTATCGCTGATAGCGCGCAACACCAGGCAATCGACACCATTTTTGGTTGCGACATGGGCAATTGCCGCGCCCTCCATGCCGACACAATCGGCATGCGTCGCCTCGATAGCGTCGTTGCGCATGGCGGCGCCCGTCACAAAGCGGTTACCCGTGGCAATCGTGCCGACCAGGAACTGCTTGGTGCCCTCGTTCGAAGCGACTGCATTTGTCGAAGCGTCGACAAACCCACGCTCAGCAAGCACGTCGACGGCAATATCGACCAGCGCGGGTGTCGAGCCAAACTCCTCGAGCCCCGGTGCGGACTCGGCGATAAGCGCGGTATCGGTATCCAGATAGCGTAGGCGTTTGCCAATGACCACGTCGTCGATATGGAGCTTGGGGTTCAAACCGCCCGCAATGCCCGAAAACACAACAGCCTGCGGAGCATACTTGCTAATGAGGTGCTGTGTTGCAGCGGCGGCGTTCACCGTGCCCATGCCCGCCGTTGTGGCGACAACTGTCAGACCGTCGAGCTCACCGCTCACAACGGTCAAGCCTGCCTCCCGCGCCTCGCAAACGTCGCTCAGCTCTTCCTTAATCTGCATGATCTCTTTTTCGAGCGCACCGATAATCGCGATGGTAGCCATACCATTCCCCAAACCTATACGAAATTCTCAACCACGGTATGGTACCAGCATTTTGTTTGACCTCGCCAAACGAACACGCTAAGCCAGTGCAGCTCGCGTATCAAACAGAGCTTTTGCAATCGCGGCCGTAACCTCGCTCGAGCGGTCGCTCCACGGCATCGATGTCATGACGCTCATGACATAGCTATGGCCGTCGACTTCGATCAGTCCGGCATCGCATGTCGAATAGCAACCGTCCTCGCTGATCCAACCCACCTTGTTGCACATCTTAAAAGGTAGTCAATTTGGGACGGGCTTATTAGCCGATGGCCGACCTGAGCTCCGCACGGCGCTTTTTCATGCCGGCCATGACGGCGTTGCGCAGCTCGGGCATGCGCGCGGTATCCATCTGGGGCACGCCCTCGAGCTTATAGGGAATACCCAGTTGCTCGTACTTGACGACACCCATCGTGTGATACGGCAGCATCTCCAGGCCCACCACGTTATGCCACGGGGCAATCAGGCGGCCGAGCGCCTCACACTCCTCCACCGTGTCGGTAATGCCCGGCACCACCACATGTCGAATAACGACCCTAATCTTGCGACGGGCAAGCTCATCGCCAAACGCCAGGATGCGCGCAGGATCGCAACCGGTCAGCTTTTTATGCTCAACCGGATCGGCATGCTTGATGTCGAGCAGCACCATATCGGTCTCGTTGAGCACAGCGTCGAACTTCTCGGGGTGGTTGGGGTCAAACGCATATCCGCAGCTGTCTAGGCAGGTATGCACGCGGCCATCGGGGTTGTTGTGCATCACGCGGAACAGGTCGGCCAAAAACTCGGGCTGCAGGAGCGGTTCGCCACCCGAAACGGTAATGCCGCCGCTACGGTAGAACTCATGGTTGCTCTGGAACTCGTCCATGAGATGCTCGACGGTCACCATCGTGCCGCCGTTAACAGACCAGGTATCGGGATTGTGGCAATACGCGCAGCGCATGGGACAGCCCTGAACAAACACCACAAAGCGGATGCCGGGTCCGTCGACCGTTCCCATCGTCTCGATCGAATGCACGCGACCCAGGGCATACGCAGAGTCCTCGGGATGAGCATCCACACCCTCAAGCGTCATCTCAGCCATTCCCGCAACCTTGCCTCTCTTTGGTTTTTGTCAATTAAAATGCCAGAGCCATTCTAGCCCATACGCCTGATGGCGAAACGGTTTAGCGGTCAATTAGATCGTCCTATTTGACTCCACGCAAAAGCGGCGGGAAGGTTGTCACAACCCGCTCGCCGCCGAAGCAATAGAAATCGATAGACGCTAGGTCCTACGCCTTAAGCGTAAGCACCGCGCCAAAGGCGGTCGGGCCGCAGTGGCTCGAGATGACGCCGCCGACCTGAGTCCAGGTAACGTCCTTAAAGCCGAGTTCATGCGCGTAGACCTCCATATCATCGCGCAGCTCCTCGGAAAGACCTACCGAATACGCCAAGCCAATGTGCGAGTAATCAATATCGCCCTTCGCAACCATGTGGTCAATAAAGGCACGGGCGCATTTGAGCATAGAGCCGCGGAGCTTCTTGGTCGCCACGAACTTGCCGCCCGTTACCTCAATGCAGGGCTTAATCTTGAGCAGATGGGCACCGAGGAATGCCACGTTGGACAAACGACCGCCGGCCTTAAGGAAGGCAAGGTCGGTAGGAACAAAGCCCAACAGCACGCGGTCCATCACCGAATTGGTGAAAGAGAAAATTTCGTCGACGGTGGCATCCGGATGGGTTTCGATATACTTGGCGGTCTCAACGGCGACAAGCGACTGGCCCACCGACACAAAGCGTGTATCCATGGAGAAAACGTAATCGCGGCCCTTTGCCGCAATCTTCGACGACTGATGCGAGCAGGTCGTAACCTCGGAATACGCAAGATGCAAAATGGTCGCATCGGGCCGCTCGGCGTGGATGCGGTCGTACACATGCGCAAAATCCGCCGGCGAGCAACCGCTGGTCTTGGGCATCACACCAAACTCGTTGCAGCGCGAGTAAATCTCAAGCGGGTCGATCGATCCGTCTTCGACGGTCTCGTCGCCAATCGTGACATGCATGGGCACGCGCACGATGCCATAGCGCTCGCAGAGCTCCGGCGTCACATCCGAACCAGACTCAACCACGATTACGTACTTGCCCATTCTTATCACGACCCATCTCGACGTTGGCTTTTCAATATGTGACGCACGTCCGCCGTCCTGCTGCAGAACGGCCTCCAAGCGCCAAAGAGACGCCGCCCCTTGCACACAACAAAGGACAGCGTCTCCCTGGAAAACTCCGTGCTTATTTGAGATTCTACACGGTTTATTAAGGAGTGTTACTTATTCCGCAAACGGTAGCTATACGCGATAAACGGTAGCAAGCAAGAATCCAGAACGCTCAACCCATTAGGAGAGTTCCGCCTAAAGGGTGGCTACACAGGACCCCGCCGGGGCTGTTTGGGCTACCTCCCAAAATATTCCGCAGGACGCAAGAAGCCCTCGCCGCACGAAGTGCGCAGCGAGGGCTTCTTGCATGTCCGAGGACGTTTTGGGAGGTAGCCCAAACAGCCCCGGCGATCCTGCGGGAGTTAAACCCCTTTAGAACTTGTTGTGGAAGGTACGCGAAATGACCTCGTCCTGCTGCTCCTTGGTGAGCGTGTGGAAGTTCACGGCATAGCCGGAAACGCGAATGGTCAGCTGCGGGTACTTCTCGGGGTGAGCCTGAGCGTCGAGCAGCGTCTCACGGTTGAAGACGTTGATGTTCAGGTGGTGGCCACCCTTCTCGGCGTAAGCGTCGAGCATGTGGACCAGGTTATCGGCCTGAGTCTCGGAAACTTCAGAAACCTTCATAATGTGTCTCCTTCGATTGATAGGCGCCGGCCGAAACCGGCGCTCTAATCAGTAATCGTTATTGTTAGTATAGCACTAACAATAGTTACTCGCCCAGCTGATCAAGGTCGATATCACCAAAGAACACCTGGTCCTCCTTGCCGAGCGCGCCCGGGATGATGGAGAAGGTGTTGGAGATGCCGTCCTGAGCATCGCGGAACGGGAGCTTGGAAACCGAAGACAGCGAAGCGATGGCGCCGTGGCTATCGCGCTTGTGCATGGGGTTAGCACCCGGGGCGAACGGCTGGCCAGCCTTGCGGCCGTCGGGCGTGGAGCCGGTCTTCTTGCCGTACACGACGTTGGAGGTAATGGTCAGAACCGAGGTCGTGGGCACGGAGTTGCGGTAGGTGTCGTTCATGCGGATGTACTCCATGAACTGGTGCACAACGTCGTGAGCGATCTGGTCGACACGGTCGTCGTCGTTGCCGTACTTGGGGAACTCGCCCTCGGTCTCAAAGTCGACGATGATGCCGTTCTCATCACGGACGGGGTGGACCTTGGCGTACTTGATGGCGGACAGGGAGTCAGCCACGACGGAAAGGCCAGCGATGCCCGTAGCGAACCAGCGATGCACGTGCTTGTCGTGCAGAGCCATCTGGATGCGCTCGTAGCAATACTTGTCGTGCATGTAGTGAATGATGTTCAGCGAGTTGACGTACACGCCAGCGAGCCACTTCATCATGTCGTTGTACTTGGCCACAACGTCGTCGTAATCGAGCGTATCGCCCTCGACGGCGCGGTATTTGGGGCCGACCTGCTTCTTGGAGACCTCGTCAACACCGCCGTTGAGTGCGTACAGCAGGCACTTGGCCAGGTTGGCGCGGGCGCCGAAGAACTGCATCTCCTTGCCGATGCGCATGGAGGACACGCAGCAGGCAATGCCGTAGTCGTCGCCGTGGTAGACGCGCATGAGGTCGTCGTTCTCGTACTGAATCGAGGAGCTGGCGACAGAAGTCTTGGCGCAGAACTTCTTGAAGTTCTCGGGCAGACGGGTCGACCACAGAACGGTCATGTTGGGCTCGGGGCTGGTGCCCATGTTCTCGAGCGTGTGCAGGTAGCGGTAGCTCATCTTGGTAACGAGCGTACGGCCGTCGACACCCATGCCGCCGATGGACTCGGTGACCCACTGCGGATCGCCGGTAAACAGGGCCTGGTACTCGGGGGTACGGGCAAACTTGACCATGCGGAGCTTCATGATGAAGTGATCCACGAACTCCTGGATCTGCTCCTCGGTGAAGGTACCGTTGGCAAGGTCGCGCTCAGCGTAGATGTCGATGAACGTGGAGGTGCGGCCGATGGACATAGCGGCGCCGTTCTGCTCCTTGACGGAAGCGAGGTAGGCGAAGTACATCCACTGGATGGCCTCCTGCGTGTTGGTAGCAGGGTTGGAAATGTCGAAACCATAGGTCTCGGCCATCATCTTGAGCTCGCCGAGGGCGCGGATCTGCTCCTGCAGCTCCTCGCGATCACGGATGTTGTCGGCGGTCATGACCGTCGGGGTGGAAGCCTTCTGAGCCTCCTTGTCCTTGATCAGGTAGTCGACACCGTACAGGGCGACACGACGGTAGTCGCCGATGATGCGGCCGCGGCCATAGCCATCGGGCAGACCGGTGATGATGTGGGCCGAGCGGCAGGCGCGCATCTCGGGGGTGTAGACATCGAAGACGCCGGCGTTGTGAGTCTTGCGCTCGAAGGTGTAGCGCTCGACAACGTTCTCGTCGATCTTGTAGCCGTGCTGGCTGGCAGCCTGGCAAGCGATGCGGATACCGCCGTTGACGTGCAGCGCGCGCTTGAGCGGCTTGTCGGTCTGGAGGCCGACGATGGTCTCCTTGTCGCGATGGGCGTTATCGATGTAGCCAGCGGGGTGGCTCACGATACCCGTGACGGTCTTGGTGTCCATATCGAGGACGCCGCCCTGCTCGCGCTCCTTGAGCAGCAGGTCGAGAACTTCGCCCCACAGCTCCTTAGTACGCTCGGTCGGGCCGGCGAGGAACGACTCGTCGCCCTCGTAGGGGGTGTAGTTCTTCTGGATGAAGTCTCGGACGTCAACCTCTCCCGTCCAGATGCCTTCCTTGAAGCCTTCCCATGCCTCCTGCATTGTGTAACCACGCTCCTAGTTACGTGTAATGCGGCGCTCTCTCACACCGCTGCTTATTGAATTCTTGAATTATCGGCTTGCACTACCGGCTTCTTCCGTTCTTCACCACACGTTGGTACAGGGAAAAACGTTTGTCCACCTTGGAACTGCAACCCAAAACCCAAGATTTCACCCGTTTGAGAAGGATAACATAGCCACCCCCTTCATCAGGGCTGTTATATGTTTCTTTTTTTATACCATTAGGACGTTTTTAACAAATCCGCAGGAAATGCGAGCGCGAACAACTACCGTTCACCGATTTGTTTGGTATTTTTCCTTGCCTTTGTACGACGTTCACTCTAGCTGTTATGCCAGTTTTAGCAGGGTAAAGTGCCCCAGAGACCCCGCAGAAACTGCAGGGCGGCCACGGGATTTCCCCCGGGACCGCCCTGTGGCATGGTTAGTTATTTAGCTTTGATTGCCGCTTGGCATTAGGCGGCTGCGGCGGCCTTGTCGGTCGTTGCCTTGCTGTGGCCCTGACCCTCAAAATGCTTGTAGCACCAGCTGGTGACCAGCGGGGTCAAAATAGCCGTTACGATAGCACATGCTGCAACCTGCGCCGTAGCCGTCGCGAGCACCGCGCCGCCGTACATGGCCTCGTTGACGCTTGCCATGGCAGCAGGCGTGGCCACATTGGCTCCGGCGCAGCTCGAAATGGCCGCACCTGCGACACCCGTACCGCCCGTGAGCTTATCGACCGCGATGACAGGAATTGCAAAGACCACCGAGCAGATCACGCCGAGCAGGATGCCGGGAAGACCACCGTTGATAAGCTGGCCAAAGGTCATGGTCGAGCCCATGGCAAAGAAGACGAGCACGATGATGGCGGAAAGTGCCGGTGCCATCATCTTCTTAAAGCTGGGGAAGAGGTTACCCAGGATAATGCCGACGACGATCGGCAGGATGGCGCCCACGAGCGACCAGCCGATCGGAGCCTGACCGGCAGCGCCGAGCACGATCATCGTGACCGGAGGGCCGACAACCAGCGTGGTGATGGCGACGGCGCCACGCTCGGCCTCGTTGCCCATGGTACCCATCAGTCCGGCGTACATAGCGTTGTTGGCACCCGTACAAGCGGCCAGCATCACCATGGCCGAGATGCCAAACAGGTTGTCGTTGAACACATAAAGGATGAGCAGCGACACGGCAACGACCACGATCTGCTTGACGGCGATGATGATGGCGCCGCGGGCAGCGGCGGCAGGAGCGCTCTTAAACGAAATCGTCGTACCGACGATGAGCAAAAAAGCGCCAACAAGCGGGCCTGCGCCCTGCTGGGTCATGCCGAGCGTAAAGCTGCCGAGCGTTTTGAACAGGTCGGGAAACAGCGTGTTGAGCAGGCAGCCCAACAAAAGCGGCACCAAAATATTGGCACCCGGGATGGAGGACATCTTAAAGAACGGCTCCTTTGCCGCCGGCGCCTCCACCGCAGTCGATTCACTCATATATATCTCCTTTGGATGCATGCGAATCGTAGCCGCACGCGCCTTTGTCAGAAAGAAGGCGACGGTCCCGAGTCGCAGGAGCCGTCGCCGAATTATCGTCGCGGGGTATTACCCGTCCAGAACGATGCCACCGTCGCAGTCACCGATCTCGCCGTTCACGAAGCTGGCAAGGTCGGAGGCAAAGAAGAGCACCATCTGCGCGGGCTCGCTTGCCTGGGCGGCGCGGCCCAGGGGGATACCGTTGATGATGCGCTGAGAGTTCTCGTCAGAGAGAATCGAGGTCATATCGGTAAGGGTGAGCGACGGGCACACGGCGTTGCAGCGGACGCCAAACTTGCCGCCTTCCTTGGCGACTGCCTTGGTTAGACCGTTAACACCGGCCTTGGAGCTCGCGTAAGCCGCGGTGCCGAGCAGGCCACCACCGATCTTGCCAGCAACAGAGCTCACGTTGACGATAGTGCCGGCATGGGCCGCCTTAAAGTGCGGGTACACGGCATTCATCATAGTGAAGGTACCGTTGAGGTTGATGTCGATGGTACGACGCCACTCGGTGTCATCGATCTCGTCGAACTTCTTGGTGCTGATGACGCCAGCGCAGTTGATCAGGATGTTGGTTTGCGGCAGGTCCGTAAAAATCTGCTCGACGGTCTCACGCGCCTTGGGCGCATCGGCAACATCGAGCTGATAGAACTTGTTGCCCTCGCCAAGCTCGGCCACAGCGGCCTCGCCCTTAGCAGCGTTCCTTGCGATGAGCGCGACGTGTCCGCCGCCCGCGACGATGCCCTTGGCGATCTCGAGGCCAATGCCCTGAGTGCCGCCCGTGACAATCGCGGTCTTGCCCGTGAAGTCAAATGCCATGACTCCATCCCCCTTTATATAAGGTGTCTCCTTGCGGGAAGTTGGAGCATCGCACGTGGCGATTATATGAGTCCCAGTCGTCATGGTGGTGACAACCCCTCGCCTAACCGCGTGCATGATAATTCTTTGAAACGCTACAATTATTGAATGATTTTAAGTCTTTATGCGCTCTTTATATTGACTGGCAGTCACGTAGATTTTTGGGACATGCCTCAAAATCTGCCGGTTAGGATGCGCGCACATGGGTATCATCTTTCACCGAAAATAGTTTCTAGTGTTAGGGGTTTTCGGTGGAAGATACCGATTTCCATGAGCTTGGGCGTCAGCTCTTAACTGAGTTTGGCAGCATGCATCAGCGCATTTCGCGCTTTGCGGACAAAGCTCTCGGCGGCGAGATGGCTGTCATGCGCGCCCTCATACTCGCTGGCGGCTCGCTCACGCCGAGCGAACTCGCTGATCGCGCCTGGGTCTCGAACGCCCGCATCGCCAATATCCTACGCGCTCTCGAAGCCAAGGGCTGGGTTGAGCGTGAGCACTCAAAGACCGACCGTCGTCGCGTACACGTCACGGTGACCGACAAGGGATTCCATGATCTCGAAATCAAGCGTCGGGAATTCGAGAACCGCACCGCGGCTTTCCTCGAGCAGCTCGGCGAAACAGATACCCAAGAGATGGTGCGTCTTCTAAGACATGCCAACGAAATTATCGACCGCAATCAAGAAAGGAGAGATGCCGAGTGAGGATTCTCAAGCTCTTTAAAAAGCATGTCCCAGCATTGTTCGCAGCTATCGTACTTATCGTAATCAGCTGCAACGCCGATCTGGCACTGCCTACCTATATGAGCGACATCGTCGACGTGGGCGTGCAGCAAGGCGGCATCGCCTCGCCCGTGCCCGACACCATTCGTGCCGAATCGCTCGACGACCTCGAACTCTTTATGAGCGCCAGGGACGCCAAGACAGTAGAAGCTGCGTTTGGCAAGGCAGACAAAAACGGCATTCGCACGTACAGGGGAACCGAGGATGAGCGCGCCGACGGCAGCAAGCTCGCCGATATCATGAGCCTGCCCGAGACTGTCGTCCTTTCGCTCAACCAGGGCATCGACGCCAGCTCCATGGACGACATGATGGGCACGTCCAGCGAGAAAGATAACAGCGCCGCCCAGGCCATGCCCACGCCCGAGCAAATGGCAGCGATGACGCCCGAGCAGCTCGCCGAGATGCAGCAGAAGGCCGCAGCGGCGCAGAATATGCAAAAGCAGATTGATGCCGACGGCGGCAAGATCACCATGAAGAGCCTGCGTCTAGGCGTTGAAGGCGGCCTCATCGACCAGGACAAGCTCGTCGAGGGCGCCAACGGTATGGCGGACAAAATGGGCTCCATGTCGGGCTCCATCGTGACCCAACGCGCCGTGAGCTATGTGCAGAACGAGTACAAGGCACAGGGCATCGACCCCGCCGACGTGCAGAACGCCTACCTGGGCCGCATGGCGACCACGATGTTTGGTCTGTGTCTGGTATCGTTGGTCGCCACCATCCTGACCGGTGCCGTGGCTTCGCGCACCGCCTGCTCCATCGCCCGCGACCTGCGCCGCGAGACCTTCAACAAGGTTATGCACTTCTCGCCGGCCGAAGTAGGCAAGTTTAGCCAGGCCTCGCTCATCACCCGCTGCACCAACGACATTCAGCAGATTCAGATGGCCGCAACCCTGTTTATCCGCATGTGCCTCATGGCCCCCGTCATGGGCATCGTCGCCGTCATGCGCGTCCTGGCCAACCAAACCGGCCTGGAGTGGACCATCGCCGTGGCCATCATCGCGGTCTCGGCCGTCGTCGGCGTGCTTATGGGCCTCACCATGCCCAAGTTCAAAAAGATGCAGAGCTTTGTGGACCGTGTGAACCTTACCGCCCGCGAGCTGCTCGACGGCCTTATGCCCATCCGCTCGTTTAACCGCGAGGAGCATGAGCTCGAGCGTTTTGACAAGGCTTCGCTCGACCTGATGACCACGCAGCTCTACACCAACCGAGCCATGAGCTTTATGATGCCGCTCATGATGCTCGTCATGAACTGCATCACCGTGCTTATCGTCTGGTTTGGCGCGCAGGGCGTCTCGGACGGCGTGATGCAGGTCGGCAACATGATGGCGTTTATCTCCTACACCATGCAGATCGTCATGGCGTTTATGATCCTCACCATGGTTTCGGTCATCCTGCCCCGCGCCGAGGTCGCAGCCGAGCGCGTGGAAGAGGTCATCACCTGCCCCACGAGCATCAACGACCCTGCCTCGCCCAAACTGCCCGCAGCCAGCGCGCCGCGCGGTGAGCTCACCTTCCGCGACGTGAGCTTCCAGTACCCCGATGCCCGCGCCGATGTCATCAGCGGTGTGAACTTCACCACGCACGCCGGCCAGATGCTCGGCATCATTGGCTCCACGGGCTCGGGCAAGTCCACGCTCGTGCAGCTGATTCCGCGCCTGTACGACGTCACGGGCGGCAGCATTTCGCTCGACGGCATCGACGTGCGCGACATGACCCTTTCCGAGCTGCGCCGCCGCATCGGTTACATCCCGCAGCAGGGTCGCCTGTTCTCGGGCACCGTTGAGAGCAACCTCAAGTTTGCCGGCGACATGGTGAGCGACGAGGACATGCACCAGGCAGCGCGCATCGCACAGGCCGAGGACTTTATCGCCGAACGTGAGGGCGGTTACGACTCCCCCATCAGCCAGGGCGGCTCCAATGTCTCGGGCGGTCAGCGTCAGCGCCTGGCCATCGCCCGCGCCTTGGCCAAGAAGCCCGAGGTCGTGGTTTTCGATGATTCGTTTAGCGCGCTCGACTACAAGACCGACGCGCGCCTGCGCGAGGAGCTCGCCAAAAACGTCACCGACGCCGCACTCGTGGTCGTGGCCCAACGCATCGCGACCATCATGCACGCCGACCAGATCATCGTGCTCGACGACGGTCACGTAGTGGGCACCGGCACGCACGAGGAGCTGCTGCACGGCTGCCCGGCGTACCTGGAGATTGCACAGTCGCAGCTTTCCGCCGAGGAGCTGGGGCTTACCCAAGAAGAAATTGCAGCCGTCATGGAAGGAGGCGAGCGCTAATGGCAGACGAGACCAAGACTCAGATTCCCAAGCCCACCCGCCAGCGTGGTCCCATGGGCCGCATGGGTGGCATGCGCCGTGGCGAAAAGGCCAAGGACTTTAAGGGCACCATGAGGCAGCTGCTCGGCTATATCGGCCAGCACAAGATTGCCGTGTTTGCCGCCGTCGCCTTTGCCGTGTGCTCGGTCATCTTTAACATTGTGGGGCCCAAGGTGCTCGGCCAAGTTACGACTAAGCTGTTTGAGGGCTTGGTTGCCAAGGTCAACGGCACCGGCGATGTCGACTTTGCCTGGATCGCCAAGACGCTCGGCTTTTTGCTCTGTCTGTATCTGGCGAGCTCTGCCTGCAGCCTGATCCAAGGCTGGCTCATGACCGGCGTCACGCAAAAGATTTGTTATCGCATGCGCAAGGAGATCGCCGCCAAGATCGCCGTCGTTCCGATGAGTTACTTCAACGGCCACAGCAAGGGCGACGTGCTCAGCCGCATCACCAACGATGTCGACACGCTGGGTCAGTCGCTCAACCAGAGCGTGACGCAGCTCATCACGTCGGTAACGCAGATTATCGGCGTGCTCGTCATGATGCTTTCGATCAGCCTGCCGCTCACCGGCGTCACCGTGCTCACACTGCCGGCCGCCGCGATTATCCTGACCGTAATGATTCACTTCTCGCAGCCGTACTTCCGCGAGCAGCAGCAGGTTTTGGGCACCGTCAACGGCATTATCGAGGAGGACTTTGCCGGCCAGAACGTCATTCAGGTATTCGACCGCGCCGAGGCCTCGATCGAGGAGTTCGACCGTCAAAACGACCGTCTCTTTATTAGTGGCTGGCGCTCGCAGTTCCTATCGGGCCTGATGATGCCGCTTATGAGCTTGGTGGGCAACATGGGCTACGTGGGCGTCGTCGTGGTGGGCGCACAGCTCGCGCTGACTGGCAATGCCACGCCCGGCGACATCCAGAGCTTTATCCAGTACGTTCGCAACTTTACGCAACCCGTGCAGCAGCTGGGCAACGTGAGCAACACGATGCAGTCGATGGCCGCTGCCACCGAGCGCGTCTTTGAGTTCCTGGCCGCGCCCGAGGAGGAACAGAAGGCCGACGCCCAGATTCCCGAGAAGCGCCCTGGCCACGTTGAGTTCGACCACGTCAAGTTTGGCTACACGCCCGACAAGACCATCATCCACGACTTTAGCTGCGAGGCACAGCCCGGCCAAACCATCGCCATCGTCGGCCCCACCGGCGCCGGCAAGACCACGCTCATTAAGCTGCTGCAGCGCTTCTACGACGTGGACGGCGGTTCGCTGCGCGTCGAGGGCGTCGACGTGCGCGACTGGGACCGCGCGGCACTGCGCGGCGAGTTTGCCATGGTGCTGCAGGATACCTGGCTGTTTAACGGCACCATCCGCGAGAACATCCGCTACGGACGTCCCGATGCGACTGACGCCGAGGTCGAGGCCGCCGCGCGCGCCGCACGCTGCGACCACTTTATCCATACGCTCGCCGGCGGCTACGACTTTATGATCAATGAGGAGGGCACCAACCTGTCGCAGGGTCAGCGCCAGCTCGTGACCATCGCCCGTGCCATTTTGGCCGACCGCCCGGCGCTGATTCTAGACGAGGCGACTTCCAACGTGGACACCCGCACCGAGGAGCTCATCCAGCGTGCCATGGATGCGCTGATGCAGGGCCGTACAAGCTTTGTCATCGCGCACCGCCTGTCCACGATCCGCAACGCCGACGTGATCCTGGTGATTCGCGACGGCGATATCGTCGAGAAGGGCACACACGACGAACTGCTCGCCCAGGGCGGCTTCTACGCCGACCTGTACAACTCGCAGTTCGACGAGGCGGCGTAGATTCTCCGAAAACCGATGACCCACGGTTGAAAACGGGGGCGCAGAATGAACTGTGCCCCCGTTTTTGTTCTGCGGCCCTCGAACCGCCTCCCCCGGGACCTGATTAACGGCCTCCCTCAAGGCCCCGTGGACAAAAAATGGCAAATATGAGTACTGTCACCTTTTTAGTAGCAGCCAAAACTGCCGCAAACGACCTCTTTGCGGCCTAGATATGCCTTCAAATTGATCAAAATGCCCGGTAGCATGCTTCTGTGTGCCAACGTTAATGAACATATTTACTGTTGTGTCTATTATCTTGTAAGATCGATATGATACTACGCTAGCAACAGTACTCATATTTGCCATTTTTTGTCCACAGGGTATGCCGCAGAAGATCCAACTTGCTCCAGCGTGCCGTACGTTGGCCCTCCCCTTCCGGCAAGCGCCGACATTTCCCCAGATAAAACCGACCAAAATAAACCTGTCCCTTTTCGGCAGGTTTCGCTTGCACTTTAGCGTGCAACAGCGGATAATGCCGAGCATTCGAGAATTCGCCAATTGTTGCCGTTAATTGATAAAGGAGGCCCCATATGGCCATGGAATTCAAGCGCAGGTTGCCGATCCCCATGGAGATCCGCGAGGAAATGCCGCTTTCCGCCGAGCTTACCGCCAAAAAGCAGGCATTCGACGCCGAGGTCGCCAAGGTCTTTACCGGCGAGGACGCACGCAAGGTACTCATCATCGGCCCGTGCTCTGCCGACCGCGAGGACTCGGTGCTTGAGTACATGAACCGACTGGCCAAGGTCGCCGAAGAGGTCAAGGACAAGCTCATCATCATTCCGCGCGTCTACACCAACAAGCCGCGCACTAAGGGCACCGGTTACAAGGGTCTGCTGCACAACCCCGATCCCGAGGCGCCCGATGACCTGCTCGAAGGCGTCAAGGCCATCCGCCACATGCACCTGCGCGTCATCGAGGAGACGGGCTTCTTCACCGCCGACGAGATGCTCTACCCCTCCAACTATCAGTACCTCGTTGACCTGCTGAGCTATGTTGCCGTGGGCGCACGCTCGGTCGAAAACCAGGAGCATCGCCTGGTGTCAAGCGGCATCTCGGTGCCCGTCGGCATGAAAAACCCCACCGCCGGTTCCACCACCGTCATGCTTAACTCCATTTACGCCGCACAGGCGCACCAGAGCTTTATCTTCCGTAACTGGGAAGTCGATTGCGATGGCAATCCGCTCGCACACGCCGTCATGCGTGGCTACATCGGTCTCGACGGTCGCACCTACCCCAACTACCACTACGAGCACCTGGAGCGCCTGGCCGAGCGCTATACCGAGCATGCCGGCTACGCCAACCCGGCGGCGGTCATCGACTGCAACCACGACAACTCGGGCAAGCGCCCGCTGGAGCAGTACCGCATTTGCAAGGAGGTGCTCGACAGCTGCCGCCGCAACGAGTCCATCTCCAAGCTGGTCAAGGGCTTTATGATCGAGTCCTACCTGGAGGATGGCAATCAGCCAGTCGATGGCGGCGTCTTTGGCAAGTCGATCACCGACCCGTGCCTGGGCTGGGAAAAGACCGACTACCTCATCCACGAGATCGCGGAGCGGGTGTAGGTTACGGCGTTTTACCAAACGCCGTAACCGGCCGACGCTGCAAACCCGCCAGAGCGGCAATCTGCCTTTCAACTTCGACGGCATGACCAGAAGG
>CABUNB010000029.1 GCA_902492755.1 uncultured Collinsella sp. | reverse complement strand
AAGCCCATGGCCGGCAGGATGTTGGCGGCAACGCCAAAGCCAGCAAGGACAAAGGGCGGGATGAAGTCGAGCAGGCCCTGGATGGCGTCAGCACCCAGATAGAACGACAGCGAGCACAGCAGGAACGCCATGATGATACCGGTCAAACCGATCAGGAAGTGCATCGCATAGACACCCTTAAGGTTGCCCTGGCCGGAGAAAACATCGGCGCGGTCAACCAGGATCGGCAGGGCGGCGTTGAGGATGTTCTTGATGGCAAGGCACAGCGTGGCGATGGGCATGGCAAGCGCAATGGCTGCCTCGGTGCTCTGGCCCAGCTGGATAGCGAAGGCGCAGGCGAGCACGCCGCCGATCGTCTCATCAGGCGGCACGTAGGCGCCGATGGAGATCGAGCCCATGAACAGCAGCTCCAGACTCGCACCGATCGCGAGGCCGGACTGCAGGTCCCCCAGCACCAGGCCCACGAGCGGGCACAGGACGATGGGGCGGAACGCGTAGAGCGTACCGAGCTGGCAGTCGAACTTACCAAATGCGGCGATAAGTCCGATGAGGATTGCTTGGGTAAGCATATATCCCCCTTTCCTAATAGGACACTACGAAGAGCTCAGACTCTTCGAAATTGAACGCCTAGAGCACGCTGGCGCAGTCAACCTTGGGGTCATCGGCCAGGGGTCGAATCTCGACCTCAACGCCACGATCCAGCATCTCGCGCACATCGGCTTCCTCGGCCGCGGTCAGGAAGATCTGACGAGAGACCTGACGAGCATTGGGACGCTTCTCGTCCTTGGGCTTGGTGTTGCCCAGGTTGACCGACTTGATCTGCGGGCAGCCCTCAACAAGCTGCTTTGCCTCAGCGATAGTGGCGACGCAGATGATCATCTTGTACTTGTCGGTCACGCCCGAGTTGATAGCTTCGATTGCATGCTCCATATCTTTGATGACGAGCTTGCAGCCGGCAGGCTTGCCCATCTTGAGCGTCGTCTTCCACACCGGGTCGTTAGCGACCTTATCGCCCACGCAGAAGATGCAGTTGGAGCCAAGGCCCTGAACCCAGGAAACTGCGACCTGGCCATGAAGCAGGCGATGGTCAACGCGAAGTAGCTGAATCATAATGTGACCCCCCAAAGGTCTTGTGCCGTCTTACGGCGTGTCAGTAGGTGCTGCGGATTAGAACTCTTCTTCCTCGTCGTCATCGACCAAAAGATCGTTGACAAACTTCACGCGCGTATCGTCCGCAGCGACGATGGCGCGAATCGTCTCCTCAACCGGCGCCGACTCGTCAGAGAACAGCAACTGGATGAGCAGAGGAAGGTTCATGTTGGTAACGAGGTACGTGCGGGGACGCGTCTGGACAATCTTGGTGAACTCGTTGTTGACGCTGCCGCCAAAGAGGTCGGTGCAGACAACGACATCATCGTCGGCAGACATGCCTGCCAGCAGTTTTTGGGCCTCCTCGGCTACGTCCATGCGGCCATCGACGAACATCGAAAGATCGTGGACGTTGTCGCGAGCGCCCGAGAGCAGCTCGACGCTCTCCTTGATGCCGGTGGCGAAGTGCGCATGGCTGGCGATGATGTACTGTCTCATTCTGTGTTCCTCTCAATAGCCCGGCACGTTCCCGCACCCGTTTTCTTTAGTAGTCGAACTGGTGATAGTAGCGACGATACTTGAGGTTGTGCTTGGTGACCGTCTCGTAGTAGCGAGCCAGGCGGTCGGTCACGAGCACCGTCAGAATCCACGGGGAGACGATGACGCGGAACTCGTCGTCAAGGCCGGGGATCGCGAACTCGGCGGTGTCGATGACGTTGATGTCGGTGTCGCCGGTCACGCCGCGGTTGAGGAAGGCGCGGACGCGCTCGTCGAGTTTGCGGTTCTCGTCCTCGCCCATGAACAGGAAGACCGGGACGCCCGGCTCCACGAGCTCGAGGGTGCCGTGGAAGAAGTCGGCCGAGGTGATGTAGCGGGTGCGCTTCCACTGCATCTCCTCGAGGATGCACATCGAGAACAGGATCGTCTCGCCCCACAGGGCGCCGGAGCCGATGAACATGGTGTAGGGGGCCAGGGCGTACTTCTTGGCGAGCTCCTCGGCGCGCGGCTCGAAGCGCTTGCGGATATCGAGCATGTCCTTCCAGATATCCTTGGTCTGCTCGATAAACAGATCGAACTTGGGGAAGCAGCCGCGGCGGTTGAGCAGGCGCAGGCCGAAGCAGTCGGCGAGGTAGTAGCCCTTCTCGCAGCCGCCTGAACCATGGTCAGAAGCCATGGCGACGCAGTTCTCGGCACCCACAGCCTGGCCGATCGGGCCCTCGGGCTTGGTCATGGCGTAGACACGAATGCCCTTTTCCTTCATCTTCTTGACGGCCTCGAGGACCTCGGGGGTGGTGCCGGACTCGGAGGCGGTGAGCACGACGGACTTCTCGGTCATGCGCTTGTGGCCCATGGCGTTCCACTCGGCGGCGTGGATCAGGTAGACCTCGAGGTCGCGGTCGCCGAACTTGTTCATGAGGTACTCGAGCTGCATGAGCTCATCCCAGGTGCCGCCGACGCCCATCAGGAACACGGCGTCGTAGCCCTCGTCGGCGACCTTGTCGGCGAGCGCGGTCATCTTCTTGCCGGTCTCGTAGAGCGCCTTGCCGTCCTCGAGATAGCCCTCCTGGTCGAAATGCATGATCTCGATCTTCTCGGTTTCCTTCATTTGTCTCTCCTTTCTGGGGTTGTTTCCACATCCCCCATGCCAACGGGCTTCAAAACCCGCTTACATTCCGTAACACTTGGCCGCTTTGGCCTTAAGCGCATTGACTGATTCTTCGTAGCCCTCTGCCTTGACCTCCATTTGCTTGGAGACGGCATCAAGATACGGGTGCACGTCCCATGACTTCAGACGCTCGGCGATTATGGCCGCAATCGTCTGGAAGAACACAAGATTGGGAATTGCGCTGAGCAGCGGAGCCACCTGAGGCACCGCAACCTCGTGAGCCCTACCCTTGGGATGGACCGTGAGCAGCACCGTTTTTGTCGTAACGTTCGATAGCGCATCAGCGATATTCGCAAGACGCTCCGACCCCTGCGGATCGTCGACGATAAACACCAGATAGCCCGGAACGATCTGCATCTCGGGACCGTGGACGAACTCCTCGCCTTCGTGATGCATGGCAGGAATCTTGATGGTCTCGCTCAGCTTGAGGGCCGCCTCTTCGGCAACGCCATAGTTGGGGCCGTTGCCGACGACCATGGCGGGCGTGTGCTCAGAAAGCTCGAGCATGTGGTCTTGGACATACGCCTCGGCGGTCTTGCACATTACGGCATTGGCCTGGATGGCCTCGCGCAGGTCGTCAAGACGCTGGGCAACGCCCTTGGCGTCAATCGTTCCGCGCGCCTGACCGCCGTAAATACCAAAGAGCACCAGGTACTCAACGAGCACCTCGACGCCCAGAGTCACAAAGTCCACCGACTCGACGCCCACACCGTAGTCAAGAACGATGTCAGTGTGCTCCTTGATGGGCGCCTCGACGTTTGCCGTGAGCGCAACTGCAGCCATATCGTGTGCGCGCATGTAATCGAGCGCCGCAATCGTATTGGTCGAATAGCCACTCTGCGAAACGGCAATGTTGAGCGCATGCTGCGGATAGGTGTGTTCAAAATCAACGAAGGCCTCGGGCGTCACAACGGACACCTGCATTTGCAGGGCATCTTGCAGGTAATCGCGGGCGCAATCGGCGGCATGACGCGACGAACCCGAAGCAACGATGCGCAGCGCGTCAAAAGAACCGGACTGGAAAATATCAACGAGCTGCGCTACCAGCTCAGACGAACGCTCGAGGTTCTCCCCCATACGCACATGGGCAAGCTGAACGTAATCGAGCATCTTCATCGTCTCACCTCGTTACAAATCATTAGTATTTGATACCAATCACAGTTACAGGTTACGGCTTTTTGATACCTCTCTGTCGATTAATTTATCCCCTTCGGCGAACGGTCGATTTTGGGCCCTGTAAGGTTGTATATACAGCTGACCCAACGATCAAAATTCCGTCAGCTTTTCAGCCCGTTATGCAAAAAAACCAGCTAGTACGTATAGGTATATCCACCCGCATCACCGCGGTTAAACGACTTGACGTACTCGATCGCCTGGCCGCTCGCATCGAAGCTCACGCACTCAAGCGTCAAGGCAAGATCGCCCTGCTCCAGTCCAAGCAGGCCGGCATCTCGTGCGCCCAGCGCTTCGATATCGAGCTTTTCCTGTGCCATAACTGGCTTTCGGCCCAGCATCTCATAGGTCTCGTACAAACTGAAGACCGACACGTCAATATCTTCGATGGTTGGAAACAGCAGGCACGGGATGAACGCCATCTCAATCGATACAGGGTCGCCGTTGACGCAGTTCAAACGCCGAATCGAATACAGCAAATCGTCCTCGGCGATGCCAAACAGGTCGGCGTAGTATGGCCCCGCATAACGCTTGGAACGCGCGAGAATACGGACGGACGGCTCGCCGCCCGAAGCACGGACCGATTCACGGAAACCGCCCGTGCGTTCAAAAAAAGCAGGTACTTTCTGCGCCACAAAGGCACCTTTTCCCCGAACACGGCGAATCTGCCCGCGCCGAACCAGCTCATCGACAGCGCTTCGGATGGTCAAGCGTGTCGTACCAAATTCCTCGGCGAGGTCTTTTTCGGACGGAATCATGGAACCCGTGGGATATATACCGCGCTCGATACGCTCCTCGATGCGGCGTCGAATGCGCATATAGACCGGGGTGGCATCTACTGTTTCAGCCATTGTTCACCTGCCACGCTCCTCATGCCGTTCTCTTCGCCGTTATCGGCAAAGCGGAACTTTGTGGGCAAAATCACCGATTTGCAATGCTCCACAAAACGCATGTCCTTATCCAATTCGATCGTGCTCTCATAGAACACCGGCGTTCCCTCTTCTTGCTGGAGCAGCTCGGCCTCTTCGGCGTTCAAACGCGAGATGGAGATATGCTCACGTCCATGCTCAACACGCACGCCACCTTCTTTGAGCAAGACATCGTAAAGACTCTCGCACTCAAAATCGTGCTCGGGAAGCGCGGGGCACAGGGACAGGTTAACGTGAGCGGTCTCGATTGACGCCGGCTCGCCCTCTATAAGTCGAATGCGCTGCATGCGGAGTAAAGGAGCGCCTACAGCCACCCCAAGCTTGTCGGCAAGCGCCTCATCCGCCTCGATAGTCCCGGTGGAAACCAGACGAGAAGAGGGGTGCAGGCCGGCAGTCCGCACAGCATCGGAAAAGTTATACGTTTCCTGGAAGATATTCAGCGGCTTGGGAGGACACACATACGTACCCGATCCGCGACGGCTCTCGAGCGTTCCACACGAGATGAGCCGCGTGATACCAGCGCGCAACGCCGTACGCGAAACGCCGATCTCTTCGCACAGCACGCGCTCGGCCGGCAGGCGATCGCCGCCGGCAAGCTGATGGTGCTGGATATACCAAAGAATTCCCTCAACAGCACGATCTTTGGGGGGAATTGCATAAGATTCGCCTGCCATTGCACAGACTCCTCATTCAGAAACGTATGCCGCCAAAATTAGGCCAGCCCTCCCATGGCATCAAATTCGGCCTTGATCCTCTCGGCGACATTCCGATACGACTTATATAGACTTGAATCGCGTTTGACTTCGTCGGTCATAACGGGAATCTCCAATTTGGAAACCTCGTCTTTTCCCGTCTGAACCGCCACAACAACGCCCATACCAAGACACATATTACGCTTGGCGGCATTTATTTTTGCTGCCTTGGCAGGATTCGCCAGGATACGCTGAGCAAATTCCCGTTTTGAGGCCACTTCCTCGGCCTCCGGATCGCCTGCCTCGGCCACTTCGCACTGCAACACGTCCGCATAGTCAAAAATCTTCGGCTCGCCGCCGCGCTGATGTACGGCCCACTTGCGACGCGTGGCATCCTGGTAGATAGCCGGCAAAAACGTAAACCGCGGCGGGTCCAAAATCGTATCCGTGATGGTAAACACATCGGGATCAAAGGCATCCTGCGGGTTTTTCTTCTTGAACAGCCCCATATCAGCCTCCCGTACTAGCATTAAACAACTCAAGCTGAATATAGCACCAATTTCAAGCCGCCGCCTTACCCTATCGGTACGCGGCGTCTATGGCTCGCCCAGCGGAAAAGTTCACGGACGAGGGCCGGGGCGCCTGCTTTGTTTTGAGAAGTGGGCTTCGCGAACTTCTCAAAACAAAGCAGGCGCCCCGGCCCCGCCGGCAAATAGCGGACACTCCGCATGCAATCTATGCAAACAAGTGCGCTTAGCTATATTCGGTAAGGTCAAGCACACTGCCCTTCACGATAAGCGCCGGCTCCAGAACGACCTCTTCGGCACGTCTACCGCCCCTACCGGCAAGACGCTTGGACATGCAGCCAAAAGCATGCTCCGCGAGGACACCGGGGTCCTGCTCAATCGCGGTCAGCGCCGGCTCAAAGAGAACGTCGGCCGCCGAGTTGTCGTAACTCACCACCGAGATGTCGCCCGGGATGCTCTTCCCCATCTCGTGCAAGCGCTTGAGCAAGCCGAGGGCAATGTTATCCGAGCTTGCGAACACGGCGGTGGCATCGGTTGCAAGCACCGCCTCCGAGGCCTCATAGGCACTCGGGATGTAATATTCGCTCTCAAACTCCAGGCGCGCGTCGATGGGCAGCCCCACCTCGCGCAGCGCGCGTTCGTAACCGGCGAGTCGTTTGCGACCCGTATTGGAGCGACGCGCGTTAACCAGACAGGCGATGCGACGGTGGCCTTGCTCGATCAGATAGCGGGTGGCCATGTAGCCACCCATCTCGTGGTCGAACATCACCTTGTCGCACTCGAGGCCCTCAATGGCGCGGTCGACCATCACGGCAGGGATAGGCAGATGGCTCACTTCCTCGCGCAGGGCGCGATCATCGGAGAACTCGTCGCCCACGACCAGGAACACACCATCGACGCCGCGTGTCACCAGCTGGCGTAGCAGTTCCAGATCGTCATCGGCGCTTCCACCCGAGCTGGTAATAAAGAGTGCATAGCCGTCCTCGCGACAGCGCTTTTCCAAGCTGCCGGCGAGCGAGGCAAAAAAGCGGCTCTCGATATTGGGAACGATAAGGCCCAGCGTACGCGACTCGCGCATGACCAGGCTGCGCGCGATCTGGTTAGGAACATAGTGGTTGCGCGCCGCGACCTCCTTGATGAGCTTGCGGTTTTCTTCCGAGATGCGACAGGGCCGATTATTGAGAACAAGCGAGACCGACGAAGGGGAAAGCCCCACCTCCTGGGCGATCTGCTTGAGGGTGACTTTGTTGGCCATCTCGCTCCTTCCGGGTTTACGCGCAATCTCTTGAAAGTATAGCGACTGCCCATCTACCTCGGTGATAAACACTTTACCAATCCGGTGGACGGCTGTTTTATCGCCGTCAGCGCACCAAATCCGTCCAGGTGGGGTATATTGCAATCGATTGATGACAACAACCACCAAAAGGCGGATATTCGTATGCACGAGAACGACTTTTTTAACGAGGACCTGCTTTGCGCGCTCGCCGGCGTTGCCGGCGAGGACAACGTACTCATGAGCGAGCCCATGCGCGAGCACACCACGTTTAAGATCGGCGGCCCGGCCGATGTCTTTGTCACGCCCGACACCGAGCAGGGCCTCGTCGCCACGCTCGATACCTGTTATCGCTGCGATCTACCGCTCACCATCGTGGGCAACGGCTCCGACCTACTCGTCGGTGACAAGGGCATCCGCGGCGTCGTCGTAGCGCTGGGCAAGGGCCTCTCCGACATTACGGTCGACGGCACGCACGTCACGGCGGCAGCCGGCGCCTTGCTTTCCGACGTTGCGGCGGCTGCCGCCGAAGCCTGCCTCACCGGCATGGAGCCCATCTCGGGCATCCCCGGATCGGTCGGCGGCGCCTGCTACATGAACGCCGGCGCCTACGGTGCCTGCATGGCCGATGTGCTGGAATCTGTACGCGTCTACAAGCCCGCCCGCATGCTCGACGACGGCACCCGCGGCAGCGGCAATATCATCGAGTTCGATGTCGATGAGCTCAACCTGGGTTACCGCAAGAGCCGCATTGCCGACGACGGCTTTATCGTGCTCTCGGCGACCTTCAACCTCGCCCCGGGCAACGCCGCGATGATCAAGGCCGACATGGACGACTACCGCCAGCGCCGCGAGGACAAGCAGCCGCTCGACATGCCGAGTGCCGGCTCCACCTTCAAGCGCCCCGAGGGCCACTTTGCCGGCAAGCTCATCATGGATGCCGGCCTGCGAGGACACGCCGTTGGCGGCGCGCAGGTAAGCGAAAAGCACTGCGGTTTTATCGTCAACGCCAGCCACGCCACCGCCGCCGACGTTGACGAACTCATCCGCCACATCCAAACAACCGTCAAAGGCCAATTCGACGTAGACCTAGAACCCGAAGTCCACCGAGTAGGCGAATTCCTCTAAAAGAGAAGGCCCCGAAAGGGGCCTTCACCATATTTATTCAGATAACCCAGTCCGGTGTGTCGCGCCCCGAATCCGAGAGGTCCGGGACTGCCCGAGCAGGCAACCTTATGCCTCGCCCCCAGCCCCGGACCAACTTGCTTCAAACCGCAGCTACGACAGCGCAATACCGCCGAGCCAGCCCCAACGCACGCCAGAGCCAGTGCCATAGAAGCTAATAAACGAATCAAGCGACTTAGACGTAATGGCACCCTCGTTGCTCATAACGATACCGCCGCCAACGTAGATACCCACATGACCGTAGATAAGGCCCGGAGCACCCGTGCCGCTGTGCGAGGAATCGGCCACGATCATGCCCACCTGCAGCGCCGAGCGATCGGAGCTATAGCACCAGGCGTTGAACATGTCGCACGCATTGCCGCCAAAGTAGCCAACGCCGGCGTTACGGAAGACATTGGTGACCCACGCCGCGCACCAGTTCTGACCCGGCGAAGGCGTGGAGTAGCACGCGTTGACGACAGCCTGCTGCTTGCCCGAGCCGGCATTCTGCTGCGGAGTTCCGGGCGCGTACGATCCACCACCCGAGCTCGAACCACCCGAGTAGGAATTGTTCTTGTTCGCGGCAGCCGCGGCAGCGGCAGCCTTCCTAGCGGCCTCCTCAGCCTGGGCGGCAGCGAGGATCTCGGAATCGCGCTGAGCCATGAGCTCCTTGACGTCGTCGGAAAGACCGTTCAGCACGGTCTGGACTTCTTGCTGCTTGGCCTGCATGTCCTGCATCTGGGCAGTCTGCTGGTCCTTGAGCTTCTCTAAGTCGGCCTTCTGCGACTCGAGCTCGGTCTTTTGCGCATCGAGCTCTTCCTGGATGGTCTGAATGTCCTCGATGGCGTCGCGGTCGCTCTTGTTGATCTTCTCAACGTAATGCGCGTTGGCGACGAGTTCCTCAAACGAGCCAGAGGCCAGCAGCAGCGACAGGATGTTCGTGCCGCCGGACTTGTAGCTGGCGGCCACGCGATCGGAAAGGTCGTTGCGCTTCTTCTTGAGCTCGGCCTTCTTTTCATCGATCTGGGCCTGCGTGTCGTCAATCTTGCCCTGGACATTCTCGATGTCGTTGAGGGTCTGGGCATTCTTGTTGGCCAGCGCCGCATACTCATTTGCGATGCTGTCGAGCTGGGCCTGAACCTCGTCGAGCTGGGCCTGGGCGGCATTCAGTTTATCGGTGGTTTCTTTGGAAGCCTCCGCCGCATGGGCGCGAGCGGGCAGGCCAAAAAGAACTGCCGCAGAAGCGGCGCCGAACAGGGCCTTGAGGGCAGTGCGGCGCGAGAGCTCCTGGGAAAGGATGGAATCGCTGTTTGGTGACATATGTACTCCGTTACATGCTTATTTATATGTCGCTCAACTCATACATATTAGCGTACATATGGCGCGTCCCAACGATTTCCACGAACGGCAGGAAACTACAAGGTCAGCGGCTCGTAAGCAAATGTCAAAGATCAGGTTATGCGTACGCAAGCTCTTCTATGAGTACGTTAGCACAATCCTCTGCTTTTCCTACAGCGCACGATTTGGGCGTCCCTGCCTGCGCTATACTCCCCTGAAGAAGTGTTCCTGATTCGATAGGAGACTACATGTCCAAAGCACTCGACCCCAAAGACACCTGCGTCCTCGTTACCGGTGGCGCCGGCTTTATCGGCTCGCACACCGTCGTTCAGCTGCTCGAGGGTGGCTACCAGGTCGTCATCGTCGATGATCTCTCCAACTCCAGCGCCGTCGCCGTCGACCGCGTCAAGACCATCGTGGGCGACGAGGCCGCCAAGAACCTCACCTTCTACGAGGCCAACGTGCTCGACCGCGATGCAATGAACAAGATCTTCGATACCCATCAGATCGACCGCGTCATCCACTTCGCCGGTTTTAAGGCCGTCGGCGAGTCGGTGAGCAAGCCCGTCGAGTACTACCACAACAACATCGAGAACACCCTGGTGCTCATCGACGTCATGCGCAGCCATGGCTGCAAGTCCATCATCTTCTCGAGCTCCTCGACCGTCTACGGCGACCCGGACAACCCGCCCGTCACCGAGGAGGATCCTAAGAAGCCCGCGACCAACCCCTATGGTTGGACCAAGTGGATGATCGAGCAGATCCTTATGGACGTCCACACCGCCGACCCCGAGTGGGACGTCGTGCTGCTCCGTTACTTCAACCCCATCGGCGCTCATCCGTCGGGCCTGATCGGCGAGGACCCCAAGGGCATCCCCAACAACCTGGTGCCCTATGTCGCCCAGGTTGCCGTGGGCAAGCTCGAGGCTGTTCAGGTCTTTGGCAACGACTACCCCACCCCCGACGGCACCGGCGTGCGCGACTACATCCACGTGTGCGATCTGGCCTCTGGTCACGTTGCTGCCCTTAACTGGATGAACGGCAAGACCGGCGTCGAGATCTTTAACTTGGGCACCGGCACCGGCACCTCGGTACTCGAGGTCGTCGCCGCCTTCTCCAAGGCTTGTGGCAAGGAGCTGCCCTACGTGATCCGCGAGCGCCGCGCCGGCGACATCGCTGCCAACTGGTGCGATGCCTCCAAGGCCGAGCGCATGATGGGCTGGAAGGCCCAGTACGACATCGCAGACATGTGCCGCGATAGCTGGAACTGGCAGAGCCACAACCCCAACGGCTTCGCCGACGCCGAGTAGCAAAAACCTACATACCGCTCTTGCCCCGATCTCACGTTGTGAGGTCGGGGCTTTTTCATGGCATGTAACCATTCGCCGAAAATCGACCAACTTTTTTATCTTGCCTGTACATGTTTAAACAACATGTTTTACAATAGGCGTATCGAATCAGAACATCGGAGGCGGACTGCACACCCATCGGCAGGCCGACCCCACAACAAGAAGGTTGGTGAGCGCATTCATGGAGCGTGCAAGCGGCGTCCTCATGCCCGTCTCATCTCTGCCCGGACCATACGGAATCGGCGGCTTTGGCTGGAATGCCTACGACTTCGTCGATTTTCTCGCCTCGTGCAAACAACATTACTGGCAGATTCTGCCCCTTACGACGACCAGCTATGGCGATTCGCCCTATCAGTCGTTCTCGGCCCGCGCAGGCAACCCCAACTTTATCGACTTTGCCGAGCTTATCGAGGCAGGGTATCTGGAGCAGCGCGATATCGATGGCGTGTATCTGGGATCCGACCCCAGCAATGTCGACTACGGTGCCATCTTTGGTGGCCGCCGTCAGATTCTCGACCGCGCCGCCGAGCGCTTTGCTGCCGACAAGCCGGCCGATTTCGATGACTTTATCCAGGCCAACGAGGACTGGCTCATCCCCTACTGTGAGTTCATGACCGTCAAAGAGGAGTGCGGTCTCAAGGCGTTTTGGGAGTGGCCCGCGGAGCTCCGCACCCGCGGCGAGGCTTCCGCCAAGGTCTGCGCCGACCATCCGGCGCGTATGCTCTACCACCAGATGACGCAGTACTTCTTCGATCGCCAGTGGAGCCGCCTCAAGGCCTATGCCAACGAGCGCGACATTCTCATCATCGGCGACCTGCCTATCTATGTCTCGCGTGACTCCGTCGAGATGTGGGCGACGCCTGAGCTCTTTAAGATCGACACCGCCGGCAATCCCGTGAGCGTCGCTGGCACGCCGCCCGACCAATTCTCGGCCACCGGCCAGTACTGGGGCAACCCCATCTACGACTGGGACGCCATGGAGTCCGACGGCTTCTCCTGGTGGGAGGGCCGCATTCGCGCCGCCCTCGACATGTACGACGTCATCCGCCTGGATCACTTCCGCGGCTTCGAGGCCTATTGGGAGGTGCCGTTCTCCTCGCCCGATTCGTCCTACGGTTCGTGGACGCAGGGTCCCGGCCTCAAGTTCTTCAAGACGCTCGAGGAAAAGCTCGGCACGCTGCCCATCATCGCCGAGGACCTGGGCTTCCTCACCCCCGGCGTCATCGATATGCGCGACAACTCGGGCTTCCCCGGCATGAAGATCCTGCAGTTTGCCTTTGAGGGCACCAACTCGTACTACCTGCCGCACAACTACATTGCCAACACCGTCGCCTACGTGGGCACCCACGACAACGAGACGGCACGCGGCTGGTTTGAAGGAACGGCTACCCCGCGTCAGCGCGAGCAGACAGCCCTGTACACCCATCAGCAGGCCGGCGAACCCATGGCAGATGCACTCAATCGCACCATCGCCGCCAGCGTGAGCGACACGTGCATCTACACCATGCAGGACCTGCTTAACCTGGGCAATGAGGCGCGCATCAACACCCCTGCCACCCTGGGCGGCAACTGGACCTGGCGCATGCTCGACGGCGCCATCACCCGCGAGCTCGAGCACAAACTCACCGACTGGACCGAGACCTACTTCCGCATCCCGTCGGAAGCCGAAATCGAGCTTCCTCAATAGGAGCTACCGCGCCCGACCCCTCCCCACCGTGCGGACGCGCTTGCTTTTCCCGCGCGAGGCCACCCCAATCCCCTCGCGCGGGATTCTTTTGAATTTCTGACATGTAGTCAACTCACCACAGGAGGAAACATGCCCCGCATCAATCTCGCGGATCTTGCCGAGCAGTCCTTTGGAACTTCGCTCGAGCAACTCGATGACCGCCGCATTTACAAACTGCTGGTCAAGCTCGTGCAGGAGCGCTCTGCCGCCTGCCCGCTCAACAACGGCAAGAAAAAGCTCTATTACATTTCCGCCGAATTTTTGATCGGCAAGCTGCTCATCAACAACATGATCGACCTCGGCATCTACGACGAGGTTAAGGACCAGCTCACCGCCGCAGGCCACGACCTCAACAAGATCGAGGAGTTCGAGGTCGAGCCGTCGCTCGGCAACGGCGGCCTGGGCCGCCTGGCCGCGTGCTTCCTGGATTCCATCGCCACGCTGGGCTTGACCGGCGATGGCGTGGGCCTCAACTATCACTACGGTCTGTTCCGTCAGCGCTTTGTCGACAACCAGCAGAAGGCCGTCCCCGACGAGTGGCTCGGTGAGCAGGACATCCTAGTCGACGATGACCGCTCCTACACCGTCGAGTTCGGCGATTTTGCCGTTACCTCCAAGCTCGTCAACATCGACGTGCCCGGTTACGGCCAGCCCACCAAGAACCGTCTGCGCTTGTTCGACCTGGCGAGCGTCGACGACGGCCTGGTCCCCGGCAGCTCCATCGACTTCGACAAGACCGAGATCGCCAAGAACCTCACCTTGTTCCTCTACCCCGACGATTCCGACGAGCAGGGCCGCCTGCTTCGCATCTACCAGGAATACTTCATGGTGAGCAACGCCGCCCAGCTCCTGATCGACGAGGCCATCGAGCGCGGCAGCAACCTACATGATCTGGCCGACTACGCCGTGGTCCAAATTAACGACACGCACCCCACCATGGTCATCCCCGAGCTCGTTCGCTTGCTCACCACCGAGCATGGCATCGAGTTTGATGAGGCCGTGACCATCGTACGCTCCATGGTCGCCTACACTAACCACACGATTCTTGCCGAGGCGCTCGAGAAGTGGCCGCTCGCCAGCCTGCAGAAGGTCTCCCCTGCCATCGCCGACATTATCGTCAAGCTCGATGAGATCGCGAAGGCCGAGCACGATGACCCGCGCGTCGCCGTCATCGACGAATACGACACCGTCCACATGGCCCACATGGACATCCACTTTGGCTTCTCCATCAACGGCGTAGCCGCCCTCCACACCAAGATCCTGGAGGACACCGAGCTTCATCCGTTCTACGAGATCTATCCCGAGAAGTTCTCCAACAAGACCAACGGCATCACCTTCCGCCGCTGGATCCATGGGGCCAACCCCGCGCTCGCCAGCCTGCTCGACGATGTGATCGGCACCGACTGGCGCAGCACCGGCGATCTGAGCAAACTCGCCAAGTTCGCCGACGACAAGGATGTTCTTGAGCGCCTGGCCGCCACCAAGGTCGAGGCCAAGGCCATCATGCGCCAGTTCATGGCGCTCGAGCAGGGCGTGACCATTCCCTCCAACGCCATCATCGACGTCCAGGTCAAGCGCATCCACGAGTACAAGCGCCAGCAGATGCTCGCGCTCTACATCATCTGGAAGTATCTCGACATCAAGAACGGCAATAAGCCTAAGCACCCCGTCACCATCATCTTTGGCGGCAAGGCGGCCCCTGCCTACACTATCGCGCAGGACATCATCCATCTGATCCTGACGCTGTCGCAGTGGATTGCAAACGACCCCGACGTGGCTCCCTACCTGCAGGTTGTCATGATCGAGAACTACAACGTCACCGCCGCCGAGCGCGTGATCCCCGCCGCCGACATCTCCGAGCAGATCAGCCTGGCCTCCAAGGAGGCGAGCGGCACCTCCAACATGAAGTTCATGCTCAACGGCGCCCTAACCCTGTGCACGCTTGACGGCGCCAACGTGGAGATTGCCGAGCTCGTGGGCGACGAGAACATCTATACCTTTGGTGCCTCGTCCAAACAGGTCGAGCAGCTCTACGCCGACGGCGCCTATGACGCCGGTGTGCTCTACCGCAAGCCCGGCATTAAACTGCTGGTGGACTTCATCACCAACCCGGCCTTTATGGCGACCGGCAACGCCGAGCGCCTGCAGCGCCTGCACGACGACATTAAGGGCAAGGACTGGTTTATGGCCCTGCTCGACATTGAGGAGTACATCCAGACCAAGGAGCGCGTGCTGGCCGACTACGAGGACCAGGACGCTTGGATGCGCAAGGCGCTCATCAATATCGCCAACGCCGGCACCTTCTCGTCCGACCGCACCATCTCCCAATACAACGACGAGATCTGGCACCTGAGCTAGCTCATTCCCCTTACCCATCCTCTTGAGAAACGGAGTCGTGGCAACACGGCTCCGTTTTTTGTGCCCGCACGTTACCCTGTGATCCGACTCGGCCAAACAATCTCGATCCGTAGCAATTACTCAACCAAAACGGTCCCAGCCGTTACAGATTGAGACATACCGGCCCCTCCCCTTGGGTTTATCTCAATCTGTAACATCTAGCAGGTGTAATTCGCCTTTGGTGTTACAGATTTAGATGAAATGGTTGGCACAGCGGAACCGTCTCGATCTGTAAAATCTAACGTCCGAAATCGGCCCTACCTGTTACAGATCAAGACAAACTGACAGACGGAAAGCCCCAACACAAAGAAAGGCTCCCCTCTCGCCCAGTGGACGGGAGGGGAGCCTTATATGTGACCGCGGCAAAAGGATGGCAATACCGCAGTCGCCCAAAGGGAGGGCCTGGATGCACCGGGCCTAGATAAGGTTCTTGCCAGAGACCTTATCGAAGAGATGGGTCGCGTTCTTCTCGAACTTGAACCAGATGGTGTCGCCAGCCTTGAGCGCGCCCTTGGCCTCGAGGTCGACGACGGGGATAATCAGAACAAACTGGCCGTCGGGAGCGGTCACGTGGACATGCTCGGTCGAACCCATGAGCTCGGTCACCTCGACGGTACCCTGGAGCGCGCCCTCCTCGTCCTTGTCGGCAAGCAGAATCTGCTCGGGGCGCACGCCGGCCGTGATCTCCTTCACGTCGCCGCCGTCCCAGTTGAGGGCAAGCTGAGCGCAGGTCTCGGGGGCGAGCGCCACGTTCATATCCTCGGTCTTGACGGTAAAGCCGTTGCCCGAGCGCACCAGCTGGGCATCGAAGAAGTTCATCTGCGGCACGCCGATGAAGCCGGCGACGAAGATGTTCGCGGGATGGTTGAAGACCTCCTGCGGGGTGGCGATCTGCTGGACGACGCCGTCCTTCATGACCACGATACGGTCACCGAGGGTCATAGCCTCGGTCTGGTCGTGAGTAACATAAATGAACGTGCCCTTGATCTCGTGGCGCAGCTTAATGAGCTCGGCACGCATCTGGTTACGAAGCTTGGCATCCAGGTTGGACAGCGGCTCGTCCATCAGGAAGACCTTGGGGTCACGCACGATGGCGCGGCCGATGGCGACGCGCTGGCGCTGGCCGCCCGAAAGCGCCTTGGGCTTACGGTCGAGGTACTCGGTAATACCCAGGATCTCAGCAGCGGAGCGAACCTTACGGTCGATCTCGTCCTTGGGGACCTTCTTGAGCTCGAGCGTAAACGCCATGTTCTCGTACACCGTCATATTGGGATACAGAGCATAGCTCTGGAACACCATGGCGATGTCGCGGTCCTTGGGAGCGACGTCGTTGACGCGCTTGCCATCGATGAGCACATCGCCCGAGGTGATGTCCTCCAGGCCGGCGATCATGCGCATCGTCGTGGACTTACCGCAGCCAGAGGGGCCAACGAGGACGATGAACTCCTGGTCGTGAACGGTGAGGTTGAAGTCCTCTACAGCAAGCACACCGTCCTCGGTAACCTTGAGGTTGTGCTTCTTCTCCTCGGTCTTCTTCTTTTTGCCAAAGAAGCCCTTCTTTTTTGACTCGTTGTTGGGATACACCTTCTGAACATGTTTGAGAACGATCTCGGCCATGTCTTTACCTTTCGATACGCGGCGCCGCGCTGAGGGGCGCCGCCAAAACTTGCAAAACAGTTACGGCATCAGCCCTTGACGGCACCTGCCACAACGCCGTCAATGATGTACTTCTGGCAGAAGATGTACATGATGACGATGGGGATGACGACCATCATGATGCATGCCATCATGGGGCCGAGCTCGACGTGGCCGTAGCCGCCGCGGAAGTACTGGATCAAGATAGGAATGGTCTTGTACTTGGTGGAGTCGAGCGTAAGGTAGGGCAGCAGATAGTCGTTCCAGACCCACATGGTCTCGAGGATGCCAACCGAAAGATAGGTGGGCTTCATGATGGGAAGGACGATCTTAAAGAACACCTGGACCGGGTTGCAGCCGTCGATCATGGCCGCCTCTTCGATCTCGAGCGGGATGTTCTTGACAAAGCCGGCGAACATAAAGACCGCCAGGCCCGCGCCAAAGCCGAGGTAGATAAAGCAGATGTTGAACGGCGTGTTGAAGCCGATGCGGTCCGCCAAATTGGACAGCGTGAACATGAGCATCTGGAACGGTACAACCATCGAGAAGACGAACAGGTAATAGAAGAAGTTCGAGATCTTGCTGTTGACGCGCACTACGTACCAAGCACACATGGAGCAGCACACCAGAATCAGCACGACCGACGTGACCGTGATGATGAGCGAGTACATAAATGCCGAGGCAAAGCCCTGCTCGTTAAGGGCGTGCATGTAGTTTGCGAGGCCGTTGAACGTCTCGGGCGTGAGCAGATCGAATGCCGTGGTGGTGCTGATTGCAGTTGCCTTTTTAAAGGAATTGAGCGCAATCATGAACACGGGATAGATCCACGCGAGCGACAGAATCGTAAAGAAAATCGAGAGCGCGCGGTTGATAACCTTATCGCGTTTCATTACTGCTGCACCTCCTTGGACCTCGTGGCCTTAAGCTGAATCATGGAGATGGCTACGACCAGGATGCAGAAGATAACCGCCTTGGCCTGACCGATGCCCTGCCATGCGATACCGGCACGCGAATAGAACGTGTTGTAGATGTTCAGGGCGAGCATCTCGGTGGAGTGCGCCGGGGCGCCACCGGTAAGGGCGAGGTTCTGGTCGAACAGCTTAAAGCCGTTGGTGATGGACAGGAACAGGCAGATGGTGATGGTCGGCATCAGGTTGGGGATCTTAACCTTCCAAAACGTCTGCCATGCCGTAGCGCCATCGACCTTGGCGGCCTCGATGTAGTCAGACGGGATGGACTGCAGACCGGCGATGTAGATGATCATCATGTAGCCGACCTGTTGCCACAGGGTCAGGATGATAAGGCCCCAGAAGCCAGCGGCGGAGTTGAGGGCGATAAGCTGGGCACCCACGTTGGAGAGCAGGCAGTTGATTAGAATCTGCCAAATGTAACCCAGCACAATGCCGCCAATCAGGTTAGGCATAAAGAAAATCGTACGGAAGATGTTGGTGCCCTTGAGCGCCTTGCGAGTGAGCGCCTGCGCAATGGCCAGCGCGATCACGTTGATGAGCACCGTCGACAGGAAGGCAAACGCCACGGTAAAGAAGAACGACGTGGAGAACTGCGGGTCGGTCAGTGCGCGCACGTAGTTCTCGATACCGACAAAGTGCGCGTTATTGATGGTAATAAACTGGCAGAACGAGAGATAGAAACCCTGGATAAAGGGAATCACGAACCCGATCATAAACGCCAGGCACGTGGGCAGCATAAAGAGCGGCCACCAGCGCTTGAGTGCTTTGCCCATAGAAGGGTCCTTTCAATATGCAGGGGGCGGGCAAACCTACGTCTGCCCGCCCCCTGTCGCTAATCAGATAGCTTGGGCAGCAACTGCTTACTCGGAAGCAGCCTTCTCGGTCTTCCAGCCATCGACGAAGGCGTTCTTGACGCCGTCCCACTTGGTGTTGTCGGCAGCATAAGCGATGAGAGCCTGCTTGAGGTTCTTCTTCCACTCCTCGGAGGGGATGTAAACGAAGTCCCAAGCGACGGTCTTCTTGCCGTCCTTGGCCATGGCAACGGCCTGCTGTGAGAAGACGTTGGTGGTCTCCTTAGCGCTCTTGAACGGGGCGGTCAGACCCATCTTGTCAGCGATGATGCTGGTGGCGGTGTCAGAAGTGACGCACCAATACATGAAGTCCTCGGTGGCCTTCTGAGCATCCTCGGAAGCCTGGGAGCTCACGCACCAGTAGTTCTCGCCGCCGGAGCACAGGCCCTGGTTCTCCTCGCCGTCAACGCCGATGTAGATCGGCAGCATGCCGAGCTGATCGTCGGTCATACCGGCCTTGGTGAGGTCGGCGTAGGCCCAAGAGCCGTTCTGGTAGAAGACGGCCTTGCCGGTTGCGAACTCGTTGGTGGCGTCGTCACCGGTCTTGGAGGCGAGCTGCGAAGGATCGCAGGTGGAGTCGGTGATGTACAGGTCGAAGATCTGCTTAAAGTTGTCGAGATACTCGCCCTTGATCTCGTCGTCCTCCTGGTTGTGCTCCTTCTCGAACTCGTAGTAGAGCGGGAGGTTGGCGAGGTGGGTGGTGTAGCGCCAGCTGGAGGAGTCATCCATGCCGGCAGAAGTAAAGGCACCGTCAACGCCGAGCTCGTCCTTGCGGGCCTGGATGTCATCGGCGCAAGCCTTCAGCTTGTCGAAGGAGTTGATGTCCTCGGCCTTGTAGCCAGCCTTCTCGAGGAGCTCCTTGTTGTAGATGATGCCGTAGCTCTCCTGAACCCAGTCGATGCCCAGATCCTTGCCGTCGGACTGCAGCGCCAGGGAGTCGTCGATGAGCTCGCCGCGGAGCTTGGTGTCGGAAAGATCGGCGCAGTAGTCCTTCCAGTTCTTAAGGCCGGTGGGGCCGTTGACCTGGAACAGCGTCGGAGCGGAGCTCTTGGACATCTCGGACTTGAGCTTCTCCTCGTAGGTGTTGGAGGCGGCGGTCACGATCTTGACCTCGACGCCCTTCTCCTTCTTGTACGCCTTGGCGATCTCCTTCCACTCCTTGTCGACCTCAGGCTTGAATTGGAGGAAGTAGACCTCGGCAGCGTCACCAGAAGCAGAGGAGCCGGAGCCGGCAGAACCACCGCAGCCCACGAGACCCAGACCAAGAACCGCAGCCGCGGAACCAGCAAAGCCCAGGAACTGCCTTCTGCTCATTTCGTTCTTCATTACAATCCACCCTTTCACACCGTGGCGGCACCCTTTGCCGCCGCCTTCGGAGATTGGCTCGGGGACTTTGCCCCTTTTGCTGATTTGTACGATACGCTATTTGGCTAGTTGTTTGAACAAGTATTACTAGAGCGGTAGAAAAACTTCGGTGAACGGTAATTTCAACTTGATACTTGACAAGTTTTGTATAAACAATTATTTGTTATCAAATGCAGAGAAAACGCCCGGTCAAGCCGATGCATCGTCGGTTTGACCGGGCGTTTTATCTTTGCGGGCATGAGTCTCGTCAGGCTGCGAGCTAGCCGGCTATCGCTTAGAGTTGACGCGGTAATGGAAGATCTCGGGGTGTGTGCGAGTGTGCGTCACCTCAAACAAGATGCCATCCGAGGTGTACGACTGACTCTCCATGACGGCAACGCAGTTGTATTTGCCGAGGTCAAGATAGCTGCAGTCCTCATCGTTGGCGAGCTCGACACTCACCGTACGACGGCTCGCCATCACTTTGACACCGCGCTTGTGCTCCAGATAGCCGTAAATAGAATCTGCCGCGATCTCGGGAGTCAGGCCCTTGGCGATCGACGCCAAAAAATAGCCATGGTCCACTTGGCGCGCGTTGCCGTTGAGGCTTCGGACACGCACTACGCGAATCAACTCCTCGCCCACCTTAAAGCCCAGGTGACGAGAGAGTTGCTCGGTGCAGACCAGATGTTCAAAAGACTTAACGTCCGTCGATGCAACGGCATTGTTGCGCTTTGCAAACTCGCCAAACGACTCAACCTCTTCGAGTGCGCCCAACATGTCGGTTTCGCCCTTAAGCCAAATAACGCGCACGCCCTTGCCGTGTATGGGCTGCACAAACATCCCGTCGGCCAGCATACCCAAGGCGCGACGGACGGTATTGCGAGTGCATCCGAACTCCGCGGTCAGCTCGGCTTCGGTTGGCAGCATCTCCTGAAACGCATAGGTCCCATTAATGATGCGCGAGCGTATTTCTCGGTAGATTCCTTCGTATATCGCTTTTGGCATTATTTCACCTCTACATTATTCATTTCCGGCTAGGCACGATAGCATTTCTTAAAGTTGTTTAAACCGAATATCGGTAAAGCGACAGGATTTAACCGTTGACGGTTTCTGTCATGCCCAAATCGGTTTCGCTCAAAACTGCCGGTACGACAATCGTCTGGTCCTCTACAATGAATCCATTGTTTAAACGTTTCCCCACGCGCAACGCGCCTCGATATTCGGAAGGCAGAACATGCTGCAAAAAATCCAACGCTTTGGCGGGGCAATGTTCGCGCCCGCCATGCTGTTTTCTATATCAGGCCTCATGGTCGGCGTCTCCGCTCTCGCAACGACTGCGGACATCGTCGGCGATCTCGCCGTATACGGAACCCCTTGGTACGTTTTCTGGGCTATCATCCAGCGCGGCTCGTGGACGGTCTTTAAACGCCTCCCGCTCCTTTTTGCCGTAGCGCTGCCCATTGGTCTTGCCCAAAAACAACCGGCTCGTTGCTGCCTCGAGGCTCTCGTCGCCTATTTTGCCTACTGCTTCTTTTTGAGCGAGATCATTAAGCTGAGCGGAGACAACCTTGGACTTGAGTACCCGTCATCTTTGACCTCCGCCAGCGGTATCACCGTCATCGACGGCATCAAGACGCTCGACACCGGCATTATCGGCCCGCTGGCGGTATCGGCAACCGTCGTTGCCATCCATGACCGCTTCTACGATGCCAAGGTTCCCGATTGGCTCGGCACGTTCTCCGGCTCCTCGCTGGTCTACCTCATCAGCTTTTTTGCCGTGTTTGCCCTTGCTGCTATCTCGGCCGCCATCGTGCCCTACGTATACGATGTAACCGATACGCTGCGTCACGCGCTTGCAGGCGTCGGTCCCTTTGGCGTGGGCATCTTTGTCTTTTTAGAACGAGCACTCGAGCCCTTTGGCCTGCACCACCTGCTCTACATGCCGATCTACTACGACAACCTGGTCATTAACGACGGCATCTACGCCACGTGGAGCAGTTTGCTCCCCATCCTCTCCCATAGCACGCGCCCCCTTAATGAGCTTGCGCCGTGGGCCGGTTTTACCGCCACCGGCTGGGTCAAGCTCTTTGGCCTTCCTGCCATCGCAGCTGCGTTCTACTCCACCGCAAAACCCGAGCGCCGCGCCGGCCTCAGGGTCATCCTTGTTCCCGCCATCATCGCCTCGGTGGTTTGCGGCGTTACCGAGCCACTCGAGTTTCTCTTTATGTTCACCCACCCCGGGCTCTTTTTGCTCTACGCCGTCTTATCGTCTTGCCTTGCCACAACCATGAATCTCTTTGGCATCGTCGGCATCTTCTCGGGCGGCCTGATGGAGATGGCAGCCTTCAACTTTATTCCGCTCATGCGCACGCATGCCGGTGCCTATCTTTTGGCGCTCGGTATCGGCCTTGCCTTTAGCCTCATCTTTTTTGTTAGTTTTCGAGCACTCATCTTGGTCTATGACCTTAAGACACCGGGCCGCGAGGATCATGTTGCCAATCGCGCGGCAATCGATTGTTTAACGGGAAGCGACTTTGCCAAAGAGCAATCTCCCAATGACGAGGTCAATAGTCGATCCGATCAAGATCACGTCCTCGCTGAGCGGGTAATTCAGCTTTTAGGTGGCGTTGGCAATATCGTGGGCGCAACCAACTGCGCCACGCGCCTGCGCGTCGAGGTCGCAGACCCTTCCATCGTTGCAGATAACGCGTCGTTTGTCGCGGTGGGCGCCAAGGGCCTCATCATTACGGGCAAGACCGCCCAGGTGGTCATCGGCATCTCCGTTCCCCGCGTTAAAGAGCATTTTGACCAGATCATGGGCCTCGAGCCGGAATTTGTGTCCACCACCTCGGCCTCCCCTGCCGCCAGCGCAGCCCATAAGCGCGGCGCTATTTGCTTCTTCGATATCGACGGAACGCTCGCCTGGCAAGACCCCAGGCTCGCCCAAGACCTTCCCGAAGACGAGCGGGACCTCTCCCCCTATCCCAACGAGGCGGTTTCGCAGGCAATCCGCGAGTTTGTCGCCAACGGCAACATGGCCTTTATCTGCACGGGACGCACCCTGAGCTGCATCCACCCCAAACTTCTTGAGCTGCCTTGGACCGGCATCGTCTGTCTTGCGGGCGGTTACGCCGAGATCAACGGACACGCAATTCGCGATCTGTCGATGACGCCCAGTATGCTGCAGCGTCTTGCCCCCTACCTTGAGCAATCGGGCGAGGTCATCCGCTTTGAGGGCCTCAACGGCGTCGTGCGCATGAGTGCCGATGCGCCCGATGCTCCCGGATACGCGCGCACCCTGGGCGACGCAGTCACGCAGCTGCAACATTACAGTGTCTACAAGATCTTGATGTCTACATCGCTCGCCAACCACATCGCTCAAGATAAGGCACTTGAGCCGCTGCTGTGCTTTAACGAGCTCGAACTCGAGGTAACCGAAATCTCGCCCCGCGAATGCACGAAGCGCGGGGGCATCCAGTCTGTACTCGACGCCCTCGACCCCCACCACGGAACCGTATACGGCATTGGCGACGCCAGCAATGACGTCTCGCTGATGAACGCCGTCGATGTCGGCATTGCGATGGGCAACGCACCGGACTATCTCAAGGATAAGGCCGATTACGTGACCGACACCGTCGATCACGACGGTGTCGTTGCGGCGCTCGAGCATTTTGGGCTGATTTAGGCGCGCTCCATCAAACGCACGCCCGTTGTCCCAAATCGCCAAAACTGCCGCGCCAAACGCCCTAATGTGGCAATATGTTGTCTGCATATTGCATCAACGCAACCTCAGAAAGAATGCGAGAACCCGTGTCCAGTCCGTTTACCAGCTTTTTAGCCCAGCACTTTGACCAGATTAACGACTATCTGGCCACGTTCTTTGACGGACAGGCGACCTCTGCCGATATCGAGCGCTACCTGTATGCGCCGCTCTCGGCTTTTACGGCCAACGCCGGCAAGCGCCACCGCCCGCTTATCTGTATGCTCGCCGCAACCGCAGTGGGCGGTAGCTTTGAGAGCGCCCGCAGCGCCGCGGCAGCCATCGAGCATTTCCAGTCGGGCGCGCTGATCCACGACGACATCGCCGACAACGGACAGCTTCGTCGAGGCAAGCCCTGCATGCACCTTACCGAGGGCACGGGCCTTGCCATCAATTGCGGCGACCTGGCGCTCACCATGGTCACCAAGACGGTTCTCGACGACCCCACGCTGGAGTCCGACGTGAAGCTGCGCGTGCTCCACGAGCTTACCGAGATGATCGTCCGCACCATCGAGGGTCAAGCACTCGACCTGGGTTGGGTCCGTGACGGGCGCTTTGATATCTCGGTTGATGACTACCTGGACATGGCGACGCACAAGACCGCGTTTTACAGCGGAGCGACGCCGCTTGCCGCCGGAGCCATTATCGGCGGCGGCAGCGATGAGCAAATCGAGGCGCTGCGCGCCTTTGGCCTGCACACGGGCCTTGCCTTTCAGATTCAGGACGACCTGCTCAACCTTGTCGGCACTAAGGAAGCCGCCAACAAGGACTTCCGCACCGACATCACCGAGGGCAAGCGCACGCTTGTCGCCGTACACGCCCTCTCTGATGAGCGCCACCACGACGAGGTCGAGGCGATTCTTTCCTCGGGCACCGATGATCCCGCGCAGCTCGCACGCGCCGTGGAGATCTTCCAGGAAACCGGCTCCATCGATTACGCCCACACTTACGCGCTCGACCTGACCGCTAAGGCCAAAGCGGCCATCGAGAACGTTGAGCTTGATCCGCACGCACGCGAGCTGTTCCTCTCCATGGCAGATTTCTTTGTGGAGCGCCTTAACTAACGGGGGTTATAAAACCTGTCAGCAGCGTATTTAGGCACAACTTGCTACACTGTTGAGTGCATGTTTATGCATCCCTTTGCGTTGTCTATCCGACAGACGCTCAAATAGTACGAATGGTACGCCGAAAGGGGTTCGTTCATGGAACCTATTACAACGGGCATGCAAGGAGCAGCCGTCGAGGACGTGCAGTCTCGTCTCCTGCAGCTCGGCTACACGATTGATGCCGCCGAAGTCACCGACAAGTACTTTGGAGCCACCACTGAGCAGGCCGTCAGCACCTTCAGGCTCGACAGCGGCCTTGCTGCCGGTCATGCCGTCGATATCCCCTGCTGGAGCGCCCTTGTAGACGCTTCGTATAAGCTGGGCGACCGCACTCTCTATCTGCGCATGCCCAATTTCCATGGCGCCGATGTGCAGGCCCTGCAGCGCGCTCTCAACGTTTTGGGCTTTGCCTGTGGCGAAGACGACGGCTACTTTGGTCCGCATACCGAGGCCGCCCTGCAGCAGTTCCAGGAAAATGTCGGCCTGTTTGCCGACGGCATGGCCTTCCAGGACACCTACGCCTACATCAACCGCCTGCACCATGTGTGGGAGGGCAAGCCCTCGGTCACCGAAGCCGAGTCCCGCATCGGTTTTGCTCGCGCCGCCAACGTGCTCGAGCGCTTCCAGATTGCCGTTATCGGCGAGGACCCCATCGCACGCAGTGTTGCGTCGCGCATGTGGAATATCGCCACGGCAACGACCGACAACAGCGGCATGATGCTCTGCGACTCCGAGGTCCCAACCGACGTTGACCTGGTGCTCGAGATCGCAAGCGACGAGCTGCCCGCCGACGCCGCACCGCGCGCCACGATTGCCCTCGCCGAATGTCACAACCTGGCCCAGCGCATCCGTACTGCCAATGTTGCCGCGCAGCAGAAGCCGGCACGCATTCGCATTGAGCTCACGGGCATGACGCGCTACAACGGCACCTTCACGGCCAGCGACGCGCAGACACTCGCCGTACGCCTGCTCGATGGCGTTTGCGATGCCCTCGCAGATTAGGTAAACTAAACGAGTTGCTTTTGGGCAACACCACACATTGGGACGTAGTTCAACGGTAGAACTCCGGTTTTTGGTGCCGGCTGTTGGGGGTTCGAATCCCTCCGTCCCAGCCATTAAAATTGAGCGCCCTGAGCCCATAACGGCCCAGGGCGCTTTTATGTGGGCAAGCGGAGGGATTCGAACCCGCAAGGGTGCGAAGCTGAGGAAACGCGAAGCGTTTTCCAGCGCAGCACGCAAGGAGCGAAGCGACGCAGCGGGGCGCGGCCGCCGACCAGGCGGACGCGGAATCCCTCCGTCCCACACCAGCCAAGAGCCCCTCACGTCAAGCAAATCGAGCCAACGCCGCCAAGCGGAGGGATCCGAACCCGCAAGGATGCGGAGCGACGCAGCAGGGCGCGGCCGCCGCAGGCAGACGCGGTGTCGGCACTTGGGGACGTTCCTAAAGTGCCGGCTCGGGACTATTTTCGAGGACCCTCCGAAGGACTGTGGCCAAAAAACGGCAAATATGAGTACTGTTACCGTTGTAGCTACATTATTTCGTTAATAAAAGAAGATCTTAATGAGATTTATTCGCATCAAGGTCTTCCTTTAATGAACACCTGAAGAGATACGGCAGCTTATCTGCTCGATCGACACGTCAAATCACCTTAAATGTGGTCAAAATTACTGCTACTAAAAGAATATCAGTACTCATATTTGATGTTTTTTGGCCACGGCTCTTTATAGACACCCTACACAGCGACTGGGGTAGATTTTTTTGAGGCACGCCTATCAGCCCAGTTCCGAAAAGCGAGCCGCATGCAACAACCAAGCCACCGCCGGCCCCGGGAGAGCGGGGACACCGGCTTAGGTTTATCGCGAGTTCCGCACGAACAGGAGGCCACTTAATGTGGCCTCCGTCGTGAGCAGGACTGTAGAGCAGGAAACCTAAGCCGGTGTCCCCGCTCTCCCGGGGCCGGCGGAATTTAGTTGTTCAGCATGCGGTCGAAGCTTCCCGAGTCGCCATCCCGATAGTCGGCGGTCATCAGAATCTCCTGCGGAATGCGCCCGCCTTCACGTAGCACGTTGCGGAACTGCACACGCGTGACCATGGGCAGATCCTTGATCGTCGCCGCCAAGTTCTGCGGCACGCCCTGGTTGGCAGCCGCGGGCTCGCACTCTCCGCCGGCCTTCACGCGACGCTTGTGCTCGGCGAGCATGGCGCGGTACATGCCGGCATGCAGGCGGATCTCAACCACATTGGCATTGCGAGCCTGCTCGACGATGCGCGCGCCCTCGCGGTCGATATCGCCCACGTAGTAGACGTAGTTAAAGCGATAGCCGATCTCGGCCAGATAATCGTCCAGGGCATGCGAGACGCTCGCCTTGCATCCGCCGCCAAAAATCACGCCGCCCACCTTGATGCCAAAGAGCTTGGCGTGCTTGCGGCCACGCAGCAGCTTGACGATCTCGTCGTAGGTATCCAGGTTCTCGACCATAATGAACGGCTTGTCGGCGCCCAGCGTAAAGAAACCCGTAAAGTGCACGGGGCGGTTGGGGGCGACCTTAATCGCCTGCATGCTGATGCCCTTTTCGGTCATACGCCGAATTAGGCGCTCGCCGTGCTTGCCGTCAAAAGCCTTCTCGTCGTTAAAAATCTGGTAGGCACGCTGGCGGCGCGAGGCAACCGGCGTATCGGCACCTCGGTTCTGCTCGATCCAAGCCTGGATGATTGCAATCTCTTCGGCAATCTTGCGGTTGGACATCTCGTTGTGCTGAGTGCGCTGCGGAGCCTTTTTGCCGTCCTTGCCCTCGACCTTTACGATCTGTGTCTGCTGCTCCTTGATCTTAGAGAGCGCCGTAGGCGTAGGGACAACTTTGAGCAGCTGCCTGCCTAAAACGCGGGCAAGGGCAAACGCCGATACCTCGCCGCGGACGGCCGACTCGGGCTGCTGGGCAGCAGCATCTGCTGCGGCAGACTCCGGCTTCTTCTGAGACTTGCGCTTAGAATCGCCTTGGGAATTGCGCTCGCGCTTCGGCATAGACGCCTGCTTCTGCGGACGATCGGACTTGCTCTCCTTCGCCGGCTGGCGCTTAGGCTGCCCCGAAGAAACCTCGGCCTTCGCATCCTCGTCCTGCGGCGTGGTCTTCTCGGCTGCAGTCTCGGCATGGGAACTGCGGCCCCCGCGATGGCGACGGCGGCGAGGCTTGCTCGACGCGCCCTGCTCCGTCTGCTCATCAGTAGGCTGCTCGCCCTTGGCCTCGGCATCAACCTCAAGCTGCGGCTCAACAGGCTTCTGTTCGCGAGCCGCCGGCTCAACGGTTTTCTCGGTTTGTTCGGCCTTCTTGTCCTGAGTGGTCGAAGCCGGCTCGCCCTTCTCCTGACGCCTTACGGGATACGCGCGCCTCGCAAAACCACGTCCGGGACGGCATGAACCCGGAGCCTTCTTGGCAGACTCCTCAACATCGTCTGCAGCCTCGGAAGGCTCTTCGACCTCATGCGCGACATCCTGCTGCGCAGCCTTAAAGTGGGCACCACGGCGACGCTGGTGCTCCTGGGCCTCCACGGGCTTTTGCTCCTTCGCGGGCTTCTGCGACTCGGCAGCAACCTCGTTCTCAACAGCCTCGGCATCCGTCTCACCCTTTTGAGCAACGGCGCGACGGAAGCGCTCCTGCTGGGCGCGGCGCTGCGCATCGCGCTTGCCACCCCCGCCAAAACCGCCGCGTCCTGCCTTGGCCGTAAAGGCGCGCACGACGTTCTCATCGAGCAACTCATCGGTATCGACATGCTCACGCGGAGCAACTTCTTCCACAGCAGGCGCGTCAGCGGAATCCTCGACGACAAAATCTTCGACGGACTCGGCAGGCTGCTCCTGGGCATCGCGGATCTCGACATTGATGGTATAGAACGCCGGGCGTCCGTTAATGCCGCTACCCTCGATCTTGGTCACGATATTTGCCGCGATAAGCTCATCGCGCATCGCCTTGGTGTCGCATTCCTTATCGACGGAGCGGAAAATCTGCGCCAGCGCACTCGACTTAATCTTGAGCGCCTTGCGGCAAAGCAGGTCGTAGGCAACCAGCTTGGCACGCTCAGCAGAAAGCGACGTCTGGCTGCTCAGGCGCTCAGCCAAAGCATCGACATTGTTTTGATTATCGGAATATACCGTCTTGGCCACGGGGCCCCTTTCATATGTACACATATACGTCTATATGGTACAACGCGCGCCCTTATCCACGCAAAACATCTGCGAGAACACTCGAGCGTCACCCGCTTTCGCATGAAAAAAAGACCGAGTCCGCGAAGTCGCGGACCCGGTCTTTCCGAGTCATATGGATGGAACGGTTAGTCCATCAAGCTGACTAGGCCTTGGCGACCTCGGCGTCGGCAGGAGCTTCAGCGGCAGCGGCGCGACCGTACTCGGCCTTGCCCATCTCGGACCACTCGGGCTCCTCGTCAGGCATGGAGCCGGCCTCCTTGCCGAAGAACTCCTTGAGGCAGTTGGCGGCGACGATGAGGCCCAGGACCATCAGCAGGACGGCGAAAACGAGCTGCAGGCCCTTGGTGGCGGCGACGGAGACGGCGGCCGTGGTGGCGGTAGCCGGGATGGTGCCGAAGAAGCCGTAAGCCTGGACAGCGGTCATGCAGCCCATGGCGCTCTGGACCAGCGAGGTGAAGGTGCAGCAGAGCAGGAAGGCGACGGGCACGTAGAGCATCCAGCCCTTGCGGCCGGTGCACTTGCAGAACACGGCGAGGGTGATCATGGTCATACCGCCGAGCAGCTGGTTGGAAGCACCAAAGAGCGGCCAGATGTTGGCATAGCCACCAAAGGCAAGGGCGAGACCGGGAAGCAGGGTGACGACCGTGGCGAACCAGGGGTTGCCGAGAACCTTCATGTAGCCGGCCTTGGACTCGATGGCCAGGGCGTCGTTGGTCTGGGCAAAGAACTCGGAGAACGAGGTGCGGGCGATGCGGGCGACGGCGTCGAGCGAGGTCAGGGCCAGAGCGGAAACGTTCATGGTCATGAAGACGGTAGCAAGCGTGCCGTCAACGCCGAAGGCCTGCATGCCGCGGGAGATACCGGCGGCGAAGATCTGGAACGGCGTGGAAGCGACACCAGCGTTGAGGGCACCGGTACCGGCGGTGTTCATGTCGGAGAACATGATGCCGGCGACGATGATGGCAAGGATACCGACGAAGGACTCGACGATCATGGCGCCGTAGCCAACCTTGACGGCGTCCTGCTCCTTCTCGACCTGCTTAGAGGAGGTACCGGAAGAAACGAGGCTGTGGAAACCGGAGAGAGCGCCGCAAGCAACGGAGACAAACAGGACCGGGAACATCATGCCGGAGGCAGTGGAGAAGCCGGTGAAGACCGGGGCAGTCATCGTAGCCTGGCCGTTAACACCCAGGACGACGATGCCGAGAACAGCGCAGACGATCATAACGATCATCATGATCGAGGTGAGGTAGTCACGCGGGGTCTTGAGCATCTGGATGGGCATAGCGCCAGCAAAGACCAGGTAGACCATAACGACGGCGAACCACTGGAACTTGTCCAGGTAGACCGGGAACTGCATACCGACGGCGAACATGAGAACCATGAGGACCACGCCGGTGACAAACTCGGCAGCGCCGGTGAGGTTGAACTTCTTCTGGGCCCAACCAAAGGCGATAGCAACGAAGGTGAACAGGATGGAGATGGTACCAGCGCAGCCGGCGGCATAGGACTTGGTGAAGTCGACGGCACCGGTAGCAGCGCCAGAAGCGTCAACGGCCGGGGTGAACATGAACGTCTTGCAGACCATGTCGGTGAAGGCAGCGATGACGATGATGCAGAACAGCCAGCAGAACAGCAGGAACAGGCGACGGCCGGTCTTGCCGATGTACTTCTCGATGAGCTGAGCGAGCGACTTGCCGTTGTTCTTCATCGAGGCGTACAGGGCACCAAAGTCGTGGACGGCGCCGAAGAAGATGCCGCCGACGAGGACCCAGAGTACGACGGGCAGCCAGCCAAAGGCCATGGCGACGATCGTACCCGTGACAGGGCCAGCACCACAGATCGAGCTGAACTGGTGCGAGAACGCGGTGAAGGCGGAGACGGGCGAGAAGCTCTTGCCGTCCTTCATGCGCTTGGCCGGCGTGAGGGCCTCTTTGTCAACGCCCCACTTGTTGGCCAGCCAGCGGCCGTAGCCCAGATAGCCGCAGGCGAGCACCGCCGCAGCCACAACCATGAGCAAAACTCCGTTCATTACATTTCCTCCTCTAAAAAGAACTTCCCAGACATAAAAAATGAGGGCCGTCGGTTGCGCTCGACGGCCCTCATCTTCATCAGCCGCCCGTTATCGTACGGGCTAGCTGTATGTGCTAACCCGCATCAGATAATTACTACGCTGATAATGTTTAGCTGATGCGTGAACATGTCTAAGAAATCCTCTTCAATCATGATGCGAACGATCCGTGCGGTTCACATCCCCCAGTGGATGAAAAGCAGTATGAAACTTTAGTTACCTAAAGTCAACGCAAATTTGTAATGAATTTTCAACTTTTTTGAAATTCTCGGTATAAAACGCCACTGACCTCGGACTTTACCCAACAAAAGTTTTTGCATGAGAGATGCCCCTCGGGAGCGAGCGGGCGTATACAAGGTTTCCTGCTCTACAGTCCTGCTCGCACGGAGAGCACATTAAGTGCTCTCCGGCTCGTGCGGAACTCGCGATAAACCTTGTATACGCCCGCTCGCTCCCGAGGGGCTCCCATCCCAAATGCGGAACAAAGCTCCGCATGCCATCTTTTCTTTCAGCTAAAGCACGCCGGAAATTCGACGCTGGCTTGTTAACCTTGCTGGACGTTGTCGACACCGATCCAGCTCAGAAGCTATATCGATACAGAAAGGTCCCCGGCGCTGCCCGGGCGCCAACGGCCGCATATGAACTTTATCGCGAGTTCCGCACGAACAGGAGGCCACTTAATGTGGCCTCCGTCGTGAG